>JAGPBF010000059.1 GCA_018063505.1 Rhodoferax sp.
TCGCACCAGGATCAGCTTTGCGCGGACTCCTGCATGGGTGCATCGGCCGCACGCCGCGGGCGTCGGTCGAACCACGGCCGGGCCTGTTCGAGTTGTGCGCACAGGCGCAACAACAGATCTTCTTCACCGTAACGCGCAGCGAACTGGCAGCCGATCGGCAAGCCGTCTGCGTCCCAGTACAAAGGCACCGACGCCGCAGGCTGGCCGGTGATGTTGAACGGGTAGGTGAACGGCAGGTAAGCGGCCAGTTTGCCCAGCCATGCGTCGACATCGCCCGAGCGGATGTCGAATGCGCCGATCGCCCGCGGTGTTTGCGCCAGGGTCGGCGTGAGCCAGACATCGTATTGCGCGAAGAAGCCCGCGATCTGCCGCGCCTGGCGGTGCAGGGCGTGCAAGGTCAGGATGAAGCTGGCCGCAGAGATCGATCGCCCGCGCTCGGCCAGCGCATAGGTGAGCGGTTCCACCAGCGCGGGATCGGGCATGGCGCCGCCCGTGGCGCGCGCGACGTTGGCCATGGTGTTCGCAGCAAATACCGTCTCGAAGCCGCGCAGCAGGGCCGGCGCATCGTACGAGGGTGAGGCCAGTTCGACATGGTGCCCCAAACTTTCGCACAGTCGCGCAGCATCTTCGACGGCTGCGATGCAACTGGCGTCCAGTGGCACGCCCGATGGTGCCGTGTTCGCATAGGCGATGCGCAACCGGCCTGTCGGACGACCGACCTCTTCCAGGTACGGCCGCTGTGGCGGCACGGCCTGATAAGGATCACCGGGCATCGGTCCGGCGATCAGATCGAGCAACGCGGCGCTGTCGCGCACGCTGCGACTGATCACATGCTGCTGGGCCAGGCCGTTGAGCCCCTCGCCCCCTTCGGGACCACTCGTGGACCGTGCACGGGTGGGCTTGAGACCAAACAGGCCGCAACACGACGCCGGAATGCGGATCGAGCCGCCACCGTCGGTGGCGTGCGCCATGGGAACCATGCCGCTGGCCACGGCTGCGGCCGATCCGCCACTGGAGCCACCGGGCGTCAGGTCGGTGTGCCATGGGTTGCGCGTGACGCCGTACAGCAGCGACTCGGTGACCGGTGACAGGCCGAATTCGGGCGAATTGGTCTTGCCGGCGATGACCAGCCCGCCGCGGCGCATGCGCGCCACGACTTCGCTGTCCGCCTTGGGCATGTTGTTGGCATACAGCCGTGATGCGAACGTGGTTGGCGCACCCTTGACGGACAAGACCAGCTCCTTGATCAGGAACGGGACACCGCGAAACGGCCCATCAGGCAGACCGGCCGCAATCTCTGCCCGGGCGGCTTCGTGCAATGGCGTCACGACCGCGTTGATTCGCGGGTTCTCGCGTGCCTGGCGCTCCAGCATCGCGTCCAGCAACTCGGCTGGCGTGACCTCGCCGTCGCGCACCAATTGCGCCAGGCCAAGCGCATCGTGGTCTTCGTAGTCGGTCATGCGGGTTCCTTTGCCATTGGCGGCCAGACGGCCGGTGCCATCAGGGCGGTGGCGTCCAGCACCGGAGTGACGCCCGATCCGAAGCCGGCGCAATCGAGTGAGCCCAGCTGCAGGATACCGTCCTGGATGTGCAGGTGCGCACGTCCATCGTGCAGGTGATAGAGGTCCGGATGCGCTTGCAGGTAGGCCTGCGCTTCTGCCTCGGGCCGCCCGTTGAAGCCGTCGATGAAGTGGTGCGCATTGCGCTCGACATGGGCCAGCCCCAGCAGGCTGACCAGCGCCAGGTCCTGCTGCACCGAGACGCCGGCCTGGGTTGTCAGGTCTTCGGCCGACATGAAATACGGGCCGTCTGCAGCGCCGTTCCACACGCTGCAGCGCGCCAGGTTGAGCACCGACTTGTAGAAGCCCTTGCAATTCTTGCTCGACACGCCGGTGTATCCAAGTGCCTTGGCACGGATGAATGCGTCCAGGTCGCCATCGGATTCGTCGATGATGACCGGCTTGAAATGGGCCAGCGGCGCGACCGGTTGCGACAGCGCCCTGGCACGCCGGATCGGTTGCTCTACCATCAGGGTCGACGCGCACAGCCGTTGCAACCCGGGCGTGGCGAGCATGGCTTGCCACATGGCGGCGATCGCCTGCGCGTCGTCGTATTGCTCGTTGCCGTCGAGCGTCACCCAATAGGGCGCAGGGCTGTGATCGAGCACCGACGCGATGCGTTGCAGCCGATCGAGATCGGCATCACGCTGACCACAGACCTTCAGCTTGAAGTAACGGTTGCCGTAGACCTGCACCACTTCTTCGAGGGTTTCCGGTAGACCGTCGTTGACCCGCGTGCCGGGCGGCTGGTCCGATGCGACCAGGGGATCGAGCAGGCCCACGGTATGGCGCACGTGGATGGAGTCCGCCGGTTGGAGGTTGCGCAGGAAGCCGTCGATCGCGAAGCCTTGCAAGTCGCTGGCGAGCGTATCGGCGACGATGCCCGGCAGGTTCCCCTGCATGCCACGCCAGAACGACACGCCTTCGACGCGCAGCAGCGCATCGAGTATGGCGCGGTCGAGCAGCGCAGGCCCGAAGCTGCTGACCAGGCCATCGAGGCCCTGGCTTGCACCGGCCGCCAGGATGCTGCGGTAGTGCTGGGCGTGCAGGCCAAAGGCGCTGAGCGCGGGCGCAGCCAGGTATGCGTCACGGGTCAGCTCCAGCGTGCGCCGCAACTGGTCGTGGTTTTGCGCATCACTGAGTGCGGGATTCTTGTCAAACCATTTGGCACCCAGTGCTTCGGCCGCGAAGCCGAAGGCCTCACGGCCGCTCTCGTGGCGCACCCGCACCCGGGTGATCACCTGCCGCCCCTCGGTGACCGTGATCACGCCGAAGCGGAACGGCAGTCGCAACCGGTAGGGCGATTCGAACAACTCGACGCACAGGACTTTGATGCGGGGCGGGGTAGCCATGAGGACTCCAGTGACGATCAACTGCCGGGTGCGGACTCCAGCGTTTCCATCAGGCCGTGCAGGTAGCCGATCGCGCGTGCCGCACACGCCGGACCGTCGGGTTGGTAGTCGAACGGCTCGACCGCGACCCAGCCGGCATAGGCATGTTGCTGCAGCGTGCGCAAGATCTCGACAAATCGCAATGCACCCTGGCCGGGGCCCCGTTGGTTGCCGTCGTTGACCTGCACATGCGCCAGCAGGCCGGTGGGTAACCAGCGTGCCAGCAATTCGGGAACCGATTCGGACTCGGCGTGGGTGGCCGCGCAGCAATCGATCATCGTGCGCAGCGCCGGCTGGTGGATGGCCTGCACGATTTCGACCGCCTGCGCCACCGTCACGACGAAATTGGCGCCAGGCGGTGCCAGCGGCTCGATGCAGTAGATGACTCCGGCCTGCTGCGCGTGCTCAGCCACCGAGGCAAACGCGTCTATGCCGCGTTGGCGTGCACCGGTCGGATCGGCATCATCGATGCGTCGCTGCGCGGGCGATCCGTGCACCAGCACCGATCCGCCCAGGTCGGCGCACAGGTCGATCTGCTGGTGCATCTGGGTGATCGTGCGATCGCGTACCGTGGCGTCCGACGAGGTGATCGACAAGCCATCGGGCTTGGCCAGCAGCCAGTGCAGGCCGCTCACCGCGATGCCGGCATCCTGCGCAGCGCGTCGGATATCGGCGCGTTGCGCCGGTGTCACCGCCTGCGGGGTCTCGGCCAGTGTGAACGGTGCGATCTCCAGCCCTGCGTAACCGAGCGTGGCAGCAAACGCGCACTGGCGCTCGAATGCCATTGGCGCCAGCACTTCGTTGCACAGGGAGAAACGCATGGCGTGGCAGGGTGATGGAGTCGCCCGCAGGCTCACCACTGCGGGCCGGCGCGCGATTCGACCTTGCCCGCGGTGCCTGCCAGTTCGGTGTAGATCTCGAACGACAGGCGCCCGAGCTCGGGGTCGGCACGTGTCTCTGCAATGCGCGGCCGGGCAAGCGGCACCGTGCGTACGCTGGCCACACGGCCGGGACGTGCCGACATCACCACCACACGGTCCGCCAGGAAGACCGCCTCCGGGATCGAGTGCGTGACAAAAACGATGGTCTTGCGCTGGTGCGACGCCGAACGGCTCTCGCCCCAGATGCGCAGCAATTCGATGTTCATCTCGTCGCGTGTCATGGCGTCCAGTGCGCCGAACGGTTCGTCCATCAGCAGGATCGGCGGGTCCATGATCAGCGCGCGGCACAAGGAGGCCCTTTGTTGCATGCCACCGGAGAGTTCGGCCGGGCGCTTGTGCATGAAGTCGCCCAGGCCGACCAGGTTCAGCAACTCCGCTGCCCGCGCGCGAAAGCGGGCCGGGTTCTGGTCGGAGAGTTCGACCGGCAACAAGACGTTGTCCAGCACCGTGCGCCACTTCAGCAGCAAGGCGGCCTGGAACACCATGCCGACCTTGGGTATCGGTTTGTCGACCAGGCTGCCATCGACCCAGATCTGCCCGCTGGTGACCGGCCGCAGCCCGGCAATGGCCCGCATCAGGGTGGATTTGCCGCAGCCGCTGGGCCCGACCAGGGCGACGAATTCGCCCTCGCACACATCCAGATGGATGTCGCGCAAGGCCTCGACCGGGCCGTCATCGGTGGGGTAGACCATGCCGGCACTCTCGATCCGGATCATGGTGCCGCGCGCGCCTTCGGTCTGCGCCACATCGACCGGCCGCTCCCCGCTGGACATGGCCGTGCCGGTGCCGCGCTGTGCCGCGCCATCCGCCATCACTTGATCGACAGCGGCATGGCCACCTTGGTGAAATAGTCCATGCTGTAGACCGCCTTGCAGTCGACCTTCTTGGGCAGGCCCATGTAGGTGTTGACGATGTCGGTGGAGGCGCACATCTTCTTCTCGTCGATCCAGCCAACGCCCTTGTCGGCATACAGCTTGGTGCGCATCAGGTCGATGCCGAGCATCATGTTGGGCTCGATGATCGACAGGTCGATTTCCGGCACCCGCTTCTTGAAGATCGCCAGCGCACCCTTGGGGTCGTTCATGACGTCGCGCCAGCCCATGTACGACGCCTCCAGAAAGGCGCGCAGCTGCTTGGGCTTGTCCTTCATGGTGGACTCGCCCGCGATGACCGACATGCTGTACAGATCGAACCCGTTGTCGGCCCAGGGCATCATGACCGCGTTGCCCACGCCCATGGCCTTCTCGTAGAACGGCAGCCCGGTCGTGTAGTCGCCGACGACGTCGACCCGCTTCTCGGCCAGGGCAGCGATCTTGGCGGTGGGTTCGATGTTCACCCAGGTGACCTTGCTCTGGTCGATGTTGTGCAACTTGGCAAACGCCGGCCAGGCCTGGCGTTGTCCGTCACCGGCCGGGGCTCCGACGGTCTTGCCTTCGAGGTCCTTGGGCTTGGTCAGTGGGCTGTCCTTGCGGCTGAAAAAGTTCAGCGGGGTCTTGTCGAAGATCATCCCGACCATCTTCACGCGGGCGCCCCGCGCATCGGCCGCGAGCACGGCCACCGTGTCGGCCAGGCCGGCATCCGCGCGGCCGGTGTCCACCTTGGCGATCGAATCACCCGAGCCTTTGGAGTTTTCCAGCGTGACATCCAGGCCGGCCTTGGAGTAATAGCCTTTTTCCAGCGCAACCCAGTAGGCGGCGTGGTCGCCCACCGCAAACCAGTTCAGTGCGAACTTGAACTTCTCGGGCGTTTGCGCACTGGCGCTGCCGACCGAGAGTGCGAGGGCGGTGGCCCCCAGGGTTAGCCAGAGAGGTTTCAGTTTGCTGCGCATCGTTGACTCCTTTGTATCGGGGAAGGTTGTTTTGTCGAGATCCACCACTCACACATCCTCGGCCCAGGGAACCAGCAGCCGCGACAGTGCTGCGACCACTCCGAACAGCACCAGCCCGAGGATCGATGTCCACACCAGCGCCGCGAACGCCACCGGTGTATTCATGCTGCTCTGTGTCGTGATGATGACGTATCCCAGCCCACTTTGCGAGGCCACGAATTCGCCGACGATGGCACCGACCACAGCGGCAGTGGCGGTGACCTTGAGGGCCGACAGGATGTAGGGATAGGCGTTGGGGACGCGGATCTTCATGAACACTTTCCATTTCGGCGCATTGAACACCCGCCCGAGATCGACGATGTCATGGTCGATCTGCGTCAGGCCGACCGAGGTGTTGATGACCACCGGGAAGAACCCGATCAGCGCGCCAATCAGCATGTTGGGCACGATGCCATAACCCATCCACATCAGGAACAGCGGCGCAATCGCCACCTTGGGCAAGGTGTTGACGAACACCAGGAACGGGGTCAAGGCCTTGGCCCAGGTGCTCGACCATGCGATGGCCACGCCCAGCAACACGCCGCCCACGCCGGCAATCACAAAGGCGCCGAGGATCTCGACTGCGGTCACCCAGATGTGCTTGCCCCATGGAATCTCATCGCCGAACATCGCTCGCAGCACGGCCATCGGGCTGGGAAGCAGATACTCGCGCAGGCCCAGGAAGCTCACCGCGAGTTGCCACAACACGATGACGCCGGCAAAAATGGCAACGGCGGGCCAGTGGCTGCTGATTCTGGGTCCGATCCTGCGCATGCCTGCAGTCATGAAAATGCCTCCAGCGCGTGCCGGCGCACATGGCCTTCGTCGACCTCGACACCCAGGCCTGGCCCGGTGGGCAGTTGCACCCGGCCTGTCCCTTGCCAGATGCGCTGTGACAGGAATGGCGAATCGATATATTGCGGCCCGTTCAATGCCAATGGGTTGATGTCGAACACACTGGCCAGATGCAGTGCCGCTGCCAGGCCCAGGTCGGTTTCGGTCAGGCCCGACATCGACAGTTCGAGTCCGGCCGATTGCGCAACGTCGCACAGGCGGCGCGAGTAATGGATGCCGGCGTTGCGCTGAATCTTGGCCACGGCCACACCGATCGCATCGGCGCGGATGTATTCGATCAGGTCGGGCACGGCGCGCAAGGACTCGTCGAGCGCGATCGGCACCGGGCTGGCGGCCACCAGGCGCCGGTAGCCGGACAGGTTCAATCCGTCCAGCGGTTGCTCGAAGTGGTGTACTCCCAGGTCTTCAAACTGGCGTGCCAGGCGCAGCGCAGCGTCGATGCGGTAGGCGCGGTTGGCGTCCACGAGCAGCACATGGTCCGGGGCCGCTGCGCGGGTGCGCCGCACCAGATCGAGGTCGCCGCCGGCGCCATGCATGCCGACCTTGACATCGAAAGCGGTGTAGCCGGCAGACAGGCCCTGGGCCACGGCGTCTTCGGCCGCGTTCGGATCGGCCACCGAGACCATCCAGGTGAGGTCGAATTCGGTGCGACGGCAGCCGCCGAGCAACTGGTGCAGCGGTCTGCCCAGCGCGCGGCCCCAGGCGTCATGCGCCGCAACGTCGATCGCCGACTTGGCCAGCGGCGAGCCGGGTGAGAGGCCCGGGTTGATCGCCCGCCCCATCGCCCGGTGCAGCGCGTCCAGGTTCCACACCTCGATGCCGATCACGGCAGGCGCGAGGTAATGGCGCAGCGTGGTGACGATGGTCTCGGTGGTCTCGTAGGTCCAGCGCGGCGTGGGCGTGGCCTCGCCCCAACCGGTGACGCCGCTGTCGGTGGTGAGTTTGACCAGCACCCGGTGCGACAGCGCGCCAGGCTCTCCGGCGACGCCGCCGGCCAGCACGAACACCGACTTGAACGCCAGGCCAAGCGTGAACACCTCGATGCGGGCGATCTTCATGGGTGACCCTGCACCGTCTGCGCGCGCGCAGCGCGCGGCATCGGCGGCCGTAGCGGCCGACTGCGTCGTGGCGTGCGCGTCCAATGACTCATGCCAGCCAGCGCTCCAGATTGGCAGCCACAAAGGCGTCGTCGCCCAGGTCGGCATGCTCCCGGCAGACCCGGTCGATCAATGCCGCTTGCCCGGGGCTGAGCCCTTCGTCGGGGTCAAGGCACCAGGTTCCAGCCATCAGGCCTTGTCGGCGCAATACTTCATGGCAGCCGGCGATGCAACCGCGAAACTGGTGGGCGACGTCGAAGAAGGCGCTGTTGCAGTCGGTGACGCGGCTGTCGAGCGCCAGCAGCTCGGCCGAAACCGCGCTGTCCTGCGCCGCACGCCGGCATTGCGCCAGCAGCCGAACGGCACCGGCGGTCCAGACCGACCAATGGCCGAGCAGCCCCCCCTGGAAACGCACTGTCACCGGCTCGCCGTCGCGCATCACGGTGAACGGCGTCACGAGGTCGAGCACGATATGGTCGTCGTTGCCGGTGTACAGCGTGACACGGTCTTCGGCACCCGCCAGTGCCACGCCGCGCACCACATCGAGCGTGCGGTAGCGGTGAAACGGCGCGACCTTGATCGCCACCACGTTCTCGATCGCGGCAAAACGGGTCCAGAACGACACACCCAGTTCGATGCCGCCCACGGCGGGCTGCAGATAAAAGCCGATCAGCGCAATCTCGCGCGCCACGGCCTCGCAATGCGCAATCAGTGCGTCTTCGTCGTGTCCCGCCATGGCTGCCAGGCTGAGCAGCCCGGCGTTGTATCCGATGCCGGCGGCAAGCCGCGCTTCAGCGACCGCCTGCCGGGTTGCGCCGCACAGGCCTGCGACCATCGCCAGCGGCCGCGACGCGGGAACCCAGGACTGCGCGGTTTCCATCGCCAGCGTAAGTACTTTTTCGTGCAATCCGGCCTCGCGGATCGCGAACTGGGTGGTGTGGACACCGACCGCCAGGCCGCCTGCGCCGGCATCCAGGTAATAACGCGTCAGCGCGCGCTGGTGGCGCGTGTCGAGCCGGCGCTGGGCATCCAGCGCCAAGGGGTGGGCCGGGATCGCCAGTCCCTGGCGCAGCAGGTCCCGAACCGACGGGGCTGGTGTGGCGTTGCTGTGCATGGTGTATCAGCCGAATTCGGGACCGGCCAGCACAAACAGCTGGTCATTGGCAGCTTGCATCGGGCGCTCGCCCAATGCCATGCGCACGAAGGGGCGTTGCACCGCAAAGCCGCGTCCGCGCAGCCGGGCGGCCAGTCCGTCCCAGCGGTCGGGCAGGTCCAGGAACACCGGGCCTTGCGGTAGATCGAGCGCTGCGCCCAGCAGCGCGGTTGCCGTGTCTTCGTCGCGGGCAACCAGCGGGCCGATCTGGGCTGCACGCCGACCCTGCCTGCGGATCACGAAACCCGATTGGTCCCGCATCACCCAGGCCTGGCTGGTGCTGCGCGCCAGAAAATCCTGCAGCAGGAAATCGCGCGTGACACTGTTGGCTGCTGCGTCCAGCGCGATGATCCAGGCCAGGTCATCGGGCTCGGCCGCGCGCATCGGTGCAGGCAGTGCCTGTCCAGCAGGGCTTGTCGTGCCTTCCCAGCGCGACAAGGCGAATCCTGCCTGGAAGCCCGCCTTGCGGTAGGTCGGCGCACCGGCAGGCGTGGCGTCCAGGTACGGGATTGCGCCGCGCTGGCGCAGATGGTCGATGCCGATCTGCAAAAGCCGCGTGGCAAGACCCTGATGCCGCCAGGCCTCGGCGACCAACACCATGGCCACCCAGCCTTTTGCATTGCCGTAGGGCAAGGCCGCAGCCGTCGCCACCAACCGGCCGGCCGGATGTCGGTAGCCGATGGTTTTACCGTGCTGCATGAACAGCTGCCAGTCATCGGCGGTTTGGTTCCAGCCCGCCGCGTCGGACAAGGCCTGCGCATCAGCGAGCTCGGCTTCACCGCAAGCGACCAGTCGCAGCTGGTCAGAAAGTGCCATCGCGAACCTCGAACTTGGTGGGCTTGCCCAATGTCGGACGGGTGTTTGCAACCCAATCGGCAGTCCAGTCGAGCATGGCGGCCAGCGGCACGACCGGATAGCCGAACAGGCCGGTCGACAGCGTGGTGTTCGACAACAGCGCCGTCGGTGCCTCCTGGCCGCTGATGTGGGCCTGCTTGCCCATGCGCTGCGCAAAGGCGTGCGCGAGCCAGCGCACAGACAGGGTTTCGGGGCCGGTGCAATTGATCGGTGTGCTGGGCGTCGTGCAATGGCGCAGGCAACGCAGCACCTGTGCATTGGCGTCGCCTTGCCAGATCACGTTGACATGGCCCATCGTGACGTCGACCGCTTCCCCACGGTGCACCTTGGAGGCGATGTCGTGCAGCACGCCGTACCGCATGTCGATCGCGTAGTTCAGGCGAACGATCCGGCCCGCATTGCCATGCCGGGCCGAGAAAAACTGCAGCATGCGCTCGCGCCCGAGGCAGGATTGGGCGTAGTCACCGAGCGGCGCCGGCGCGGTGGTTTCGTCGGCGCCCGGTTGGCCGACGGCGGTCAGCGGGTAGACGTTGCCGGTGGAAAACGCGACGATGCGGGCCGCCCGGAAATGATCCGCCACCAGCGCGGGAACATGGGTGTTCATGGCCCAGGTGAGCGGCTGGTTTTCATTGGCGCCGAACTTGTGGCCGGCGGCAAAGATGATGTTGGAGACACGCGGCAGCGCCTCGATGTTGGCGCGCTCCAGCAGGTCGGCAGCAATCGTCTCGATATCGTGGTCCTGCAACTGCGCCTGGACGTTGCGGTCGGTGAACCGGGCTACGCCGATCACCCGTTTGTGCGGCGCGGCGTTCTTGGCCAGGCGGGCCAGCGTGGGGCCCATCTTGCCGGCAATGCCCAGAATCATGATGTCACCGTCGACCTGCGCCAGGTCGTCGATCAAAGCCTGGGTGGGGCAGACCAGGAGGTCTTCGAGCGCCCCGACCGAGTCGAGTCGGTCCGGCAGTTGGCTCGGGCTGAGAACCGGGGTCGGTTTGCTTGCCGCCAATGTCTGGTTGTCCATTCATGCCCCGTTTGTCGCTTGGTGCGGGCAAGTCTAGGGTCTTCGAATTGTTCCGTCAACCGTTTGGTTGAAATGACCGAATGGCTCAGGGAAAACCCGGTGCAGCTGCCGTGGATCTCACGGCTGCAGACCCGCCATGGCAAAGCCCACGACATGGCGGCGGTAGGCCTGGGTCGCCTCCAACGCACCCAGGTCGCGACCGAAGATCGACGACAAGGTGAGCCGGTTGGAAAAGAAAAAATACGACATGCCGGCAACCGAGATATACAACTCGACCGGATCGATACCAGGTCGGAACACCTGTGCCTGGATGCCGCGCGCCAGGGTGCGCGCGATCAGGTCGACCAGTGGCGAATTGGTGTCGCGGATGGCGCTGGAGTCGCGTACATGCGGTGCGCCGGCCGCGTTCTCGTGGTTCAACAGGGCGATGAAGTCCGGGTGCTCGTGCAGATAGTCAAACGAGAACCCGATCAGTGCCTCCATGGCGGCCGCGGGTTGCAAGGTGCCCAGGTTCAGGCTGCGTTCCAGGGTGCGGATCTCGGTATAGACGGTCTCCAGTGCCGACCGGTACAGGTCGTCCTTGCTACCGAAATAGTAGTAGATCAGCTGCTTGTTCACGCCGGCCCGGTTGGCAATCGTGTTGACCCGCGCACCCGTCAGTCCATGGGCTGCGAACTCTGCGCGTGCGGCCGCGAGAATGGACGCGCGCGAGCCGGTGGAATCGGCCCCTGGAGGGTTCGATGTCGTCGCATTGCGACGCGCAGGTAGGGGATGCGTGGTCATGGCCGCCGCATTATCGGCTTGCCGCCAGGTGGCTTGCGCCGACGGCCTGCGGGCGCGACCGCACGCGCGCACCCTCGTTCGCGTCTGCCCCGTCGCAGGAGGTAATCGCATCGAACACTTGTTTGATCTTCATGGGGCGGGGCGGAGGTGCTTGCCGGTCATTTCGTGCCCCCGGCCACTTTGCTGCTTTCCTGGAGGGTGGTGGGAATCTCGCTGCCCACCCCTGCTTCCTGCGCGCGATCCAGCGCAGTCTTGGCGACCAGCAGGTCGCAGATCGACATGCCCTGGATGACGGCCATGGTGCGTTCCTGGCCAGAGTGCAGATGCGCTCTTCGGGTTGTGACGGTGGGCCGGGGCCGCTCAGCGCAATGCCGCGGCCTCGACCAGGCAGCTCCTGAAGGTCTGCACCGCCTTGGACGCGGCTGTGCCGGCGCGGGTATACACCGACACCGGCATCACCAGCCCCGGCGTGTCGACGTCCAGCGTACGGACCTGGCCCGCCAGGCCGAGCCGTCGCGCCAGGTGCTGCGGCAACAGCGCCAGCACGGCGCCTTGCGCCAGCAGTTCCATGATCAGGTCCAGTGAAACCGTTTCCGCCAGCACGCGCGGACGGGCAGCGCCGGTGCTGCAGAACAGCGCCTCGAAGCTGGCCCGCACCCGGGCGCTGCGCGGCGGCAGCACCCAGTCCTGCGACAGCACTTCGGCCAGCGCCAGCTTGCGCCGCGTCGCCAGCGGATGGCGGGTGCCGCAGACGATGGCCAGCGAGTCGATGTACAGGGCGGTGCTGTCGAGTTCCGCCGGCGCCACCGCATCGCCCACTGCGCCTATCACCAGGTCGAGCCGGCCGGTGCGCAGCTGGCGCAGCACCAGCTCGCGCGTGCCTTCGGCCACCGTGACCGTCAGCTCGGGCAGCCGTTCGCGGCATTGCAGGATCGCCGCATTGAGCAGGTAGCCGGTGCCGGTGCCGATGGTGGCGCCCACCGACACCGAAGCGGCGATCCCTTGCTCGATGCCGGTGAGCTCGTCCACCGCGCGGCTCAGCTCGTTGGCCATGGCGTGTGCGTAGCGCAGCAGGCAGGCGCCATGGGCAGTGGGCAGCATGCCGCGCGGCGTGCGGTCGAACAGAGGCACGCCGACGCCGCTTTCGATCTCGACCAGCGCCTTGGACACCGCGGGTTGGGAGATGTTGAGGGCAGTCGCCACCCGCCCGACCTGCTGCAGATCCTCCAGTGCGATCAGCAGCCGCAGATGGCGCAGCGTCAATGCGCGCTGCAGAAAGGAACTGGAGATGTCGGCCATGGCGGGCTCCCTGGTTGCTGGCTCATCATAACCATATGGTTATGTCGAATCGATCCGAATTCATTGGGAAAAACCAGCGCCCCTGCCCATACTCCAGCCCATCGATCCACCCCGCGCTACAGCGGTTCCACAAGGAGACACGACATGAACCAGTCCAGCCAGTCCAGCCAGTCCAGGCAGCTCGACATCCGGCCCTTGACGCCGGTTTTAGGCGCCGAGGTATTCGGCATCGATCTTTCGCAGCAGCTTTCCGCAGCGCAGGTCGCCGCCGTCCGGCGCGCCCTGATCGAGCACCAGGTCATCTTCTTTCGCGACCAGCAGATGAGCTGCGAGCAGCAGATCGCGCTCGGCAGGCGCTTCGGCTCCCTGCATGTGCACCCGCTGGCGCAGGGCAACCATCCGGACCATCCGGAGCTGCTGCGCATCCATGCCGACGAGAACTCCACACGGGTGGCGGGCGAGAACTGGCATACCGACGTCAGCGCCGACGACGAGCCGCCGATGGGCAGCATGCTGTACATGAAGGAAGTGCCGCAGGCGGGAGGCGACACCCTGTTCGCAAGCATGTACGCCGCCTACGACGCGCTGTCGCGTCCGATGCAGCAGTTCCTGGAAGGCCTCACCGCCGTGCACGACGGCTCCAGGATCTGGACCAAGTACGGCTTCCCGCCTCCCGCCAAGGGTTTCGCCCGCAGCGAGCACCCGGTGATCGCGGTGCATCCGGAAACCGGCCGCAAGCTGCTGTACGTCAACCAGGTCTTCACCTCGCATGTGCTGGGGCTGTCGGCCGAGGAAAGCGAAACCCTGCTGGCCATGCTGTACCGCCACATCGGCAATCCGCGCTTCATGTGCCGCTTCCGCTGGCAGGCCAACTCGGTGGCGTTCTGGGACAACCGCTGCACCCAGCACCAGGCGATCTTCGACTACTTCCCGGCACGCCGCAGCGGCCTGCGCGTGACGATCAACGGCTCACGCCCGCTGGCTGCCGTACAGGCCAGCGCCTCCCGCAAACACGAGCAGGAGCTGGTGGCGACTTGATGGCTGCCATCCCGAAACCCATACCGCAACGGAGACAAGACATGAACCACTTCACCCGCATCCTGCGCAAACTTGCCCTGGCATCCGGCGCAGCCCTGCTCGTCGCCGCCACGGCTCCGAGCGTCTGGTCGCAGGATCGCTACCCGGCCGAGCCGATCAAACTGGTCGTCCCCTATCCGGCCGGCGGCAGCGCCGACCTGATCGCCCGCCAGTTCGCCGAACAGCTGACCAAGGAGCTGGGCCAGCCGGTGCTGATCGACAACCGGCCCGGTGCCGCCACCAACATCGGCGCCGACGCCGTCGTGCGCTCCAAGGCCAACGGCTACACGCTGCTGTTCGGCAGCCTGCTGCAGGTCCTCAATCCCATCTTCGGCCCGGCCCCGTCCTTCAATGCCGGCAGCGCCCTGGAGCCGGTCAGCCTGGTGGCCCGCATGGGCTTCATGCTTGCCGCCAATCCGAAGACCAGCTTCAGCACCGGCGGCGAGCTGCTGGCCGCGGCCAAGGCAACGCCCGGCAAGCTCTCCGTCTCGCATGCGCAGCTGGACCTGTTCGTGGACCTGCTCGGCAGCAAGGCTTCCATCGATCTGCTGCAGGTTCCGTACAAGGGCGGTGCGCCCGCCACCACCGATGCGATCGCCGGCCAGGTGAACATGGTCTATGCCCTGGCGCCGGTGCTGATGCCCCATGTCCAGGCCGGCAAGCTCAAGGCCCTGGCCGTCAGCAACGGCAAGCGGCTCGACGCCTTGCCCAACGTCCCGACTTTCGCCGAGCTGGGCGTGGACTACGACATTTCCATCTGGTACGGCCTGCTGGCACCTGCCGGCACGCCGAAGGCAATCGTCGATCGGCTCTCGGCCGCGACCCGCAAGGTCATGGCGCTGCCTGAACTCGCACAGAAGGTGCGTGCCGCCGGTGCCGAGCCCGCCTCGAGCAAACCCGAAGAGCTGCAGGCCCAGCTGCACCGCGACACCGCCTTCTGGCAGCAGGTCGCCAAGACCCTGCCCAGCCTCGTGCAGAAGTGATCGAACCAAAACCAAACCAGGAGACACAACCATGCCCCGCAAAGTCATCATCACCTGCGCCGTCACCGGCTCGGTGCACACGCCCAGCATGTCGCAGTACCTGCCCATCACGCCGGCGCAGATAGCAGAGCAGGCGATCGCGGCGGCCGATGCCGGCGCCGCCATCCTGCACCTGCATGCCCGCGATCCGAAGGACGGCCGCCCGTCCTTCGATCCCGCCGTCTACCGCGGATTCCTGCCGCAGATTGCTGGCGCCACCGACGCGGTGATCAACATCACCACCGGCGGCTCCCACGTCATGACGCTGGACCAGCGGCTGGCCGCGGCGCTGGACGTATCGCCGGAGATGGCGTCCTGCAACATGGGCTCGATGAACTTCGGCTTCTTCCCGGTGCTGGACAAGATGAAGGAGTTCAAGCACGCCTGGGAGCGAGACCACCTGGAGAACACCCGCAACGCGATCTTCCGCAATACCTTCGGCGACATCGAGCAGGTGTTCGCCCGGCTCGGCGCGGTGCACGGCACCCGCTTCGAGTTCGAGTGTTATGACGTCGGCCATCTCTATACGCTGAAGCATTTCGTGGACCGCGGCCTGGTCAAGGGCCCGATCTTCCTGCAGTTCGTGCTCGGCATCCTGGGCGGCATCGGCGCCGACCCGGAGAACCTCACCCACATGAAGCGGATCGCCGACAAGCTGTTCGGCGACGGTGGCTACCAGTGGTCGGTGCTCGGGGCCGGGCGTCACCAGATGCCGCTGGTGACGCAGGCTGCGCTGATGGGCGGGAACGTACGGGTCGGACTGGAAGACTCGCTGTCGATCGGCCGCGGCAAGCTCGCGACCTCCAACGCCGAGCAGGTGCTGGTGATCCGCAGCCTGCTCGAAACCCTGGGACTGGAGATCGCCACACCTTCCGAAGCGCGCGCCATGCTCGGGCTGAAGGGGCGCGACAAGGTGAACCTGTGCAACGACGAACCGGCCCTGCTGGCCGCCTGAGGAGATCGACATGGAACAAACCACTTGCACTCTTGGCCCCGGTATCGGCCGGCGCACCATGCTTGCAGCTGCACTGCTCGCCATCACTGGCGCTCCTGCGTTCGGCCAGCAGTCCTTCCCGACACGGCCGATCACGCTGGTCGTCGGCAACTCCCCCGGCAGCGGTGGCGACCTGCTGTGCCGGATGATCGCAAATGGCCTGAGCGCCGCGCTCAAGCAGCCGGTGATCGTCGAGAACCGGGTGGGCGCCAACAGCGTGATCGCCGGCCTGCAGGTGGTGCGGGCCAAGGCGGACGGCTACACGCTGCTGTTCGGCAACGCGTCGGGCACCGTCATCAACCAGGCGATCCAGAAGGCGATGCCCTTCGATGCGCGCAGCGACCTGACCGCCATCGCGCAGGTGGGCGCCGGCGGCGTGGCACTGGTCGCAACGCCTGACTTCCCGGCCAGCTCGATGAAGGATTTCATCGCGTCGGCCAAGGCCAACCCCGGCAAGTACAACTACGCCAGCTGGGGCATAGGCACCTCCGGCCACCTGGTGATGGAATGGATCGCGCACCACCGGGCGATCTCGGTCATCCATGTTCCCTACAAGTCGATCTCCGCCATCGCCCAGGACATGCAGGGCGGCGTGGTGCAGGTAGGCTGGCTCGACGTTGCAACCGCCATGCCGTTGGTCAAACAGGGCCGGCTCAAGGTGCTGGGCCTGACCGGATCGCAGCGCGCGCCGGGCCTCCCGGAAGCGCCGCTGATGGCGGAGCAGGGCGTCGAATTCACCACCGACGGCTGGTACGGCCTGTTCGGGCCCAAAGGCACGCCGGCCGCGGTGGTTGCATTGCTCAACCAGGAAGTCACGCGGCTGCTGACCTCCCCCGCGATGCGGGAGAAGTTCCTCCAGCTGAACATCGCCGATTCGCCGGTGAAGTCGCCGGAGGCTTTCGCGCGCACGGTGCGCGATGACCTGGCAGTGTGGGACCAGATCGCGCGCAGCGCCAACATCCGGCTCGATTGAGGGGAACGCCATGCAAGCCCAAGCCCAGGAAATGCAGACCCGGAAGATGGAGTACCCCAAGCTGGCAATGCCCACTTCGGTCCAGCGCAGCGCAGTGAAGATCTGGAGCAACGGCGTGGCGCTGGATGCCGACATCTACCGTCCCAAGGACATGCCGGCTGGAAAGCGCCTGCCGGCCATCGTCCTGTCGCACGGCTGGGGCGGCGACAAGACCACCGGCGAGCGTTATGCCGCGAAGTTCGCGCAGTTCGGCATGATGAGCCTGTGCTTCAGCTATGCCGGCTGGTCGGGTTCGGCGGGCACCGTCCTGCTGGCGGCGGAGCAGCCGCACCTGGACGGCCGCAACGAAGGTTTCGCGAAAGTGCGCTGCGTGCGGGAGATGGTGGATCCGGTGGAGTGGCTGCAGAACTACCGCTCCGCCATCGACTACATCGAAGGCGAGCCGGACGTTGATGCTGAGCGCATCGGCGCCTGGGGCACGAGCTTCGGCGGCGGCATCGCAATGCACTGCGCTGCCAACGACCCGCGCATCAAGGTGCTGGCGGTGCAGGTGGCCTCCATCTGCCCGGTGCTCAAGGGCGCGCAGCTTGCGCATGCCAGGCAGCGCGCCATCGACATCGCACGCGGGACTATCGCGGCAATCCCTCAGGGGCTGGACGCCTATCCGCCGCTGGCCGGCACACCACACCTGGCCCGCTTCCTCCAGTACGACGCGCTGCGCGAGGCAGCGAAGCTGAAGGTGCCGACGCTGATGCTGGATGCGGGTGAGGAAGAGTTGCTGGACATCAAGGCCAACAGCGGCAAGGTGTTCGAGATGCTGCGGAGCAAGGCAATTGCGCCGGTTCACTACAAGGTGATCGAAGGCATCGACCACTACGGCATCTACTTCGACGGATTCGAAGAAGGCAGCGAGGCTGCGCTCGCGTGGTTCGCCCAGTACCTGTGAACGCCTGGCGGATTGAACAAGTAAGGTCCCAACCGAGGTGGCGTTGAACGCCAGAGAGTCATGAACATATTCATCGTCCACGCCCATCCCGAGCCCCAGTCCTTCAGCGCCGCCTTGAAGTCCACCGCGGTCGAAGAGCTGCGCGGACAGGGGCATGAAGTCCGGGTTTCGGACCTCTACCAAATGAAATTCAATCCGGTGGCCTCCACGGAAGACTTCGCGCAGCGCGCCAATCCGCAGTACTGCACTTATGCGCTGGAGCAGCGGCACGGCGTGCAGACCGGCACCATTGCGCCGGACATCCAGTTCGAGCTGGAGAAACTGCTCTGGTGCGACCTGCTGCTGCTGAACTTCCCCATCTTCTGGTTCTCCACGCCCGCGATCCTGAAAGGGTGGATCGACCGGGTGCTGGTCTCGGGCAGCGTCTACGGCGGCAAGCGCTTCTATGACCGCGGCGGGCTGGCCGGCAAGCGCGCGCTGGTCAGCGTCACGCTCGGCGGGCAGGAGCACATGTTCGGCGAGCGCGGGATCCACGGCCCGCTGCAGGGGATGCTCAGACACCTGCTACAGGGAACGCTCGGATACGTCGGGCTCGGCGTGCTCCAGCCATTTGTCGGCTGGCATATCCCCTATGTTTCGGATGACGACCGCCGCCAGGTGATGCAAGAGTGGCGCGCGCGGCTGCGGGCGCTGGAGGCTGAAAAGGCTTTGCTGAAGTTTCCGAGGCTGGAGGAGTACGACGACCGCTTGTATCCGATACCGGTTCAGCCGGTTCAGCCGCCTGCAGCCGCGCTTGATCGCAGGCAGGCGGCTATCGCAACGCCCTGGTGAATCGGCATATTCGGGTAGCGCGCACGCGAACCCTGAGGCCCGGGTCCAATCCTGCGAGCCGTGAACCTTCAAAGACCTGCCAACTCGCCAGCCCCGAGCCTGCAAAGGCCCGGATTGCGCGCTGAATCCGCCCGGACTTGCGTACTTCGGCGCTCTGCGGGCCCGGGTTGTACTCGGCCATCAATGCCGCGGTTTGGGGGTCATTTGCGAATCGTAGCGCCGATTGCTGGCTGAGCATGCTCACACCCGCAGCAGGCCGCGGAAGGCCCGCGCAGCGTAATAGGACTCCGCCCCGTTGTGGTACACGAACACCCTGCCGTAGCGGCGGTCGCAGAAAAGTGCGCCGCCGAGGGCGCGCACATCGTCCGGCGTGGCGATCCAGCTCGACGTCTTGGTATCGAACTCGCCCAACAACTGGAGTTCGCGGTACTGCGCCTCGGTGAGCAGCTCGATGCCGAGCGCCGCGGCGGCATCGACCGCATTGCCCTTGGGCTTGTTCTCCTTGCGCGCGTTCAACGCCTTTTGGTCGTAGCAGAGGCTTCTGCGCCCGGCCGGACTCTCGGCAGCGCAGTCGCAGAAGACGTACTCCCCGGTGGCCTTGTCGTAACCAATCACATCCGGCTCTCCGCCGGAAGCCTCCATCGCAGCCAGTGCATTCAGCGCCCTGGCATCCTCCTGGAGCCGCGCCTCAACCTTGCTCCAGGCGATGCCCTTGTGCTGCTGCGCGTGCTTGTCGAAACGCGCCTTCAAGGTCTGGAGGAGTTCGTCATGTTCTGTCGGTTTCATGGATGGTCCGAATCTTTCTGGGAATACTCCCTACTGCCGGTCCTCCTGGAATTGCGTGGCTCCCGCAATCGGCTGCAGCCACGGCTCCCGGCGCTTGACCCACAGCTCGTACGTGGGGGTAAGACCGGTCGGCGCCTCGGACAAGATGCCAAGCTTGACCTCGGCTTCCTTGTCGTCGAGGGCGAACAGCCTCGACCCACAGCCCGGACAAAAGCGGCGACCCTTGAACTCGGCGGTCTGACCATCGAATTTGAAGCCGGACGCCGGCCAGACTCCATAGTACGTAAACGCCGAGCCGCTTTCCTGGCGACAGTCGGTACAGTGACAGATACCGATGCGCAGCGGTTCGCCACGTGCGGATAGTTGCGCCTGCCCGCAACGGCACTGTCCCTGGAATTCAGCCAGGTGCGTCCACACTGTCTGTCTGGTTCGTTCTATCGGAAGCCCTCTGCCCGAGCTCCTGGGCCAGCCCGATGAGAATGCCCTCGGGACCACGGATGTAGCAAAGCCGGTAGATGCCTTCGTAATCCACGACTTCGTCGACCACCGACGCACCGCGCTTTTTGAGCCGGGCCAGGGTGTCGTCGATGTCGTCGACGGTGAACATGGCGCGCAGGTATCCCAGCGCGTTGACCGGGGCCATGCGGTGGTCGGACGCGATGGCAGGGGCGTCGAAGCGCGACAACTCGAGGCGGCTGTGGCCATCCGGTGTGCGCATCATGGCGATCTCGACGCGCTGGCCGCGCACCCCGGTGACGCGGCCGGCCCAGTCGCCTTCGATGGGCATGCGGCCCTCGAGGTTCAGGCCCAGCTCTATAAAGAACCCGATGGCGGCATCGAGGTCTTCCACCACGATGCCCATGTTGTCCATACGTTCGACTGCCATGGTGTCTCCCTGGTTATGTTGAAGTGGCGTCGCAGCTTACTGCTCGCACAGTTCCTTGAGGCGCGCCAGGGCTTTTGGATAAGTGTCGCGCATGAACTGCTCGTATTGCGCAGCCGCGTCCAGCGTCACGATGACGCGGCACCCGCCCGGCGCATCGACGAACTGGTAGTTTTCGTATGCGGGCGTCCACGCGCGGATCTTCTCGCTCGTGGTGTCCTCGACACCGTTCTCGATCATTCCGATGTGGCGGATCGACACGTACTCGTGGGGCGTGTTCTCGGCAATCACCGCCACCATGCCGTCGCCGGACGGTGCCAGGAAATGGATTCTGGCGCCCTTGTCCCACGAGCCGACAAAGTAGGTGCCCTCACAGAAGGGCGATGTCCATACCTTGTAGGTCTCCGCGCCAAGCATGTTGGTCCAAACGACTGCGCGCGGCGCGTTGATGGCGATCTCGAATGTCAATGTTTTCATGAGCGACTCCTGAAAAATTTGCCCAAGGCAGTCTCGGGCGCTCAAACTCCCGACGAACCACTGGACCGGGAATCGACATGTCCAATAGCGCGATTTTCGCAGCGTCGCCGCCACCCCGCTGCAGGCCAGCGCCTCATGCCCGAGCCAGTTCGAGCTTTATCCATGGCTGCCAACCGGCCTTGCGTCCCTTGAGCTCCCAAAGCCCGGTCAGGCGCTTCTTCTGGATGTCGAAGCTGCCCATGAAACGGACGCTCTTTCCGCTGATGCTCCAGCGCCGGCCATCGAGGGCAACGACAAAGGCTTCTGTCGAGCCTTGGTCATCGAATGATCTTGCGAAGTACTGCTTCTTGGCAGAGTCGAATCCCATCACCTCCATGGAGCGCGTTGGTTGACTGCCAAAACGCGCGTCCACATCGTGCACGATGAAGTGCTTTCCTGGCAACCATCGGTAGATGTCTGTGGCAGTCAGGACTCCGGCCGCCGCCAGAGCGAAGGCGTTGAACGCCAGCCAAAGAAACGTGAGAGAGGCGAAGACGGCGCCAAGAATGACAAGCTGAGACAGCATTCCTTGCCTG
>JAGPBF010000235.1 GCA_018063505.1 Rhodoferax sp.
GACCCCTTCAAATCGCGCCTGGACGACGAAATGGAGCGTGCGCGCCTGCGCCGGGTGTTCACGCAGAACCTCGACACCGCGGTGGGTTATGTGTTGCCGGTCAAGGTGGCCGAGGGCCCGTGCCTGCTGGGTCCGCGCTGGATCACCGGCCCCTGGTTCGTGCGTGACGAACGTCTGTACCTGATGCCGGGCGACTCGCCGATGGGCCTGCGCCTGCCGCTCGATTCCCTGCCATGGATCAGCGCCGCCGATTTCCCGTACCACACGCCGCAGGATCCGTATGACGCCCGCGGCGCGTTGCCGCCTTATGCCGCCATGGCCGGCCGTTATGGCCTGACCGGTGTGACCGGCACGGCACCGGCTGCGGCCGCTGCAGCTGCCGGTTCTTCCGTACCTGGCAACACGCCGTACATGGCTGGAGCCGGCGCGCCGTCGGACACTGCCCGCGTGCTGCAGCAACCAGGTCTGGGCGGCACAGGCGGCGCCCACCCTGCGACGGTCGCCGGACAAACCGAGCCAGCCGATTTCGTGCGCACGCCCGATCGCCAGCAATCGGCCCATTGGCTCAGTCGCACGGCACTCTGTGTCGAAGTGCGCGACCCGCGCCGCGCCAGCGGCCCCAAGGCCGAGTCGGTGGGCGAGGGATCGGGCGTGATGTATGTGTTCATGCCGCCGATGGAACGGCTCGAGGACTACCTCGATCTGCTGTCCGCCATCGAAGCCACCGCGGTGGCGCAAGGTGTGCAGCTGGTGCTCGAAGGTTACCCGCCGCCGCGCGACCCGCGCCTCAAACTGCTGCAGGTCACACCCGACCCCGGCGTGATCGAGGTCAACATCCATCCGGTCAGCAATTGGCGCGAACTGGTAGCGAACACCGAGTTCCTGTACCACGTGGCCTGGGAGTCACGCCTGTCGGCCGAGAAGTTCATGACCGACGGCCGCCATACCGGCACCGGTGGCGGCAACCATTTCGTGATGGGCGGCGCCACGCCGTCGGACAGCCCGTTCCTGCGCAGGCCCGAACTGCTGGCCAGCCTGCTGCTGTACTGGCACAACCATCCCAGCCTGAGTTACCTGTTCAGCGGCATGTTCGTCGGGCCCACCAGCCAGGCACCGCGGGTCGACGAGGCGCGCAACGACCAACTCTACGAACTGGAGATCGCGCTGCAGGAGATCCAGCGCAACCGCGAAAAACACGGCCAGAGCATGGCACCGTGGGTGGTCGACCGCACGCTGCGCAACATCCTGATCGACGTGACCGGCAACACCCACCGCAGCGAATTCTCGATCGACAAGTTGTATTCGCCCGACTCGGCCACCGGCCGCCTCGGTCTGCTGGAACTGCGGGCCTTCGAGATGCCGCCGCACGCCCGCATGAGTATTGCCCAGCAATTGCTGCTGCGGGCCATGGTGGCGCGCTTCTGGAAGCAGCCCTGTCGCGGCAACCTGACCCGTTGGGGCACCCAGCTGCACGACCGTTTCATGTTGCCGACCTTCATCCAGGCAGATTTCA
Source organism: Rhodoferax sp. (assembly GCA_018063505.1). Classification (GTDB taxonomy): domain Bacteria; phylum Pseudomonadota; class Gammaproteobacteria; order Burkholderiales; family Burkholderiaceae_C; genus CAISIP01. Next base: position 1,514 of record JAGPBF010000235.1, read on the forward strand.
ACGACGTGATCACCGAGATGCAACTGGCGGGTTATCCATTCGACCCGGCCTGGTTCGCGCCGCATCTGCAGTTCCGCTTCCCGCTGGTCGGCCAGATCCAGGTCAGCGGCATGGCGCTGACGCTGCGCAATGCGCTCGAGCCATGGCATGTCATGGGCGAAGAAAACTCGGCAGGCGGCACCTCCCGTTATGTCGACTCCTCGCTCGAACGTATCGAGGTTCACGTCAGCGGTTTCAACGAAAGCCGTTTTGCGATCACCTGTAACGGCCACGCGCTGCCGATGCAGGCCACCGGCATTGCCGGCAGTTATGTCGCCGGCGTGCGCTACAAGGCCTGGAACCCGCCGTCTTCACTGCATCCGTCGATCGGCATCCATGCGCCACTGACGTTCGATGTGGTCGACACCTGGATGCAACGCTCGGTCGGTGGCTGCCAGTACCACGTGGCCCATCCGGGCGGACTGAGTTACGACAGTTTCCCGGTCAATGCCAACGAGGCCGAAAGCCGGCGCCTGTCGCGCTTCGTGCCGATGGGGCATACCGCCGGCACCATGCCAAACGTACCGGCCAGCATCGACGTGCCGGCCAATCGTGAATTCCCGTTCACGCTGGACCTGCGCCACCGGCCCGCCAAGGCATGAGTGGTGAGGCCAAACCGCTGACCCAGGCGAGCGCAAGCGCGGCGCCGGGAGCAGATACCCCCGCATTGCGGGCCGCGGCAGGTCACTACGACGAAATGCTGGCCGCTGTCGGGCCGGCAGACCAGGCCCGGGCGGCGCCCGAGCCTGGAACCACCGACATGCCTGCACAGGTTCTTGCGCCGCACTGGGCCAGGTTCTTCGATCAGCTGGGCCCGCAGTCGGCCAGTGATCTCAATGGCAAGGCGAACCGGCTGGAGCGGCAATTGCGCGACAACGGTGTCACCTACAACGTCTACTCCGACGCCGGTGGACCGCAACGCCCCTGGTCGCTGGACCTGTTTCCGTTCATCGTCACGCCCCAGAGCTGGCAGGCGATCGAGGCCGGCGTGCTGCAGCGGGTCCGGTTGCTCGAACAGGTGCTCGACGATGTCTATGGCCCGCAGCAATTGCTCAAGCGCGCCTTGCTGCCGCCCGCGCTGGTGCAGGGTCACCCCGGCTTCATGCGCGCCATGCGCAACGTGGATCCGGTGGGCGGCACCCGGTTGCATATCGCCGCATTCGATCTGGCCCACGGCCCCGATGGCAACTGGTGGATCGTCTCGCAACGTACCCAGGCACCGTCAGGACTGGGTTACCTGCTGGAGAACCGGCTCGCGATTTCGCGCCTGTTTCCGCAAGCCTTCGAACACATGCGGGCCCAGCGGCTGGCCGGCGCCTACCGTGCACTGGTCGACAACCTGAAGGCGGCCAGCCCCGGCGGCCCCGACTCTCATATCGCATTGCTGACGCCCGGCCCGTACAACGAAACCTATTTCGAACACGCCTACCTGGCGCGTTACCTGGGCCTGACGCTGGTTCAGGGCGGCGACATGGTGGTACGTGATGAGCGTCTGTACCTCAAGACGCTGCGCGGTCTGGTGCCGGTGCACGCCCTGCTCAAACGCCTGGACGACCCGTTTCTCGATCCGCTGGAACTGCGCTCGGATTCGACGCTGGGCATTCCCGGCCTGTTGCAGGCGGTACGCGCCGGCAATGTGCTGATGGCCAATGCGCCGGGCTCGGCATTCCTGGAGTCCCCGGCCCTGCTGGGTTTCCTGCCGGCGTTGTCGCGCCATCTGCTTGGCGAAGAATTGCAGTTGCCATCGCTGGCGACCTGGTGGTGCGGCGAACATGCCGCGATGGACGCAGCCTTGCCGCGCCTGGCAGCCTGTGCCATCAAGTCGACCTATCCGATGGCCGGCGACGAGCGGGGCTTTCAGTCGGCACTGGGCCGGGACTTGGCGCAGAGCGAACTCGACCAGTGGGCCGGTCGCATCGCGCGCCAGGGGGAAGAACACACGGTGCAGTCCTACCTGCCCTTGTCGCAGATACCGACCTGGCAACCGGGCACCCATGCCGATGCCGGCCAGATCGTGCCACGTTCGGCCATGTTGCGCGTATTTGCGGTCTGCGACGCAAACCGGTCCTGGCAGGTGATTCCCGGGGGCATGGCGCGGGTGGCCCATCGCCGGGCCGAGATCGCCGCGATGCAACGCGGCGGCAGCAGCGCCGACGTGTGGGTCATGACCGAGCAGGCCATCGACCGGACCACATTGCTGGCGCCGGCATTGACCGTCGGCATGGTGGCGCAGCGCCGGCGGCTGGTGACCAGCCGCGGCGCCGAGAACCTGTACTGGCTGGGCCGGTACACCGAACGCGCCGAAAACACGATCGCGCTGGCCCGGCTGACGCTCGAATGCCTGATCGGCGAAGACCAGACCTGCGCCAGCCTGCTGGCCTGGCTGGACCAGATGGCCCGGCTGAACACGCTGGTGTTGCCCGATGTTCCGGCATTGACGCAGTCGCGCCGGGTGTTCGAGCGCTCGCTGATCGCCAGCCTGGGCGGCGAGGATCTGGCCAGCAGCGTGGGCCACAGCCTGCGCGCCGTGCGCAACGCCGGATCGGCCGTGCGTGAACGCCTGTCCTACGAACACTGGAACCTGATCGAACGCGTCGACAGCGAACTGGTAAGGGCATTTGCATCTCTGTCCAGCCCGGCAGACTTCAGCACCCTCGATGCGCTGGATCTGCTCAAGCGCCTGGGACGGCATATGGCGGCGATCACCGGCGCGCAGACGGACCGCATGACACGCGACGACGGCTGGCGCCTGCTCAGCATCGGCCGCCATGTGGAGCGGTTGGGGTTTCTGGCCTCGTCGTTGTCGGCCGGCCTGGAAACCGGATCGGTCTGCAACGACGCCGGCTTCGAGGCCATGGTGGCGCTGTTTGACAGCACCATCTCGTTCCATGCACAGTTCCAGCAGAGCCGCGAAATATTGGCCATGGTCGATCTGCTCGTATTGAACCGCGACAACCCGCGCTCGCTGGCCTGGGTGGCCCATACCTTGCGCGGACGCCTGGCCAAACTCGCCGGCAGCGAACCGAACGAACTCAGTCCGATGTCGCTGCAGGTACCAGACCCGTCCGCCTGGGATCTGGCCACACTGTGTGCGGCCGATCCGCTTACCGGTGAGCCGACGCAAAATGCGTCGCCTGCGTCGTTGCCGCTACTCCAGGAGCTACTGGACCAGTGTTGGCAGGCCGCCCACGACGTGTCCGAGCGCATCAGCGCGACCTATTTCACGCACTCCGGTGCAGCCGAGACCAGCGTGGTGGCCTGATGCGCCTGTCGATCACCCACGAAACCCGGTACGACTACGCACCGCCGGTCGACGTGGCGCAGCATATCGCCTGCCTGCAACCGCTTCAGACTGCGACCCAGCGGCTGCTGTCGCATTCGCTGGCGATCACGCCGACACCCTCGCAACGCAAGAGCGCACCTGACGTATTCGGCAATCTGCGCACCTTCATATCGCTGCAGTTGCCCCATTCGGAGCTGATTCTGGTGGCCAGCAGCACCGTCGAGACGCAGTTGCAGACCATGCCCGAGCATGACATGCCCTGGGAACAGGCGCATGCCCATCTGCGTTACCGGGTCGACGGTCAATACGATCCCGACGTCGAATTCGTCTTCACCTCGCCGCATGTGCCCCGCCACGCGGAGTTTGCCGAATATGGCGCGCCCAGCTTCACCCCTGGCATGGGGCTTCATGCTGGCGCGCTGGATCTGATGCGCCGCATCCATGCCGACTTCAGCTACGACGGTGAGAGCACCGACGTGCATACGGCGGCGCTCGAGGCGCTGCATCTGCGCAAAGGCGTGTGCCAGGATTTCGCGCACATCATGATCGCCTGCATGCGCTCGCTCGGACTGGCTGCGCGTTATGTCAGTGGTTATCTGCTGACCGAGCCGCCGCCCGGACAACCACGCCTGATCGGCAGCGACGCCTCGCATGCCTGGGTGTCGGTGCTGATGCCGGCCATGCCCGGCCAGCTTCGCTGGTGCGATTTCGACCCCACCAACAACCGTTGGGGCTGGGGCGCGCCGGGCGAAGACTACGTCGTGCTGGCAGTGGGCCGCGACTACGCCGATGTCTCGCCGATCCGCGGCGTGATCCACGGCGGCGCCAGCCATGAACTGACCGTGGCGGTCACCGTGATGCCGCTCGACTCTCCCACCGCTACACTTTCGGGCATGTCCCAAAGCCAGTCTCAAACCACAGATACGAAACCATGAACATCTACGACAAACTTACCGAACTCGACATCACCTTGCCACCGGTCGCGGTACCGGCCGCCGCCTACCTGCCATTCGTGCAGACCGGCAAGCTGATTTTCCTGAGCGGCCATATCGCCCGCAAGGACGGTAAACCCTGGGTCGGCCAGCTCGGCAAGACCATGACCACCGATGAAGGCAAGGTCGCCGCACGCGGTATCGCCATCGAATTGATGGGCACCTTGCATGTGGCCGTCGGCGGCGACCTGAACCGGATCAAACGCATCGTCAAGCTGATGTCGCTGGTCAACTCCACCGGCGATTTCACCGAACAGCACCTGGTCACCAACGGTGCCAGCGACCTGATCGGCCAGGTGTTCGGCGACAAGGGCGCCCATGCGCGCAGCGCCTTTGGCGTGGCCCAGATCCCGCTGGG
>JAGPBF010000236.1 GCA_018063505.1 Rhodoferax sp.
ACCCGATACTGCTGCTGCTGATGGTCAATGCCATCCTGCTGGTCGTGGGCATGGTGCTGGAGTCGATCGCCGCCATCCTGATCCTGGCACCGATCTTCACGCCGGCGCTGATGGCCGCGGGTGTCGATCCGATCCAGCTGGGCGTGGTCGTGGTACTGAACCTGATGATCGGTCTGCTCACACCGCCGGTAGGCATGAGCCTGTACATGGTCAGCATCATGGCCAGGCTGCCGCTGCAGCGCGTCGTCGCCGGCGCCGTTCCGTTCCTGATTCCCCTCGTGCTGGCGCTGCTGGTCGTCACGCTGGTACCCGAGGTATCCACCTGGTTGCCGGGCGTGCTGATCAAGTAGACCGCCACCCTGCAAGCGCATTCCTGGAAAAATCCCTATGAGCCGCCATTTCGGAGAAATCCGCCAGTTGGGTTACGTCGTTCGCGACATCGAAGCCTCGATGGCCTATTGGAGCGAAACACTCGGCGTCGGTCCCTGGTTCTACAACCCCAAGGTGCCGATCAGGAACTACCAGTACCGTGGTGAGCACCACGAACCCCACAATTCGGTCGCACTGGCCAACTCGGGTTTCGTTCAGATCGAACTGATTCAGTGCCGCAACGATGTTCCATCGATGTACCGCGACTTCCTGCAGGCCGGCAATACCGGGCTGCAACATGTCGCATACTGGACCGACAACTACGATGCCGACCTGGTGCGGCTCGAACAGCAAGGCTTCAAGGCGGTGATGAGTGGTGAGGTCGGCGAGCGCGGCCGTTTCATCTACTTCGACACCGAATACCACCCCGGCACGGTGATCGAGTTGTCCGAGGTCGCGGGCCCCAAGGGCCGCATGTTCGATCTGATCCGCAAATCGTCCGTCGGCTGGGACGGCAGCGATCCGGTGCGTCCGTTTCCGGACCTGGGCAAGATCTGACGGAGCTGCGACCTGCCATGACCCCACAGCGCTTCAGTGCCACCTTTCTGATCGAAACACCGCTGGAGCCGACACGCGTGGCCGAGGTCATGGCGGGCGAGCAATCCTGCGGCACGTTCACGCGGGTGCACGGCGAGACCGACGAATTGCGCGAACGCGCCCGTGCCCGGGTCATCCGGGTCGACGAGCTCGCATCGGTGCAGCGCCCCAGCCTGCCCAATGCCCTGCTCGAACGCAAAGGCACGCCAGGCCCATGGCGGCGCGCCCGCGTGACAGTTGATTTTCCGTGTGCCAACGTCGGGGCCAACCTGCCCACGCTGGCCTCGACGGTATCGGGCAACCTGTACGACCTGGGCGAAGTGACCGGCCTGCGGCTCGAATCGATGCAACTGCCGGCAAGCTACCGCGCGCAGTTCGATTTTCCGCGCCATGGTGTGCAGGGCACCCGAACACTGACCGGCGTCGCCGAAGGCGCGCTGGTGGGCACCATCATCAAACCCAATGTCGGCCTGTCGGCCCGGCAGACTGCCGAGCTGGTCGCCAGGTTGTGCGAGGCCGGTGTCGACTTCATCAAGGACGACGAGGTCTGCGCCGACCCCGCCCATGCACCACTGGCAGAACGCGTCCCGGCGGTCATGGCGGTGGTGCGGCAGCACCAGCAGCGCAGCGGCAAGCATGTGATGGTGGCGTTCAACATCAGCGACGAGACCGATGCGATGCGCCGCCACGCCGATCTGGTGCAGCGCGAAGGTGGCTCCTGTGTCATGGCCAGCCTGAACTGGTGCGGCTATTCGGCGCTGCAGACGCTGCGCCGGCATACACCGCTGGTGATCCATGGCCACAGAAACGGTTACGGCGCCTTGTCGCGCCATCCGCTGCTGGGCATGTCGTTCCAGGCCTACCAGACCCTGTGGCGACTGGCCGGCGTGGACCATATGCATGTGCATGGGCTGCAAGGCAAGTTTGCCCAGCCGGACGATGAAGTCGTGGATTCGGCGCGCGACTGCGTGGCGCCCTTGACCGACGGCGCCGACGACCGCGTGATGCCTGCGTTTTCATCCGGCCAATGGGCCGGCACGGTGCCCGCCACCTGGCAAGCCATCACAAGCGACGACCTGCTGTTCATGTCCGGTGGTGGCATCCTGGCCCATCCCGACGGGGCCGCGGCAGGTGTCGCCAGCATCCGCCAGGCCTGGCTTGCCACACGCGAAGGCACGTCACTGGCGGACTACGCGCGCCAGGCACCCGAGCTGGCGCGCGCCCTGGCGTTCTTCTAGCCTGCGATGGCCACGTTGAAACTGGCCTGGTACGGCGACGACTTCACCGGTGCCACCGACACACTGGCCACCGCGGCCAGGGCCGGCCTGCGTTGTCTGCTGTTTCTGGGCATCCCGCAGGCACAGCGACTGGCAGACTGCGGACCGCTGGACTGTCTGGGTATCGCAGGCGCAGCGCGCTCGATGGCACCTGCCGCCATGCGCGACGAACTGCGGGCCGTGGGCCAGTTGTTTGCATCGCTGGCGCCGCAGGTGCTGCATTACAAGATCTGCTCCACCTTCGACAGCAGCCCGGACATCGGCAACATCGCCACGGCGATCCGCGCGCTCAGGCCTTTCGTGTCCAATCCGCTGGTGGCCATTGTCGGCGGCCAGCCCAGCCTGGGACGGTATTGCGTCTTCGGCCATTTGTTTGCGCGTGCCGGCAGCGCCGGCGAGATCCATCGGATCGACCGGCACCCGACCATGCGCCAGCACCCGGTCACGCCGATGCGGGAGTCCGACCTGCGGCAGCACCTGGCGCTGCAAGGGCTGCACGGCATTGCAACCGTCGACTTTCGGGCCTACGACGCCACGCCAGATGCCCTCGGGCAACATATCGACACCTTGCTGCAACCGTCGCCACCAGCGGTTTTGTTCGATGTCTCACGCGCCAGCGATCTGTCCGTCATCGGCAAAGTCATCTGGCAACGCGCCTGCGGGCAACCGCTGCTGGCGGTCGGCGCCAGCAGTGTGGTGCAGGCACTGGCCGCGCGTTGGCAATGCCCAGCCGACGGCAGCATTGCCGAGCAGCCGGAGCCGCTGGCACCTGCGGACGGTCCGGTGCTGGCTCTGGCCGGAAGCCTGTCTCCACTGACGGCGCAACAGGTGCGCCACGCCACGTCTTTCACCCATGTCGACCTCGACCCCCTTGCCTTGCTGGCCGAGGTATCACAAGGCAATGGCCGCGGCGACTACGGAGCCAGGCTGGCCAGCACAGTAAGTGCGCTGTTGCGCAAGGGCAGGAGCGTAATGGTCAACACCAGTGCCGCTTCGCAACCCCCGACAGCGGGAGCCACCAGGATGCATGACGGGATCGGCGGTGCGGCGACGCTGGCCAAGGCATGTGCAAGCTGGCTCGACCGGGTATTGAAGGCCAGCCCGGTACGGCGCCTGGGTATCGCCGGCGGCGACACATCGAGCTACGCGGTGCAGGCGCTCGACGCCTGGGGGCTGTCCTACCTGCAGACGCTGTCGCCTGGGGTTGCCTTGTGCCGGCTGCACAGCGACGCACCCCATCTCGACGGCATGCAAGTGGCGCTCAAAGGCGGCCAGATGGGACCGCCGCAGTTCTTCGAGTTGCTGCGCAACGGCAGCTGAGTTGTGCGGGTCGACGCGCAAACCTTACACCTGGACACCGCAGCAACGCGCAAGCGACACAGTCGGCGCATCCAATGACCTCAGAAGTGCCGACACCGTGTCGGTACGACGCGAGGAGGTTCAGATGAAGACACGATGGTTGCTGCCGCTGGCTCTCACCGGCCTGACCGGCTGTGCGGTCTATACCCCCGTCGGATACCGGGGTGGCCCAGCTTACCGTGAACCGGTCGTGATCGTCCAGCCAGCGATCGTACCGCTACGGCCGGTCTACCGGGGCGATGGCCGACGTTATATGGATCGGCAGGGTCGTTCTGACCGGACTGAGTATCAGCGTGACAGCGACAGTGACGGCGCAGCCAATGGTTACGACCGCTGGCCTTACGACGCGCGGCGCCGTTAGGGCCTGATCGCGGCAGCAGGCGCAGGCCACGTAGGACATCCACTACCTGCTGCGGCGGTGTCGTCCGCTATGCGCAGCAGTCTGCGCATCCCACACTCCCACTGTCTGGCACACGGCCGGTCATCAAAACAGAGAAAAGTATGAAAACAGCACTCAAAGTCATCGCATCGGTTGCGGCAGCGGCGCTTGCCGGGCAGGCTGCCGCCCAGATCACCTTCTACGAACGTGAGGGATTCCAGGGCGAGTCGTTCACAACACGCCGGCAGGTCGGAGACTTCGGGCGCTTTGGCTTCAACGACAGCGCTTCATCGGTTGTTGTCGGCGGCGATCCGGGCGATCGCTGGCAAGTGTGCGAAGACGTGCGCTTCAACGGTCGCTGTGCAGTTCTGCAACCCGGCCAATACCCGACGCTGCGCGCCATCGGGCTGAACAACCGGATCACCTCGACCCAGGCATTGGCGCGCGTCGATGTGCCGGCAGCGCAGGTCCTGCCGGCGCCGCCCGCAGCGAACACCAGTCGCGTCGTGGTCTACGAAAAGCAGGATTTCGGCGGTCGCGCAATCACGGTGCAGCAGGACATCGCCGACCTGGGCCGGTCCGGCTTCAACGACCGGATTTCATCGGTCGAAGTGTTCGGCGCACACTGGGAAATCTGCCGTGACGGAGGATTTGCCGGCCCATGTGTCGTCCTGCGCGAGGGCCGGTACCCGTCGCTGGCATCGATGGGGCTGGAGAACCGCGTGTCCTCGATCCGCGAGTTGACGCGTGACAACGGGCCAGGTTCAGCCCCGGCGCGGGTGGAGTTCTTCGAAGGCGAAGGCCTTCGCGGCCGGTCGTTTGCCACAGATGCGGACCTGGCCGACCTGCGCCAGACCGGCTTCAACGACCGCGTTTCGTCGGTCCAGATCAATGGCGGGCCGTGGGAGTTGTGCCGGGACAAGGCATTCAACGGGCCCTGCGTGGTGCTGCGCCAGGGACAATATCCGTCGCTGGCATCGATGGGACTGGACAATCAGATCTCGTCTGCACGCATCGTCGGTCGCGACATGCGCCGGATGGACAACCGCGCCAGCACCGTCCCGGCCGCACCGGTCTACAACGCGCGCCGTCGTGGCAACGAGCCACTGTTCGATGCGCAGGTGACTTCGGTGCGCGCGGTGGTGCAGACGCCGGAAAAGCGCTGCTGGGTCGAACGCGAGCAGGTGAGCAATGACAACCGCAACAAGGTTCCGGGCGCCATCATCGGAGCCGTCATCGGCGGCATTCTCGGACACCAGGTCGGAGACGGCCGGGGCCGCGACCTGGCCACCGTGGGCGGCGCCATTGCCGGCGGCGCTGTCGGCGCATCGGTGGGTGGAGGTGGAACACCACAGGAGCAGGATGTGCAGCGTTGCGAAACACCGCAGGCGCAGGCCCGTCCCGAGCTGTGGGACGTGAGTTATGTCTTTCGCGGCCAGCCGCACAGGATACAGATGACCACCGAACCCGGCGCCACCATCACCGTCAACCGCGACGGAGAACCGAGGATCTGACGCGTCAGCGCTGCGCAGGTGCGTCGAGGGCAAATACCGGCACCGCCGCCGACTTGCCCTTGAACAGCACCTCGCCCAGAGCTTCCATTGGAATCCGCTCGCCGACCGCGTGCCGGGTCCGGCCATCGACCAGGATGGAACGCAGCGCGACCTTCGTGTGTGCCTCCAGCCGCGCCGCCAGGTTGACGGTGTCGCCGATGCAGGTGTAAGTGGCGCGCTGCTGGGTGCCGGTATAACCAGCCACCACTTCGCCCGAGGCAATGCCGATCCCGATGCGGATCGGTGCCTTGTTCAGCGCGACGCGTTCGAGGTTGAAGAGCCCGATCATGTCCAGCGCCGAGCGGGCTGCTGCCAGCGGCGCATCTTGCAGCGCCTGCGGTGCACCGAAGATGGCCATCAGTCCATCGCCGACCATCTGGTTCACGACACCGCCGTTGCCGCTGATCGTGCATTGGCCAGACCCGGCTCGTCGCCACTGCTGCGTGCCAACGCAACGGCCATCCCTGCAGCGGCGCGAGAGGCCGGGTTGTTGGAAAGGCGCGTCTGGGCGAACGCCTCGACCCAGAAGGCATGACCCCGCTGCGCGTCGTCACCCAGATCACCAAACAGCGCCGCGGCCCGGCGGGCGCCGTCGACGGCCAGGTCGGGATGCGCCACGCGCAAATGCGCCTCGGCCCCACAC
>JAGPBF010000060.1 GCA_018063505.1 Rhodoferax sp.
GCGAAAGTGGCGGTCAGTCCGACAGTGGCGGCGGCCGGATCAGCGCGATTGGCGAGCGTCTCGGGTCGTCCGGCAAGCTGTCGGCAATGACCTCACAGGGAGGACAATCCCAGCAGCCATTCGCAACGAGATGGTCGGCTGTCAATTCATCTCTGCAGCGGCCGCCCGCGCCTGCATCACCCAGGGCATGGCCAGAAGCGCCAACAGCCGAATGGTGGCTATCTCATGCACCATCCAGCTTGGGCGTTCTCCCAGCACGTTGAATGTGGCCACGCAGCGGCCCGCGAGCAACAGCGGCACGTTCACCACGGCATGCAGACCCAGCTGGGCGATCTGTTGATGTTCTTCAAATACCTGTGCAAGGGCTTCGTCGCCTTCGCCTATGAAGACCTCGCAGCGGCGCAGCAGCTGCTGCGTCCAGGGCGTGAGCGTCTTGCGTTTGCGCCCGCCCACTGCGTAAGCCTGCGGGTTCGAGGTCCACAGGCGCTGCAACTGCAATTCGTCGGGCGGATCATCGGGCCGTGTCGCGTCCAGGTTCACGGTCAGCAGGCCCTTGCCGAGCAAGGCCAAGCGCGCCGCCTCGATCTGTTGCAGCGCCTGGTCGGGCGTGGTCGCCCGGCTCAGCGCGTCGCACAACTGCGTGCACACCGCCACCGGCATTACGCCGCGTACTCCTGGGGATGGGTCCTGCAACTGCATCTCAATCGAGCTTGATCTTGAGGTCTTTGATGATCTTGCCGAAACGCTCGAAATCCTGGCGCAGCGTCGTGGCGAGTTGCTCCGGCGAGCTGCTGACCACTTCCACGCCCATCGCATCCATGCGGGCGCGCACGTCGGGTACGGCCAGTGCCTTGGCGATCTCTGCGTTGAGCCGCATCACGATCTCGCGCGGCATGCCGGCCGGGCCGTAGGCGCCATACCACACACTCATGTTGTAACCGGGCAGGGTTTCAGCCACGGCGGGCACGCCGGGCAACAGCCCGGTACGCTTGGGCTCGGTCACGGCCAGCAGAGTCAGCTTGCCAGCCTTGACGTGCGGCAGCGTCTGCGTGCCGGCAGAGAAAAACACCTGGGTCTGGTTGGCCACGGTGTCCAACACGGCCGGCGCACCGCCTTTGTAGGGCACGTGCAACATCTCGATGCCGGCAGCGCGCTTGAACATCTCGGCACTCAAGTGGTTGGTCGAGCCGCTGCCCGCAGAGGCATACGCCAGCTTGCCGGGATTGGCCTTGGCGTAGGCGATGAATTCACCCACCGTCTTCGCCGGCACCGACGGATTGATCACCATGGTGTTGATGACATTGGCCAGGATGGCGATCGGCGTGAAATCTTCCGCGCCTTTGAACGGCATGTTTTCCATCAGCGACGGGTTCACCGCCAGGGTGCTCATGGTGTCGATCAGTATGGTGTAGCCATCGGGCTTGGCCTTGGCGACCATGCCCGCGCCGATATTGCCCGACGCACCGGGCCGATTCTCGACGATCACCGGCTGTCCCATGGTGATGGTCAGCTGCTGGCTTATGGCGCGCGCCAGAATGTCGGTGGAGCCACCGGGAGCCCACGGCACGATAAGCGTGATTGGCTTGTCGGGATAGGCGGCCGCGGCAACCTGCGTGGCAGCACACAGGGCCAGAAGTGCCATTGGGCGGATGAACCGATTCAACATGGTGATGTCCTCAGTGAAGGTGAAAAAATGCTGCGTCAGCGACCGACTGCGTAACCCTGCATGCCACGCGGGTTGGCGCCGGCGCGCAGCAGCAACCGGCCCCGGGCATCGCGCTCCTGGCTGCATGCCGAGAGGCGCCCTTCGGACCAGGCATCGCCCACCACCACATGGTGGCCCAACGCCCGCAGGGTATCGATTTCCCCGGCAGCGAAACGTGACTCCAGGCTCAACGCGTTGAGCGTGGTCTGGCGCGGCCAGAACGAACCAGGCGCATGTTTGACATGCCAGGCCGGCGCATCGATGGCCTGCTGCAGGTTCATCCTGTGAACCGCGTGGCGCATGAAAAATGCAAGCGACCACTGGTCCTGCTGGTCACCGCCTGGCGTACCGAAAGCCATGTAAGGCTCACCGTCGCGCAGCGCCATCGAGGGCGACAACGTGGTGCATGGCGCGACACGCGGCGCCAGCGTGTTGGGCAGGCCCTCGTCCAGCCAGGTGATCTGCAGCCGCGTACTCAGCGCAAAACCGAGCGCCGGCACCGTCGGGCTGGACGACAACCAGCCGCCCGAGGGGGTGGCGGAGACCATGTTGCCGTGCCGGTCGATCACGTCGATGTGACAGGTATCACCCACGAAGAGCTCGCGGTCGGCCCATTCGGACACCGGTGGCAGTGACGCGAAGGTGGGTTCGCCCACGCCGAAACGGGCGTCGGACTCACGCAGCGAGCGTTCGCTCACGCCCAGGTCGGGCAGGCGCGGCGCAAATCCGGCTGGATGACCGGCGCGCAGCGCGTCGGACGCACGTTGCACATCGACCATGGCCCATCGCTCACGCAGGTAGTCGTCGGACAGCAGGGCCTGCTGGGCAGTCCGATTGGCGCCGGGCGCGACACCATACCAGGCAGCCCGGTCGGCCAGTGCCAGCTTGGTCGCCTCGGCAATGCGGTGCACAAAACCGGCCGTCTCCGGCGCGTGTTGTTCGAGCCCCGCATGGCGCAACATGCCCAGTTGTTCGAGGAACATGGGTCCCTGACTCCAGAACCCACACTTGGCCACGGTGTAGCGGCCGAAATCGGCGCACAGCGGTGCTTCGGTGGCCACCGTCCAGTTGGCCATGTCGTCAAAGCGCAGCAGGCCTGCATGCTTTTCGCCGCTGGTGTCGCGCACACTGGCGGTGCGGCAATAGTCGTCGATTTCGCGCGCGACGAAACCCTGCTGCCAATGGCGCATGGCTGCGTCTATGACTCCGACACGACCGTCGCCGTCGCGCTCGGCCTGCTCCACCAGGCGGGTGTAGGTCGCGGCCAACGCCGGCAGTCGAAACAGACTGCCCGGCATCGGCACCTTGCCATCGGGCAGCCAGGTGGCGGCCGATCCAGGCCAGTGCTCGGTGAACAATTCGCGCACCGCCAGTATGGCCTGGGCCACGCGCGGCAGGACCGGAAAGCCGTCACGGGCATACCCGATGGCCGGTGCCAGCACGTCTGCCAGCTTCCAGGTACCGTGGTCCCGCAGCATGGTCAGCCATGCCGGAAACGCGCTGGGCACGGTCAGCGGCAACAGGCCGATGCCCGGCACCTGTTCGAAACCCATCGCGCGAAAGGCCTGCGGGGTGGCTTCGGCCGGCGCGCAGCCCTGGCCGTTGATGGCGCGCAGGCGCTTCTCGCGTTCGCTCCACAACAGGATCGGCACCTCGCCGCCGGGTCCGTTCAGGTGTGGCTCCACCACCTGCAGCACAAAGCCGCCGGCCACAGCAGCGTCGAAGGCGTTACCGCCGCGCTCGAGCACACCCATCGCCGTTTGCGAAGCAAGCCAGTGGGTTGACGAGGCAACGCCGAACGTGCCGGTGATCTCTGGGCGGGTCGTGAACATGGGTCCAAGATTAAGGCCGAAAATGCGATTCAATACATATTTGTTGATACATGCATGCATCAATTGTTATAGATCTAACTCACCAATCTCACCGATCGGAACGTTTGCATGTCACTCCCCACTCTGCCCTGGCTTGCCACGCGACTGAAGCTGCGCCACTACAGCTTGCTGATCGAACTCGACCGCTCACGGTCGGTCAGCCGGGCGGCCGAGCGGCTCGGCCTGGCACAGCCCACTGTGACGCGGTCCTTGCGCGAGATCGAGGACATCTTCATGACACAGCTGTTCACCCGCAGCCGGCGCGGCCTTGAGCCCACATCGGCCGGCCTGCTGGTGTTGGCCCGTGCGCGGCTGGCCCTGGCCGATGCAGACGGTCTGGGGCAGGATCTGGCAGCGTTGGGCTCGGGCCTGCAAGGCCGCCTGCGGGTCGGTGTGATTCCGTTTCTGTCGCGCCAAACCCACGACAGCTTGTGGCACCATTTGCTGGAGTTGCGCCCGCGCATGGGATTTGTCGCGGAAGAAGCCACCACCGGTACGTTGCAGCGGGCGCTGCTGGCGCGCCGGCTCGATTGCGCGATCTGCCGATTCACGTCGGTCGGTGCCGAGGCCGGATTGGAGCAGCATTTCCTCTACCACCAGGAACCGCGCCTTGTGGTGTCACGCGATGCAGCCGAACGGCTCGCGCGGCGCGGGCTTGACTGGCCGGCCCTGGTGTCGATGCAGTGGATCTTTCCGCCGCAGCACACACCGGTGCGCGAGATGATCCACAGCA
Organism: Rhodoferax sp.; assembly: GCA_018063505.1. Classification (GTDB taxonomy): domain Bacteria; phylum Pseudomonadota; class Gammaproteobacteria; order Burkholderiales; family Burkholderiaceae_C; genus CAISIP01. Next base: position 4,310 of record JAGPBF010000060.1, read on the forward strand.
TATTTGCCTCGGCCGGCCAGGCTGTCCCCATGCCGTTCATGGAAGCCTTTGCGCAAAAGACCCTGGCCAGCGTGCTGCGCCACATGCCCGACGCCATCACCATCCTGCCCGACGACATCGCGCAGGAGGTGGCCGATATCAGCGGCGCGCGTGTGATGCCGCAGCGCCTGCAGTGGAATCTGCCACCGGTGGGCATGGTACGGCTGCGCGACGCGACCCATGGCGCACTCGTCGACGACCTGGCAGAGGCGATCCGACACGCGCGCCTCACGCCAGGCTGACCGCATCGGTCAGCCGATTCCCTTGTGCGCACGCCGGGTCAGCGATATGCCGTGGGATCGGCCGGCAACGGCGCACGTCCGTCGCGCCGGTTGACCGCATGGAACAGGCCGCGCAGCCAGGTATTGGCCGGGTCGTTCTGCATGCGCCGGTGCCAGTACTGCTGCACGTCGATCACCGGCGGCTTGAACGGCAACTCGATGCGGCGCAACGGGATATGGCGTTCGACCGCCGTCGCGATATCGTCCGGCACCGTGGCGATCAGATCGCTGCCGGGCATGATCGCCAGCAGGCTCATGAAGTGTGACAACTCCAGCACAATGCGCCGGTGGTGGCCGCGCGCCTCGAGCATGCGGTCCAGCGTGTGTTCACGGCCGTCCGGCAAAACCGCCACATGGCTGGCCGCCAGATACTCCTTGATGCTCAGCCGCTTGCCGACCTTGCGACTGCTGGCACAGGTGATGCACGCATACGAGGTCTTGAACAGGCCTTGCTGAAAAAACCCTGCCTTCTGCAGATCGGGAAAAAACCCGATGGCCAGCTCGGCCACCCCGGCCTCCAGCGCCTCGGCAGCAGCCTTGCGTGGCAGCGACACAGCCCGCAGGCGCGCACCGGGCGCTTCCACGCGGAGCCGGCGCAACACACCCGGGAAGAAGGCGATCTCGCCGATGTCGGGCGTCAGTATCGTGAAGCTGCGATCGGCCCGGGCCGGATCGAAACCGGTCTGCTGCAGGATCTCTATGCGCACCATCTCCACCACCCGTTGCACCAGCGGCGCCAGCTCCAGTGCACGCGGCGTCGGCCGCATCTGCGCACCGGCACGCACGAACAAGGCATCGTCGAACAGCAGCCGCAGCCGCGCCAGCGCCGCACTGGTGGCCGGCTGGCTCAGTCCTATTTCCTCCCCTGTGCGCACCACGCTGCGCAGACGCGCCATCGCATCGAAGATGACCAGCAGGTTCAGATCCATGTCTCGTATATCCATGTCGTGGATATTAGCAATTCGCAAAATCGTCTATGCAGATTTCACTGCCGAACCTACGATGCGCGACTTGAGGAGACACGCCTGCGTCATGCCCCCACGATGAATGCCCGAATGACCTGCCGCTGCGGCATCGACACCCATGCCCACGTGGTGCCCGAGAACTTTCCCCGGTATCTGGGTGCCAGCGCACCTGCCGACTGGCCGTCGATGGCGCCGGCCCAGGCCTGCCATCGCAGCGTGATGATTGCTGGCAAGGTGTACCGCACGGTTTCGGACAAATGCTGGGACACGGCGCGCCGGCTCGAGGATCTGGGCACGATGGGGCTGGACCTGCAGGTGGTCTCGCCGATGCCGGAGCTGCTGTCGTACTGGATGAAGGCCGCCGACGCGCAGCAGTTGCTGCGTTACCTCAACGACCAGATCGCCGCGATGGTGGCCGAGTCGGGCGGCCGTCTGGCCGGCTTCGGTGCCGTCCCGCTGCAGGATCCGGAACTGGCCATCCGGGAGCTCGAGTACGTGGTCAAGACACTCGGCCTGGCAGGTGTCGAGGTGGGTAGCAACATCAATGGTCGCCCGATCGGCGCACCGGAGTTCGAACCGTTTTTCGCGGCCTGCGCGGCGCTCGGTGCTGCGGTGTTCGTGCATGCGATCCGTCCCGCCGGCATGGAGCGCCTGGTCGGCCCGCCGCCCTTGCAGCAGGTGCTCGGTTACCCGGGCGATGTCGGGCTGGCCGCGGCGTCCGTGTTGACCAGCAACCTGATCGAACGCCACCCCGGCCTGCGCATGGCGTTCAGCCACGGCGGTGGCACGCTGGCAATGCTGCTGCCACGACTGCAGCAGGGCTGGCAGGTGTTTCCGGCACTGGCCGAAAGCATCGCCGCCGCGCCGCGCGACCAGGCGCGCAAACTGTTCTACGACACGCTGGTGTTCGACACGCCCACGCTGCGCCATCTGGTATCGGTGTTCGGCGAAACCCAGCTGATGCTGGGCACCGACTACCCGTTCAACTTTCACGAACATCAGCCGGTGGCCGCCATCGACGCCGCCGGCTTCGATACCACCACCCGCGATCTGCTGCTGCGCGCCAACGCCCAGCGTTTTCTCCGCCTCCCCGAACTGGAACCGCCATGACTCTCGGCCTTGTCAAAGCCTTGCGCAGTGTCGACATCGGCCTGGCCGATGTGCCTGCCGCCGAAAAATTCTTTACCGACACCTGGAATCTGCAGGTCACCAACCGCGTCGGCGAGGTCGTCTATCTGCGCGGCAGCGGCGCGGACCATCATCTGCTGGTGCTGCATCCGCGCCCGCAATCCGAACTGGTATCGGTCAGCTTGCGTGCGGCCTCAACACAGGCGCTCGAGACCCTGGCACGCAACACTGTTGCCCATGGTGGCAGTGTCGTGTCGCCGCGCCATCCGGTCACCGAACCCGGCGGCGGCGAAGCCATCGTGGTGCGTGACCCGCAAGGCCGCATCCTGCGCTTCGTCGCAGGTGACGAGCGGCGACCTGCGGGCGCCGACACCCACAAGGACCAGCCGATCCGGCTGGCCCATGCGGTGCTCAACAGCCACGATGTGGCCGGGGCCCTGCCGTTCTACGAGCAGGCGTTCGGCATGCGTCTGTCCGATCGCACCCGGATCATGGCCTTCGTGCGGATTCCGCAGGACGGGCCGGGCGACCACCACAGCATCGCATTGGCCGACGCCGACAACGACTGCCTGAACCATATCGCCTTCGTCATGCAGGACGTCGACGCCGTGATGCGCGGCGGAGGCCGCATGAAGGATGCCGGTTACGCCATCGAGTGGGGTCCGGGCCGGCATGGCCCGGGCGACAACGCCTTCAACTACTTTGTCGGCCCCGGCGGCTACGTCATCGAATACACCAGCGACGTCGAGCAAGTAGACGACAACTACCCCGTCGGCAGCCCTGACGACTGGAAATGGCCCGCGGGCCGCGTCGACCAATGGGGCATTTCGGCGCCGCCATCCAAGACCCTGAAGGACGCGCAACGGCAGGTCGCATTCGCCGCCGCCACGTCCTGAGTTCCTCAACGCATCAACCTCAAGGAAACCTTCCGTGCAATTTGTCAGCTTCTACGTCTCCGATATCCCGCGCCTGGGCGTCATGACCGACGACGGCATCATCGACCTGGCCGCGGCCCAGCCGCAGATTCCCTCCGACCTGGTCGCCGCACTGGCCAGCGGCGCCGACCTTCTGGCCGCTGCAAATGCGGCCATCGCGTCGAATGCCGCCCGCTTGCCGCTGGCCGGTATCCGCTACGCCCCGGTCGTGCCGCGCCCGGGCAAGATCATCTGTCTGGGACTGAACTACTTCGACCACGCCAAGGAAGGCGGCCGCGAGAAACCGGACTACCCGTGGTTCTTCCTGCGCGGTGCGACCTCATTGATCGCCCACGGCGAGGCCGGCCTGCGCCCGCGTGTATCCGAGCGTTTCGACTATGAAGCCGAACTGGCAGTCGTGATCGGCAAGAAGGCGCGGCACCTGACGCAGGCCAACGCACTGGACTGCGTGTTCGGCTACAGCTGCTTCAACGACATGTCGGTACGCGACTACCAGAAGAAGACGCCGCAGTGGACCATCGGCAAGAACTTCGACGGCACCGGTGCGCTTGGCCCGGTGCTGGTCAGCGCCGACCAGCTAAGCCCTGGCGCCACGGGACTGCGGATCCAGAGCAGGCTCAATGGCAAGGTGATGCAGGACGCCGACACCAGCGACATGATCTGGGGCGTCGCGGAAACCATCGCACTGCTTACCGAGTGCCTGACGCTGGAGCCCGGCGACGTGATTGCGATGGGTACACCGGCCGGTGTAGGCCAGGCCCGTACGCCGCCGGTGTGGATGAAACACGGCGACACGATCGAGATCGAGATCGACGGTGTCGGTTTGTTGTCCAACACGATCCGCGACGAGGCCTGAGCCATGGCGCTCGAGGTTGATGTCGCCATCGTCGGTTATGGCCCTTGCGGCGCCGTAGCGGCGGGCCTGCTCGGCGGCCAGGGCATCCGAACCTGGGTCTGCGACAAGTCCACCGAGATCTACGACAAGCCACGCGCCTTTGCGCTGGACCATGAAATCATGCGTGTGTTCCAGCAACTGGGCATCCACGCGCAGATCTTGGAACATGCCGAGCCATTCACGCCCTCGGAGTTCTACGGGGTCGACGGACAGCTGATCAAGCGTTTCAGCACCGTCGAGCCACCGTTCCCGCTGGCGTTCCCGCCGTCGCTGGTGTTCAACCAGCCGGCGGCAGAACAGGCCATACGCGCACATGTCGGCAGTCTGGCGGATGTGCAGGTGGCGCTGGGCCACGAGGTCATCGACCTGGCACAGGACGCCGATGGCGTGACGCTGCAAGTCCAGGCACCCGATGGCAGCAGCCACGAGGTTCGCGCGTCGTACGTGATTGCCTGTGACGGTGCATCGAGCACGGTGCGCAGGCGGGTCGGCATTGCGCTGGAAGACCTGGGTTTCGACCAGCCATGGCTGGTGGTCGACGTGATGGTCAACGACGCCGGCGCGGCAAAGTTGCCCCAGGCCAGCGTCCAGTACTGCGAGCCGCAGCGGCCCAGCACCTACCTGATCGGCCCCGGCCTGCACCGACGCTGGGAGATGTCGATCAATGACGGCGAAGACGCCCGGCAACTTGCCACGCCCGAAGCGGCCTGGAAGCTGTTGTCGCGCTGGATCACGCCGGCCGACGGCACGCTCTGGCGCCAGGCGAGTTACCGCTTTCATGCACTGGTGGCCGAGCGCTGGCGTGCCGGCCGTGTCTTCATCGCCGGAGATGCGGCGCACCAACAACCCCCTTTCCTCGGCCAGGGCATGTGCCAGGGCATCCGCGACGTCGCCAATCTGGCCTGGAAAATTCAGGCCGTGTTGTCCGGCAACGCCGGCGATGCGCTGCTCGACACCTATGGCGCAGAGCGCAAGGCCCACGTCAAGGCGTTGACCAGCCGCATCAAGGCGATTGGCAAGATCATTGGCGAACGCGACCTGGCCGCTGCCCGGGAGCGCGATGCGCAGCTGCTGGCGCAATGCGGCGGCGTCGTCCCGTCGGTACCGCGCCAGGACGTGCAACCGCCGCTGGAAACCGGCCTGTTGTCGCCGGACATCCTGCCCGGGGTCGGCAGCATTTTTCCGCAACCCTGGCTGCTCAGCGGCAATAGCGGCAGGCGCATGGACGAGGTCTGCGGCACCGGATGGCGTGTGGTGCTGGCAGCCGGGGCTGACCCAGGGTTTGCAACGGCAGCCCGCAGCGGCCCGGATCTGCGCATCGTGCCTATCGGCATAACCGGGATGCAGGACAAGGATGGTGTCGTGGCGTTATGGATGCTGCGCCACGCCTGCAGCGCTGCCATCGTGCGACCCGATCACTACGTCTATGGCGTCGCAACCACACCCGAACAACTTTCCCGCCAACTGCAGGCTCTGCAGACATTCATCGAAACAGGAGACAACCATGCAACGCCGCAACTTTCTTGAATCCGCCCTGCTGGGTGCCGCATTGCTGGCGCCGGGCATTGCCCTGGCCCAATCCACCGCCGGCTGGCCCGACAAACCGGTCAAGTGGGTGCTGTCGCAACCACCGGGATCGGGACCGGACAACATCGCACGCATGCTGGGCGAACAGCTGACCCGGTCGCTGGGCCAGCCGATCGTCATCGACAACAAGCCCGGCGGTCAGAACGTCATCGGCGCGCAAGCCGCTGCGCGGGCCGCGCCGGACGGCTACACCTTCTACTTCGCGACCACGGCCGCGCTGGTGACCAACGCCTACCTGTTCAAGTCGATGCCGTACGACCCGCAGAAGGACTTCGTACCGGTGGCGTTCATCGGCAAGAGCCCGTTCGCACTGCTGGTCAAGGCCGAGTCGCCGATCATGTCGATCCAGGACCTGATTGCGCGCTCGAAGGCGGCGCCCGACACAGTTTCCATCGGCAACGAAGGGCCGCGTTCGTTCGGCGGCATCATCGCCCGGCTGGTCAACGCCCGCTCCGGCGCCCGCGCCAACCTGGTGGCCTACAGCAACGTGGGTGTCGCGGTGCAGAACGTCATCGGCGGGCAGACCGATGCAGTGGTGGCCGACGTGGCATCGACGGCACAGCTGGTGCGTCAGGGTCGCTTGCGCATGCTGGCGGTGACCACCGGCAAACGCATTCCGGCGTGGGCACAAGTGCCTGCGCTGGCCGAAGTCATCCCCGGCTTCGACATGAGTGGCTGGTTCACGCTGGTCGCACCCACGGGCACGCCGGCGACGGCCATCGCACGCATGCACAAGGAAGTCAATACGCTGCTGGCCGACAAGGACATGGCCGATCGCATCCTGACCGTCGGGCCAATCGCTGAACCGCTGGCATCGCCCGACGCGGTAGCGCAGTTCCTCAAGGACGAGCATCAGCGCTGGGGCGCTGCGGCGAAGGAGATCGGTTTGTTGCCGGAATGACGCGCGCGGGATCGGCGCAGCGCACGCCCACACCGCCCGTCCATTGCGCGATCGAATCCTTGCCTGCATTAGCATCGAGCCACAAGCGATCGCCCACCGATCGCCATATTGGTTATCTTGAAGGATCCGCATGTCCCGTTTGACCCTGGCGCAAGCCAACCAGATCATTGCCGTCGCGCTCGAGAAATCGAATCAGGCCGGCTGCCAGCCCATGGGTATTGCCGTGCTCGACGAAGCCGGCAACCTCAAGGCATTCGCACGCGAAGACGGCGCCAGCATGTTCCGTTTCGAGGTGGCGCGGGCCAAGGCCTGGGGTGCGGTGGGCATGGGTGTGTCCAGCCGCGTACTGGGCGAGCGGGCCAAAAACAATCCGAATTTCTTTGTGTCGCTGGCCGCCGTATCCGACGGCAAATTTCTGCCGCAGACCGGCGCGGTCGTGATCAAGGACGCGGCCGGTCAGATCATCGGCGCCGTCGGAGCCAGTGGCGGAACCGGCGACGAGGACGAGGCCATCTGCATGGCCGGCGTGCAGGCCGCCGGCCTCAGTCACGGCTGAGCCGGATTCTTGTTCGCCCTGTCAGAGGGCAACGACCCGCAGCACCGCGTCGCCATAAGCCTCGAGCTTGCGCGCACCGATGCCACTGATGCCTTGCAAATCCTCCAGCGAGTGTGGCGCGCGCTGCGCGATGGCGGCCAGCGTGGCGTCGTGGAAGATCACATACGCCGGCAGGTTGTGTTCGCGCGCGACTGACGCACGCCATTCGCGCAAGGCCTCGTAACGCTGTTGCGCTGCTGGGTCGAGCGCTACCGGCGCCTTGGCCACGGCGCTGCGACTGCTGCTGCTGCCGCGGCGCCGGCTCCGGTCGGCCGACGCAGCCGCGCTGGAGACGCGCAGTTGCACCGGGACCTCGCCCTTGAGCACTGCGCGCGAGGCGTCGGTGAGCGCCAGCGTGTTGTAGGCCTGCGCATCGACATGCACCGCATTGATGGCAATCAGCTGGCGCAACACGCCGCGCAATTGCTGCTCGCTGAATTCGGCGCCGATGCCGTAGGTGCTCAGCTCCGCATGTCCGTGTTGCGTGACCTTGTCGGTCTTCTTGCCGCGCACGATATCCATGATGTGGCCGGCGCCGAAGGTGATGCCGCTGGCCTGCTGCACCCGGTATATCGTGCTGAGAAGCTTGCGCGCCGCGTCGGTGCCGTCCCAGACCTGGCCCGGCGCGATGCAGTTGTCGCAATTGCCGCACCGCAAGGACAGGGGCCCCGCAGTCGGCCCGTTGAGGCCTCCCTGTCTTCCGAGGAGGCCGTGTCCGCCCTGGGCCAACCCGGCGGCGGGCAACATCTCCGGGTTGCGGCTGGCCGGCATCGACTGCGGCGCATAGGTCTCGCCAAAGTACTTGAGCAAGCGCACGCGCCGGCAGTCGATGGCTTCGGCCAGCCCCAGCAAGGCGTCGAGCTTGCCGCGCTGGGCCTGCTTGAACTCCGCGCCGGCCGGACTTTCGTCGATCATGCGGCGCTGGTTGACGACATCCTGCAGGCCATATGCCATCCATGCGTCGGATGCGGCGCCGTCGCGGCCGGCACGACCGGTCTCCTGGTAATAGGCCTCGATGTTCTTGGGCATGTCCAGGTGCGCCACGAAACGCACATCGGGTTTGTCGATGCCCATGCCGAAGGCGATCGTGGCCACCATCACCACCGCCTCCTCGCGCAGGAAGCGGTCCTGGTTCTGCTGGCGCACCTTGGCGTCCAGGCCGGCGTGATACGGCAAGGCGTCCACACCCTGGTCACACAAGGTCTGCGCGATTTCCTCGACCCGCCTGCGCGACTGGCAATAGACGATGCCGGCGTCGCCCGTGTGTTCGCCCTGCACGAAACGCAGCAGCTGGGCGGTCGGGTCTTTCTTCTCGACGATGGTGTAACGGATATTGGGTCGGTCGAAACTGCTGACGAAGGCCTGCGCGTTCTGCAGTTGCAAGCGCTCGAGGATGTCCTCGCGCGTCAGTGCATCGGCGGTGGCGGTCAACGCAATACGCGGCACGTTGGCATAACGCTCGTGCAGTACCGTCAGTGCCCGGTATTCGGGGCGGAAATCATGGCCCCACTGGCTGACGCAATGGGCCTCGTCGATCGCGAACAGGCCCAGGCGCCCGCGTTCGTTCAAGGTGTCGAGCTGGGCCAGGAAACGCGGTGTCGTCACCCGCTCCGGCGCCACGTACAGCAGTGTGATCTCGCCGCGCAGCAGCCGCTTCTCGACCTGCGCAGCCTCCTCGCCGGACAAGGTGGAGTTGAGAAACGCCGCATCGACGCCGGCTTCGTGCAAGGCGCCGACCTGGTCGTGCATCAGCGCGATCAACGGCGACACCACCACCGTCGTTCCATGCCCCTGGCGCTGGCGCACGAGTGCCGGTATCTGGTAACACAGCGACTTGCCGCCGCCGGTGGGCATCAGCACCAGCGCATCTCCGCCGGCGCAGACATGCTCGACCACCGCCTGCTGCGGTCCGCGAAACTGCGCGTAGCCAAAAACCTCGCGCAACACTTCATGTGCCGCCGTCAGCGCGCCTTCGTCCATCACCAATACGTCGTTCAACAGATGTTCACTCCCATGGTGCCGATTGTCCCGCGATTCGCATCGTCCACTGGCCGGCGTACCGGGTTTCGTCGTCCATTCGGTCGACGGCGCGCCACGGACCCTGCGCCAAGCGCCAACATGGCCAGCCGGCGGCGGGAATGTTCCGCTCCATGAAAGTCCGGATTGGAAGGGTCGGGCCACTGCTATAGTGCGCCGATGTCCTGGCTCGTACTGACCGCCATGCTGGCCCTTCTTGCGGCCGGCACAGCCGTCGCATATGCACTGGGCGCATCGTCGGTACTGGCCTTCATCGCCAGCGGCAACACCCCGTACCTGGCCATCGTGCCGCAACGCATCTTCAGCCAGATCGACGTATTCGCGCTGATGGCGATGCCGCTGTTCATCCTGGCCGGCGAAATCATGAACCGCGCCGGCATCACCCGGGCCCTGGTGGATTTCGCCATGGCCATGCTGGGCCGGCTCAAGGGCGGCCTGGGCCATGTCAACGTGTTGGCCAGCGTGTTTTTTGCCGGAATTTCAGGCTCGGCCGTGGCCGACGCCGCCGCACTGGGCAACACGCTGGTGCCGGCCATGGTGGCGCGCGGTTACAAGCCGCTGTATGCGGCCGCCATCACGGCCGCGTCGTCGGTCATCGGGCCGATCATTCCACCGTCGATCGTGATGATCTTCTATGGTGCGGTGATGCAGACCTCGGTGGCCGCGTTGTTCGTCGCCGGCGTCATTCCCGGGCTGTTGCTGGCCGTCGTGCTGTTCATGGTCAACACCTGGTATGCCCATCGCGACGACCATCCGGGCGGCGCGAACGCCGACATCCCGGAGTTCTGGCCGGCATTCTGGCGTGCGCTGCCGGCCTTGTCGCTGCCGGCCATCATCCTGGGCGGAATCGTCTTCGGTGTCGTCACGCCCACCGAAGCAGCCGCATTGACCGTGGTGGCCGCGCTGGCGGTCGGCTACTGGTACGGCGGCATCGGAAAATCCGATCTGACGCAAAGCCTGGTGCAAACCGCCACGCTGACCGGCGCAATCTTCATGATCCTGAGCGCCGTGGCCTGCTTCAGCTGGCTGGCCGGCCATGAGCAGTTGCCCCAGCGCCTGGCCGGTTTTGTCACCGAACTGGGCCTGGGCAAGACCTCCTACCTGCTGCTGATCAACCTGATCTTCGTGATTGCCGGGATGGTGCTCGACCCGCCGGTGGCGCTGGCGCTGCTGGTGCCGCTGCTGGCTCCGCCTGCGGTGGCGCTGGGCGTAGACCCGGTGCACCTGGGTATCGTGCTCTGCCTGAACCTGACCATCGGTCTGATCACGCCACCGGTCGGTGGTTGCCTGCTGGCGGTCTCGACCGTCTGCAAGGTGGAATACTGGGCACTGGCGCGCGCCATCCTGCCGTTTGCCGTAGCCGAAATCCTGCTGCTGCTGGTGATCGTGCTGGTGCCGGAGTTCAGCCTGTTCCTGCCGCGCATGTTCGGGCTGACGGCCTAACGCAGCTGCACTGCCCTGTTTTTTTGTCCACCCTGGGGAAACAACCATGAAGACCGGAATCATTGCCTCTGTGCTCCTGTTCCTGACCGGCGCCGTTGCGGCGCAAGAGGTCCGCATCGGGCTCGATTCACCGCCCGATGCCGTGCGCTCGGGCTCCTACGTGTTCGCCAAGGCCCTGGGCGATCAGCTCAAGGCGACCGGCTTCACGGTCAAGGAAATGCCGGTCAACTCGATCGGCGGCGAAGCCGAGCGGCTCGACCAGACCACGCAGGGCCTGCTGGAAGTCAACATGGCCGACCTGGCGCGCTCGGCCCAGCTCAACAAGCTGACATTCGGCTTCGGCCTGCCCTATCTGTACGACTCTCTGGCGCATCTGGACCGCGCCGATGCCGCCGGCGGCCTGCTGGCCAGGGTCAACGAAGGTGTCATCCCGAAGGGGGCGCGCATCGTGGCGCTGGTGGCGGTCGGCGGCGGTACCGGCATCTTCAATACCAAACACGAGGTCAGCAAACCCGACGACATGGCTGACCTGCGCATGCGCGGGCTGGACGAGAACCAGATGAAGCTGTTCAAGTCCTGGGGCACCAACGGCGTGGTGATCACCATGCCGGAAGTGGCCAACGCGCTGCAGACCGGCATTGCCTCGGGCTACATCAACCCGCCGTTCGTGCCCTTCCTGTTCGGCCACGGGGCGATCCTCAAGCACTACACGCCGGCCAATGTGTCGCAATCGTTGCGCGTGGCGATGGTGTCGGAAGACTGGTACAAGAAGCTGCCGGCCGATCGGAAAGCGGCGTTCGACGCAGCGGTGGTCAAGGCGCTGGCGGCCAATCGCGCCTGGGTCAAATCCAGCGATGAGCAGGCGATGGAACAGGTGGTCAAGGCCGGCATGAAGATCACGCCGCTGACGCCCGACGGTCGCAAGCAGTTCCAGGAGCGCTCGCGCACCTCCTGGACCGCGATCCTGTCCGAGGCCGAGATCAAGCCCTTCGTAGACGCCGCCAACAAGACCCGCTGAGACCACGCGATGCGCTCCGGCTTGCTGGCACTGAGCCAGGGGGTGGATCGGCTCTGCCGCTTCGGCGCCGCAACCGGCCTGGTGCTGATGCTGGTGCTGATCGCGATCCAGGTGGTGGCGCGTTACCTTTTCACGGAGCCCCCGGGCTGGACCGAGGAGGGTGCGCGTTATGCCATGGTCTGGTCGGGACTGCTGGGCAGTGCGGTCGCGTTCAAGGCCGGCAGCGACCCGGTCATGTTGCGGCTCGAGTCACTTGAAGGCAATGCGGCGATTGCGTGGTTGCGCGCCGCCAGCGTCGTGCTGTTCGTCGCACCTATCCTGTATTTCTGCCTGGTCGGGCCGGACCAGGATCTGTCGCGGGGCTTCCTGGCCCGATCGGCCACCCGCAACACCGAGGCCATCGGCCTGTCGATGGCCTGGTTCACGGCCGCACTACCGGTGACATTTGTCGCCATCCTGATTCACGTCGCCGCCGCGCTGGCGGCAAGGAAATAGCCATGAAACTCCCGCAAGAACGCGCAGTCAAGGTCGGGCGCCTGACCTGGCGCGTCATTGAAACCCGGGGCCAGAAAAACGGACCGGTGCTGGTGATGTTGCCCGGCACCCTCGGCACGGCCAGCATCTTCGCCGACGCCATCAAGGCTCTGGGTGCGCGGGTGCGCATGGTGTCGGTCACCTATCCCATGATCGACGACATCACGCGCCTGGCCGATTCATTGGCCGGCCTGATGGACAAGCTGGGCATCACACGCGCCAGCATCGTCGGATCGTCGCTCGGCGGTTTTCTGGCGCAGCACTTTGCCGCGCGCCACGCCGACCGGGTGGACCGGCTCATCCTGGGCAATACCTTGTGGGACCCCGCGCTGACGCGGCAAGTGGTGGGCCGGCTGCCGGTCGACGCGCTGCGCGCGCATCCGCCGCGCATGCACCGTGACATGGTTGTCAATTCCGTGCGGTCCTGGCCCGAGACCGATCCGTTGACCGCCAGCCTCAAGACGCTGCTGATCGACAGCGGCACCCGGCTGCTCAGCGCGCGCGCCATGAAGGCCCGTGTCCTGGCAGTCCAGGCGGCGCCCGCCGTACCCCCTCTGACACTGGCCCATGAGCGCATCACCATCATCGACTGCATGGACGACCCGCTGCTGCCGCGCGCCGTCCAGGACAGCGTGGTGAAGCGTTATCCGCGCGCACGCCATGTGCGGCTCAGTGGAGGCGGCCACTATCCGTATGTCATGCGGGCCGAAGAATACAACGCCGTGCTCGAACAAGCGCTCGCGCCCGCCTGACGCCGGTCACGTTCAGGTCGCCAGCCGCAACGCAGGCAGGCAGTCAATGGCCATGCAGGGAAGCACCAGGGGCGGGCTCTTTCTACAATCGGGTGCATGACACACCCGATCACCTACACCCGCGGCCAGGCCCTGCCGGCGATTCTCAGCCGGCGCATCGCCATTCTCGACGGTGCCATGGGCACGATGGTCCAGCGCCTCAGGCTCGACGAGGCACAGTACCGTGGCGCGCGTTTCAAGGATTTCCACAAGGACGTCAAAGGCAACAACGAGCTGCTCAGCCTGACCCGCCCGGACGTGATCGGCGACATCCACGCCGGTTACCTTGCAGCGGGTGCCGACATGGTGGAGACCAACACCTTCGGCGCCACCACCGTGGCCCAGGCCGACTACGACATGGCCGATCTGGCCGGCGAGATGAACCTGGCCTCCGCCCGCATCGCACGTGCTGCCTGCGACAGGTTCAGCACGCCGGACAAACCGCGTTTTGTCGTCGGCGCGCTGGGCCCGACACCCAAGACGGCCAGCATCAGCCCCGACGTCAACGACCCCGGTGCACGCAACATCAGTTTCGAACAACTGCGCGCCGCGTACTTCGAACAGGCCAAGGCGCTGATCGAAGGCGGCAGCGATGTGCTGATGGTCGAGACCATCTTCGATACCCTCAACGCCAAGGCCGCATTGTTTGCGATCGACGAGGTGTTCGAGGCCACCGGCGAGCGCCTGCCGCTGATCATCAGCGGCACCGTCACCGACGCATCCGGCCGTATCCTCAGCGGCCAGACCGTCACCGCCTTCTGGTACAGCGTACGCCACGCCCAGCCACTGGCCATCGGCCTGAACTGCGCACTCGGCGCAGCGCTGATGCGACCCTACATCCAGGAACTGAGCCGGGTTGCACCCGACACCTTCATCAGTTGTTATCCGAACGCCGGTTTGCCCAATCCGATGTCTGATACCGGCTTCGACGAGACGCCCGAGGTGACTTCGCGCCTGCTCAAGGAGTTCGCCGAGCAGGGGCTGGTGAACATCGTCGGCGGTTGCTGCGGCACCACGCCGGAACACATCGGGGCGATTGGCGCGGCGGTTGGACAAATGGCGGCCCGGGGCCTGGGACGCCATGCGATGTACCGCGACGCAGCCTGAACGGGTGCGACCGGTCGGCGGGCTGCGGCTGACCCCAGGACCAACAACAGCCCCGGCAACCACAACAGCGCCGCACCGGGTTCTGGCACGGCAGCGGTGATGAATTCGAGACGGCCGCCCTGCAACGCGAAGGTCCCGTCCAGGCCGCGGAAGCTGAAGTCGCTCGCATCGAAGCCGCTGATGCGGTCGTATTGCAGCAGATCGATGCCTGGGCCGCCGAATGCCAGCGTGGCACCGTTGCCTTGCACGTGCAGGGAAAAGGCCTGCGCGTCCACTGCGAACGACAGCGATGCAAAGGTGCGCGTCTGGTCGAACAGCGTCTCCAACCGGGCTGCCGTGCCGCTGAACAGCAGACCGTCGCCGTTGTCGGGCACCCGCAGCGCATCCCAGTTGGCAGCGTCACTCGACAGCGCGGACAGGCCCAGGCCGGTCCAGCGCAGTTCGGCCGCTTCGGCTGCCGGGCCTGGCACCAGCGGCAGGCCGGCTGCAAACAGCATGCAGATTGCTACGCTCGCGCGGTGGCTGCGCTGGCTCACTCGACTACCCTGCGTGCTGCGCACTACGGGATTCGCCTTGGGAACGGCCCGGCGGCTCACTCAACTACCCTGCGTGCTGCGCACTACGGGATTCGCCTTGGGAACGGCCCGGCGGCTCACTGGGGTGACCTGCGGCGGGTGGGTCAATGGGTGTCGCCGCGGCGCCCCGCCGTCAGCAGCAGTTCATTCGGCCCGGCCCAGCCGTCGGAGGTGGTGTAGACATCCAGCCGATCGCGCATCTCGGCCCATGCCGCTGCCGCGTCCGCTGGCGAGAGTCGGCCCAGGATGCCCTGGATGGGGCTGGCCGAACTGCGTATGAATTCCAGGTAGTGGTCCGCCGACCGCATGTGGAACACCGCATCGATGGCGGTCGTGGCCACATCCTGGAACCCCGCGGAACGAAACAGCCCGTCGATGCGGCCCGGCTGACCCAGGCTGAGCAGGCCGCCGGGCTGGAATGGGTCCCCGGCCGGCAGTCCTGCGTGTTTCAGCGCGGTCGACATCAGGATCGTCACACACGGGTTTCTGTCGGGCCGCGAGAAAACCATCGTGCAGGCACCACCTCCGGGCCGCAGCGCCCGGTGCAGCTCGCGCAAGCCCTGCAGGGGATCGGGAAAGAACATCAAGCCGAGCCGGCACACCGCAGCATCGAACGACGACTCGGCAACACCCAGATGCTCGCCATCGGCAACGCGGGTTTCGACCTGACCGAAACCCGCGTTGTCCATGTTCGCCCTTGCCAGCGCCACGATCGCCGGCGACAGGTCGGTGGCGAACACATGACCCTGTGGCCCGACCATGCGGGCAATCACCATCGTCTGCTCGCCGGCACCCGCTGCGACATCGAGCACGCGCGCACCCGGCGCGACACCGGCCATCCGGCACATCGCCTCGGTCGGCCGGCTCAGCCACGCACGGATGTCGGCCGTGTGCGCATTCCAGCCGGCTGCGGCATGGTCCCATTGGGCACGCATGGTCGTCTTGAAGGGTGTTTCGGCGCTGAGGTGTGGTTGCATGGTGGCAGCTTAGTGCTGCCGCTCTGGCGGCACAAGGCGCATCATTGCAGAATGGGGCCGCAATGGCGCATAACCTATCGGGCTTCAATTGGGACGACCTGCGGTATCTGCTGGCCGTCGCCCAGCATGGCAGCACCCTGGCCGCCGGCCGTGCGCTGGGCGTTGACCAGTCCACGGTGCAACGGCGTCTGGTCGAACTCGAGCGTCGCATCGGTCAGGTGCTGGTGCAGCGTCAGCCCAGCGGTTACCGGCTGACGGAATTCGGCCAGGCGCTGCTGCCGTATGCCGAGCGCGTCGAACAGGCCGTGGCCGCGTTCGAACAGCACATCGCGACCGCTGTTGCCGACGTGACCGGCGTCATCCGCGTCACGTGCCCGGAGCCGATCGTGCTGCGCATCACGCAGTCTCCGTTGCTCGAGCGCTTCAATGCCCGGTATCCGAAGCTGCAGGTGCACTTCGTCATGAGCGACAAATACATCGACCTCGTGAAGGGCGAGGCCGACGTGGCGTTTCGCTCCGGCGACACCGACGACGGTGCGCTCGTCGGGCGCAAGATCGGTGATTCGATCTGGGCCGTGTACGCCAGCCGTACTTACATCGAGCGCCATGGTGCCCCGCAGCGGCTGCAGGACCTGTCCCACCACGCGCTGGTGGGCTTCGACGACACGATGGCCAAGCACCGTATCGCCGCGTGGCTGCGCAAGGTCGCACCCGACGCGGTGCTGGCGGCGCGCAGCAGCAGCGTGCTGGGACTGGTGTATTCCACCAAGGCTGGCATCGGCGTGGCGCCTTTGCCGACGGCGCTGGGTGACGCCGAGCCGGATCTCGTCCGCGTCATCGAACCGGTCGCGGAACTCAGCCGGATCTGGCGCATGCTGACAACGCCGGAGCTGCGCCGCACACCGCGGGTGGCCGCGTTCTTCGACTTCATCGTCAGCGAGATCGACACGCTGCGACCGATCATCACCGGCTGAGCGGCCTGCGCCACCGGTGACGCCCCCTCCAGCACCGGCACCGGCAACAACGACCACGAACCTTCCCATGGTAGACAAGAGTGGGCTGCGCCGAGCCAGATCTGGCCCGGGGCTAAAATGACGCCTCGCCCAAGGAGCGTTGCAGCGAGGCCCGTGTCCCGATCGGACATCCCCTCGTCAGGCTTGGGTGCGACAACGGCGCTCACTCCACCTTTACGGCCAACGGCGATACACGGCCATTGGCACCGACCCAGAGAGT
>JAGPBF010000061.1 GCA_018063505.1 Rhodoferax sp.
ATCTTCACCAACGTGGCACTGACCGACGATGGCGATGTGTGGTGGGAAGGCATGGAGGATGATGTCGGCGGCAAATTGCCCGATCATCTGATCGACTGGCAGGGCAAGGACTGGACACCGCAGAACGCGCTCGATACCGGCACTGGCGGGAAGCGCCGTCCGGCAGCCCATCCCAATGCCCGCTTCACGGTGGCCGCCACCAACAATCCGGCGCTGGATCCGGCCTGGGACGATCCGGCTGGCGTGCCGATCGATGCCTTCATCTTCGGTGGCCGGCGTTCGACGACGGTGCCTCTGGTGACCGAGGCGCGCAGCTGGGTCGAAGGCGTCTACATGGCTGCCACCATGGGCTCGGAGACCACCGCAGCCGCAGCCGGGCAACAAGGCGTGGTGCGGCGCGACCCGTTCGCAATGCTGCCGTTCATGGGCTACAACATGAGCGACTACTTTGCGCACTGGCTGCAGATGGGCGAGAAGCTCGCTGCATCCGGTGCCAAACTGCCACGTATCTACACCACCAACTGGTTCCGCAAAGGCGCCGACGGCAAGTTCGTCTGGCCCGGTTACGGCGAGAACATGCGCGTGCTGACCTGGATGATCGACCGGATCGAAGGGCGCCATCCGGGCGTGGACCATGTTTTTGGTGTCAGCCCTGCGTACGACGAAGTCAACTGGACGGGCCTGGCGTTTACGCCGCAGCAGTTCGCCACCGTGACCAGCATCGACGCCACCGCCTGGACCGCAGAGTTGAAGTTGCATGCCGATCTGTTCCAGCAACTGGCTCACCACCTGCCAGTGCAGTTGCAGCAAACCCGCAGCAAGATCGAAAGTCGATTGGCGGCCTGACGCGCCAGCCAGCAAAAAGGGCCACCAATCGGTGGCCCTTTTTGCTGGGCGTCTGCGTAGGCCCGTGTCCAGCCTGCTGCTTGGGCTCGCCAGAGCGCTTGTTCGGATCAGGCCGCAGAGGCGCGCCGGATCAACTGCCCGATGTCGGCCCGCACGCGTGGGTCTGCATTTTGCAACTCGCGTTGCAATGCGCTGTGCAGGTGCTCGTTGCGGCCCTTGCGCCACAGGGCCAGGGCAGCAGTGACTTGCTTCATCCATGGGAGCGTGATGATTGCAGTCCTTGTCTTGCGATGGGTGGACGGTCCAATTGCGGTTTCAGATCCGTGGCCAGATTGGCAGATGCAAAGCAGCTGGCTTGGCAAATGGCCGCTGCGGAAGTTCGACGCCGCGATCGATCGCATCCTGTTCGGCGCGCAGGTGAGCGATGTCGAGTTCGGCCATCAGGCGCGGATCGCCAAGGGCGGCCGACCAGGTGCGTCTGTCGCTGGCAGCTTCGCGGCGTGCTGCCAGGCGTGTCTGCAGGTCGGCCCGCAATTGGCCAGACCAGTTGCGGATAACGCCAGAGAACACCGTCAGCAGCGCGAACACGATGGCCCACAACGCGATCCATGCCAGCAGCAGGTGTCCGTCGGCCCAGGCGCTGACCACCTGTTCAGCCACCACGATGGCCGCGGCAAGGCCGCCGACCACCAGGGCGCCGGCCATCCCTTTGGCGCTGTTCACTTTGGATATCAGTGATTGCGCCGAGTCAAGCCCATTGGCCATGCGGATCAGTCCGCCGTGGGCACTGGGGAAATCAGGGGATACAAAACTGGTCATGGTGTGCTTCCTTTTCAAAACAGGATCCTTCCTGCATGTCGCTATATTAGGGTTAACACTAGTACGATTCAACTTTATATTTGTGATACAAGACATTCATGAAGTTGATGACCAATGGCTTCTGATGGGCCCATCAGAGACAAATTTCCGCACGCTCGACCTCAATCTGTTGCGGGTGTTTGATGCCGTGATGGCCGAGCGCAGCCTGACCCGGGCCGCGCGCAGCCTGGCGCTGACGCAACCTGCGGTGAGCAACGCCTTGAGCCGTTTGCGTGCAGCACTGGGCGATGAGCTGGTGCGACGCAGTGGCCAGGGCGTTGCGCCAACACCCCGTGCCATGGCCCTTTGGCCCTCGATACGGGATGCCTTGCGGCAATTGCAACAGTCGCTGGCGCCAGATGATTTCGCGCCGGCCAAGGCCGACAACGCCTTTGTGCTGGCCATGGCCGACGCGACTGCCGTCGAACTGGTGCCGCGTCTGATGGCGATTGCAGCGATACAGGCGCCGGGTATCTCGGTTCGGGTCGTGCCGCTGGCGACGCGCGATCCGCGCAAGTTGCTCGACGAAGAGACGATCGATCTGGCGATCGGGCACTTTCCGGCTGTCAGGACCGATCTCGGTGCGCGGGCCCAGGTGGGCAAAGCGGTGTCCTACGCATTCCTGCGCCTCTACGACAGCGAGTATGTCTGTGCCATGCGTGAGGGGCATCCGCTGGCCAGCGGTCCGCTGACACTGAACCGGTTCTGCGCGGCGCGCCATCTGCTGGTGAGCTTCAGTGGTGAACCGTTCGGATTCATCGACGAAGCGCTGGTGACCCGTGGTCGGAAACGCCAGATCGTGCTGACGGTGAACCAGTTCTTCACGGCGGCCCGGGTGGTCGCGGAGACCGATCTGCTGACCGTATTGCCGCGCCACTTTCTCGGTTCGGCAGGTGTCCTGCACAGCTTGCAGGCAAGACCGCTGCCGCTGGATGTGCCGGCGGTCCATATCGACGCGATGTGGCATGTGCGCCAGGAGTCTGTCAGCGCGCACCGCTGGCTGCGCGACGCGGTGAAGCGATCGGTGTCAGGTACCGCAGGCGAGCCATGAAAATCCAGTTGTTGTCGGACCTGCACCTCGAAAGCCACCCGCATTTCGTGCCCGAAGCCGCGCCGGGCGCCGACCTGCTGGTGCTGGCCGGCGACATCGGCTCCTACCAGAGCGGCTCCTTGTTGCGTGATCCGGACTTCGGGCTGGCGCGCTTTTCGCCCTTGCATGGCTGGCCGACGCCGGTGTTGTTCCTGCCCGGCAACCACGAATACGACGGGCTGGACTTCGATCTTGCCCATGACCGTCTGCGCGAAACCTGCGAACGCCTTGGCATGGTGTGGCTGGAGCGTGAGGTGGTGCGCATGGCCGGCGTTCGATTTATCGGGACCACCTTGTGGAGCGACTTCGATGCGTTGGCACCGGCATCCGGCGACCCGGGCGCGACGCTGACGACGCTGCTGCGTGCGCGTGACAAGGCCTTTCGTGCTGCCAACTACTATCTGCGCAAGAACACCAGCATGCGCGGTGGCGCACCCATGCTGGCGCAGCAATTGCGTGAACAAGGCCTGGTGTGCCAACAGTGGCTTCGCACGGCACTGGCGCAGGTCTGCCCCGAGCCGACGGTTGTGGTGACGCATTTCGCGCCCAGCCTCAAGAGTGCGGACCCGCGCTACGGATTGACCCCGGGAACAGCAGGCTTTTGCAACAGTCTGGACGAGCTGCTGTTGCAGGCGGATCTCTGGCTCCACGGCCATCTGCACGCGCCCAGTGACTATGTGCACCAGGGTTGCCGGGTGGTGGCCAATCCACTGGGCTACGCTGGAAAAGACGAGCAGCGGGCGTTTCAGCCGCGAGGCCTCATCGAGCTTGTGCCGCGTGGCCAGGCCGAGCGGAAATTTGATGCGCATCAAGTCGAAGAACCACGGGCCGACTAGACTCGTCACATGGGCGATCGCACGAACTGCGCCGCTTCTTCAACCACAACCCGAAGGGGACACACGCTTATGAAAATCCTGCTCGCAGTCGATGGCAGCCCGTACACCAAGAAGATGCTCGCCTATCTGGTTACGCACAACGAGACTTTCGGTGGTCACAACAGCTTCACCTTGCTGACGATTCAACCTGCAGTGCCGCCCCGTGCCCGCGCCGCGTTGGGCAAGGCCGTGGTTGATCAGTACCAGCTCGATGAGGCAGAGCGGATCCTGGCGCCGGTATCGAAGTTCCTGCTGCGCCACGACATCGACGCCAAGTCTGCCTGGAAGGTCGGTCATGCCGGTGAATTGATCGCCAAATTCGCCGATGCCGGCAAGTTCGACCTGCTGGTCATGGGCTCGCATGGCCATGGCGCGCTGGGCAACCTGGTGATGGGATCGGTGGCCACCAAGGTGCTGGCCCAATGCCAGGTGCCGACACTGCTGGTGCGCTGACGCACTGCTGCCCGCGCAACTGACGCGCCGGGCAACCGCGCTCAGATGTTGGCGGGCACGGCGGTATCGGTGGTAACGGTTGTATCGGTTTCCCGGAGTTCGGCCCTGGCATTGAGGCCGTCGAAACAGGTGTTCATGACCAGCGTGATGATCTGCTCATCACTGTATTGGCCACCCATCTTCAGGAACTCCAGCACCGGGTCGCAGGCGCGTGCATACAAGGTATACAACACGGCAATCGCCGGCAAGTCCTTGCTGATGGCGCCCTGGGCCTGCGCCGCCTCGATCCAGGCGCCAAGCCGGTCGCTTACGTCGATCAGTCCATCCATGTAGTCGTGGTTGGACATCAGTGCAGAGCGCAGTGTCGAATTCTGGCTGGGCAGTGATGGCATGTCCCCAGCCAGCTTGAGCGCCATGGTCCAGCGCGTCACGGCGCGCAGGTTCTCCAGCGGTGGCGCTTCATCGGACAGGGACGCACACATCGCCTGGGCCTGGCGCATCACCCGGACCATGGCTGCCGCCGCCAGGTCTTCCTTGCTCGGGAAGTGCTTGTACAGGCTGGCCTTGGCAATGCCGACACCGGCCGCCACCTCATCCACCGTCATGGCGTCGAAGCCTTTCTCGGCCAGCAGCCGATTGACGACCTGGATGATGGCGTCTTCACGCACTTTGAGCATTTGTGCCTTGAACGACACGCGAGGAGCAATACTGGGTCTCATGTCTCGATTCTAGTCATTGCGGTTCAAGATGTGCACCAAACTGTCATTTGTATACTCTGCGGTCTGTTCGGCGACCGCCTGTCAGTCGTGCGATGCACCTGATCGGGGCCTGGATACCGGCCTTGGGTTACCATGCCCCGCTCCCCCCGACAGGAACTCTTTCATGGCTGCACTCAATCCGTTTCATCTTGCCTTTCCGGTGACTTCATTGCGCAATGCGCGCCGCTTTTATGGCGAACTGATGGGTTGTCCGGAGGGGCGTTCGTCCGACGAATGGGTCGATTTCGACTTCTTCGGCCATCAGATAGTGGCCCATTTGTCGCCAGAGGAAGCCGGTCAGAATGCAACCAGTGCAGTCGATGGCCACAATGTGCCGGTGCGCCATTTCGGCATCGTGCTGGACATGGCCCAATGGACGCAGTTGGCCGACAAGCTGCGTGCCGCGGGCACCAGGTTCGTCATCGAGCCGTATGTACGGTTCAAAGGTGAGGTGGGCGAGCAGGCCACCATGTTCCTGTACGACCCGTGTGGCAATGCACTGGAGTTCAAGGCTTTCGCCGATCGCTCCCAGCTGTTTGCAAAGTAGATCACCATGACGAACTCGACGAACTCGACGAACTCGACGAACTTCACGATCGACGTCGTATCCGATGTCGTCTGCCCCTGGTGCTACATCGGCAAGCGCAAGCTCGAGGCTGCACTGGAGATGGCCCGTGCGGCCGGCCTGCCGGAGCCGCAAGTGCGCTGGCATCCGTTCCAGCTCAACCCGGAGCTGCCGGCGCAAGGCATATCGCGCAAGCAATACCTGGAAGACAAATTTGGCGGCCCGCAGCGCGCGGCCGAAATCTATGCCCGCGTCAAGGCGGCCGGCCAGGCTGCAGGCCTGGAGCTTGACATCGATGGCATCAGCCGCCAACCCAACACGCTGGCGGCCCATGCGCTGCTGACCTATGCACAACAGCAGCATGGCCTGGCCGTCGGCAACGATGTCAAGGAGCGGCTGCTCAAGGCCTATTTCATCGACAACCAGTTCATCGGTGATGTCGATGTGCTGGTGCAGATCGGCGCCGATGCCGGTCTCGATGCCGATGCCACACGCGCTTTTGTCACGGACGCTGCGCAGCTGCAAGGTGTTGCCGCCGCGGATGCACGGGTACGCGAGATGGGCATTGGCGGTGTGCCGTTTTTCATCTTCAACCAGAAGGTGGCGGTGTCCGGTGCGCAGGATCCGGCCAACCTGCTGGCCGCGATGCAGCAGTCGCTGCAGGCCTGATCGCTGAACGCCGAACACTGAAGCGCGCTGGCGACGGCGGGCTCTCCGCAGGGCCCGCCGACCCGATCATATGGCCGTGCTGACGCGCCGCTATTGCATGGCTTGGGCCAGGTGCGTACGCCACGCTCCGGACTCATGAAGAAGAGGCCCAAGAGGCGTTCAGCACGGGTCGACGCGCTTGTGCCCACGAAGGCTTCGATCTACTCGATCGTTGACCGCTTTGACGCGTCCATGTTGTTCCCCGATTCCCCGTTCAGGCGCGCTACTCGGTGGAACTGGTTGCCTCCTTCAGATCCCTGCCAAGTTGAACAACGCTGACACTTGACAGCTTTGGCGATCGTGTCAGAATCGCCGCGAGACAAGAACATTTGTCTCTAAACATGTACAGATGTCTAACTTTTAAGGGTACGGTCATGAAACATATACGCCGGCGAAACTTCACCAACGGCATGATTGGCGCGGCTGCCAGCTTCGGTGCATCCTCCCTTTTGGCGCAACCCGCCAAGAAATTGACTTTATATATGGGTCCGCCGGAGCCGACAAGCGCAGCCCTGGTGGCGGGATTTGAAAAGCGTTCCGCCGCAAAGTTGACCATGCTGCGACTTTCAGCCGGCGAAGCGGTGAACCGGATTCGCGCCGAGCGCAACAATCCGCAGGCCAGTGTGTTGTATGGAATCGGCCTGCCGTCCATGATGACACTCAAGGCCGATGGCCTGCTACAGCCTTTCAAGCCAGCGGCGGCAGCGGAAATTCCCGCCAAATACAAGGATCCAGAAGGGTTCTGGACCGGTATCGATGTCGACTTCATCGGATTCGCGTCCAACAAGACCTTCCTCAAGGAAAAAGGCATCAAGGCCCCGCAGAGCTGGGAAGACTTGACCCGGCCGGAATTTGCCGGCCAGATTTGCCTGGGAAGTCCGGCCACATCCGGTACGGGTTACACCTTCATTACCACCGTGCTTCAGGTCATGGGTGAGGCCAAGGGCTGGGAATACCTCAAGCGGCTGAATCCCAATGTCGCGCAATACACCCGCTCGGGAATAGGACCGACACAACTTGTCGGTCGCGGCGAAGTTGGCGTGGGCATATTGTTTGCGCACGACATCCTGGGCAGCATCCACAAGGGTTTTCCGATGGAGATGTCGTTGCCACAGGAGGGCACAGGCTTCGACCTGTTCTGCGCGGTGATGCTCAAAGGTGCGCCGGAGCCGGAAATGGCCAAGGACTTCCTTGAATGGGCGGTCACCCCCGAGTCGCAGGAATTGCTCGCCGCATCCGAATACTTCGACGTGCCCACGCACCCGAAGGCCAAGGTCCATGACTTGGTCAAGCCGTTCCAGAACGCGAAGCTGGTCAACTTCGACTTCAACTGGGCCGGCAATCCGGCCACGCGGCAGGCGATCGTGACGCGGTTTCAAAACGAGATCCTGGCCGGACGCAAATGACCTCGGGCGCCACGATAGCGGCGGCAAACGCCGATGAGCCTCCAAAGCGAAGCGTCATGAGCAGGGGGTGGACGTTGGTGTTGCTGTACCCGGCCCTGGCGGTTTTCCTTCTGGTTTTCATCGCCTATCCGATGATCGACCTGTTTGCCAGGGCGCTGATGGTGGACGGCGCCTTCTCCTTCGCTCGCATGGTGGCGCTCGTTGGTGATCCGTTCAATCGCAAGGTGTTCTGGAACACCCTGCGCCTGGGCGCAACGGTGGCGGTACTGGGAACGATCCTGGCTACGTTTTATGCCTATGCCATGACTCGGGTCGCGCTTCCGTTCAAGAGGTTCTTTCACTTTTTCGCGATGTTGCCGACCATTTCCCCGCCCATATTGATGGCACTGGGGCTGATCCTTCTGTACGGGCGGCGGGGGTTGATCACCCACGGGGTATTCGGGATGCAGACCACCAACCTTTACGGGTTCTGGGGCCTTGTGGCGGCGCAATTGATCTCCTATTTTCCATTTGCCTACCTCCTGATGCTGAACATGTTCCGGGGGCTCGACGCCTCGCTGGAGGAAGCATCGAGCACCATGGGCGCCAATGCGGCGCAGGTACTGCGCACGGTCAGTCTGCCTTTGCTGGTCCCCGGCCTGGCCGGCTCGGCCCTGCTGATGTTCAGCTACTCGTTTGCCGATCTCGGCAACCCATTGCTGCTGGGCGGCGATTACCCGGTGATGTCGGCACAAATCTACCTGGCGATCATCGGCATGTACGACATTCCCCAGGGTTCGGCGCTCGCGGTCATCCTGCTGATTCCGGCCGTACTGATGTTCTTTGCCCACAAGCATCTCTCGGCGAAGGCGTCGTTTGCCACCGTCGGTGCGAAAGGCTCGAGCCGGCACCGGCTCGTAACCCATCGCCCCACACGGATCGGCGCCCTGGTCTTCGTCGGCGCCGTGACGTTGGTCATCTGCCTGCAGTACGCCACCGTCCTGGCCGGCGCCACGACCGAGCTCTTTGGCATCGACCACACCTTCACGCTCAAGCATTTTTCCGCTGCCTTCAGCAAATCGGGGGGCGCACTGCTCGACACGTTTACGCTGGGCATCTTGTCGTCCGTCCTGTCCGTCGTGCTTGGGTTGCTCATCGCCTATTTTGTAGCACGCAGCAAGAAGCCCGGTAGCGCCGCAATGGACTTCATCGCCAATATGCCGCTTGCGATACCGGGTACCGTCATCGGGTTGGCCTTTGCGTTGGCATTCAACAATCCACCCATCGTCATGACCGGAACGGCAGCGATCATCGTCTTCGCATTCACCGTGCGCTCGCTGCCGTACGCAATACGCTCGGGCGTTGCGGCATTCGGGCAACTGCATAGATCGATGGACGAGGCATCGACCACCATGGGGGCGACTGCAGGGCAGACGCTGTGGCGGGTGCTGATTCCGTTGGTGCGGCCGGCGTTGCTGGCCGGGATGGTGTTCGCGTTCACCCGTAGCGTCACCACCCTGAGCGCTGTGATCTTCGTTGTCTCGCCGCACTGGTCGCTCGTGACGCCCACGATCCTGTCGCAGATGGACCGGGGTGATGTTGGACAGGCCGCCGCGCTGAGCGTCATCGTCGTCATCATGGTTCTTTTTGTCATCCATGTCGTGCCACGATTCTTTGGTCGCGACTGGCGCGAAACCCATTAGAGAGAACCATGCGAACCGCACTACCTAAAGCGCTGAACATTCAAGGGCTCAGCAAAACATACCGCATGCCGGGTGGCAAACCGGTTCCTGCCGTCGAGAACTTCAACCTGGACCTGACACCGGGCGAGTTCGTCACGCTGCTCGGCCCGTCGGGATGTGGCAAGACCACCGTATTGCGCACGTTGGCCGGGCTGGAAGACCTTGATGGTGGCGAAATCCTGCTCGATGGGCGTTCGATTGCACGCCAGCCCGCGCACCAGCGCGGCATCGGACTCGTGTTCCAGAACTACGCGCTGTTCCCGCACATGAGCGTATTCGAAAACGTGGCCTATTCCCTGCGATTGCGCAAGGTCGCCAAGGCAACCCTGACGGCCGATGTCAATGCCGCTCTCGAAGCCGTTGGCCTGGGAGAACTGGGTCCACGCCTGCCGGGACAGCTTTCCGGAGGACAGCAGCAGCGCGTTGCCGTGGCGCGCGCGCTTGTCATGAAGCCGGACCTTCTTCTTTTCGACGAGCCCTTGTCCAACCTTGACGCCAAGCTGCGGGTGCAGGTCCGCGCCGAACTACGCCGGTTGCAGAAGTCGCTCGGCACGACAGCCCTGTACGTGACGCACGATCAGGACGAAGCCATGAGTCTTTCCGATCGGATCGCGGTCATGCGTGCCGGCAAAGTGGAACAGGTCGCTCCGCCGCATGAAATATATGAACGCCCGGCCACGTTGTTCGTGGCCGAGTTCGTTGGCAAGGTGAACGCCCTGGCCGGGCGCATCACGCAAGACAACGGCGCAGCGGTGACAATCGAGGTGATGGGTCAGGCACTTCAGGTTGACCGCGGCCTGGCGACATCTTCAGACATCCTGGCACTGGTGCGGCCGGAAGCCGTCCGCATCGGCCCGCAAAAGGCCGACGGCCTGAACGGGCGGGTGGAAGAGCTTGAATATCTCGGGGACCAGACCGAATACCGGATCAGGGTGGGCCCGAACCTCGTCACTGCGGTTCAGTCGACGCTGGGGCAATCACGCCAATTCGCGGAAGGCGACACGATCAGTCTCGAACTCATCGCAGAAGCCATCCATCTTCTTCCCGCAGACGCGCACCGTCTTGCAGCATAGGTGTTGTCAAAGATGAAACCTGCCATGCCAGTACCTGACCGCCGGTTCGACCGGGTCGTCGTTCTCGTGATCGATGGACTCGGAATCGGTGCAATGCCCGACGTTCCACTGGTGCGGCCGAATGATATCGGCGCCAATACGCTGGCCCACGTGGTCCATGCGGTCGGCACCTTGTCTTTGCCGCACCTTGAGCGACTGGGATTGGGTACGGTTGCACATGGCTGCGGACTGCGCGCTGAGTCGCACCCGATCGGGGTTCACGGCGTCTGCGCGCTCGGTTACAAGGGTGCCGACACCTACCTCGGCCACCAGGTCCTGATGGGTTCACCTGTCCCGGATGTGCCCGAAGAGTTGTTCGAGGAAGTTGCGCAGGACGTGGCCGCAGCGCTGCGCGCTGCGGGCCACCAGGTGGAGCCTGCCGGCGCCGGTCTGTCGGCCCTGGTTGTCGACGGTACGATGGTCGTGGGTGACAACCTGGAAAGCGACCCGCTCCAGACCTACCACTGCGTGGGATCACTGGAGGACCAGACCTATGCCGAAATCCTCGCCGTGGGCGAAATCCTGCGGTCTGTCGCCAGGGTGCGGCGCGTCGTGGTGATGGGTGGCGGAGGGTTTCGAGCGGCCGACGTACGCCGCTGCACTGAGAAGCGTCCGACCGGGCAATGCGGCGTCAACAATGTGCGGCTCGGTCTGTACACCAGTCAGTACGTCGTGCGGCACCTGACCAGTGGCACGCGCCCTGAAGTGCAGGTGCCGACGATACTGCTGAAAGCGGGATTCGACGTGGCGTTGATCGGCAAGGTCGCCGATGTGGTCCGCTGCGAAGGCGCACACAAGGAACCCCATGTGCCGACAGGCGCGGTGCTCGATGCAACGTATGCCGCGCTGGCTGGCATGAAAAGCGGACTCATTGCAGTCAACCTGCAGGAAACTGATCTTGCAGGGCATGACCAAAGCGCAGAACGTTATGCGCAGTGTCTGCGGCTCGCGGATTCCGGTATCGGTCGGATGATGGCGATGTGTGGGCCGCGGGATCTGCTCGTCATCACGGGAGACCATGGCAATGATCCGACGATCGGTCATGACAAGCATACGCGCGAGTTCACGCCATTGCTGGTCTGGTCACCACCCATCGTTCCACGCGCCATCTTCATGCGCGAGAGCCTCGCAGACATTGCCGCCACGATTTCCGAGATTTTCGGTGTCGATGCGCCCGAGATCGGCAAGAGTTTCCTTGACGAAATCCAGCTGCATTAGTGCTTTGGCATTTATCCGTTGCAAAGGCGGATGACCCCCGAATCGCCTTACGATAGCCCAATCGCGTCATGCGGCGGTTTTCATGAAGTACGACTATTGCTCGATCGGTTTTTACACTTTTGACTGTCTTGGCTGGCCCTTCACCGGAGTGCCGGACGGAGGGGGGACCGTTCTGCTCGACGACTTTACCCTGGCGGTTTCCGGGGCGGCAGGTACGGCGGCGATCGCTGCATCAAAGATGGGGCTCACGACACTGGCAGTGGGTGGCGTGGGCGACGATCTCATGGGTGATTGGGTCCTCGAACGTCTGCGGCATTTCCGCGTGAGCACCTCTGGTATGCAACGCATTGCCGGCGCCAGAACATCGTCGTCAATCGTTACCACGCGCCGCGATGGGTCGCGCCCGGCACTTCACCTGCGCGGTGCGACAGCCGATTTTTATGTGGACGACGATCTGATGGACGAGGCCACGGACGCGACAGTGGTTCACCTGGGCGGCGTCGGACTGATGGACCGGATGGACGAGGGACGAAACGCGCAAATGCTGAAGATGGCGAAGGCAAAGGGTGCCACGACGACTCTGGATGTCTTTGCCGGAGCGCCAGGCGATCTCGAAAAGATTGCGCAAGTCTTGCCGTATACGGACTACTTCATGCCGTCGATCGAGGAGGCGCAGGCATTGACCGGACTGTCGGATATGCCGACCATGGCCGAGCGGTTCTTCGATCTGGGTGCTGGCTGTTGCATCTTCACACTGGGCGCGAGCGGTGCATATTTCCACCACCAAAACGGAACCCAATTCCATTCGCCCGCCTTCGATATTGCGGTCAAATGTACCTGCGGTTGCGGTGATGCCTTCAACGCGGGCATGGCCGTGGCCATCTGCCGCGGCATGGAATCCGGATTGGCGGTGCGTTTTGCGCAGGCTACTTCTGCCCTGAATGCGACGGGGTTGGGTTCCCAGGCGGGTGTGGAATCCTTCGATGCCACCTGGCGATTCATGCAAACTACACCAGTGCGGACATGACGGAGGTCCAGCGGATTGGCGACGATGGCCGTGAGCCGTTTCCAGGTCTGGGGCAGGTCTGGATCGGGCGGGGCGTGGCAGTGCAAGATGGTTCGTACGTTGCAGAATTGCGATGGGTGTAGTTTGATTCGAGGTAGGGTCAGTACTCTGCCTGCCCCACCCGCCGATATTGCATGGCTTCAGCCAGGTGCGTCACGCCGATGCTTGCGCCACCGGCCAGGTCGGCGATCGTGCGTGCCAGCTTGAGCACGCGGTGGGTGCCCCGTGCCGACCAGCCCAGGCGGGTGGCCGCGATATTCAGGAACCGGATGCCGTCGTGATCCAGGCCCACATGGTGATCGAGCTCCCCCGGTTGCAGCAGGTGGTTGGGTTTCTGCTGGCGATCCAGGGCACGCTGGAGCGCCTGCACCACGCGTGAGCGCACGGTGGCACTGGTTTCACCGACCGTGGTGCGCAGCAACTCTTCGCTGGGCAGGGCCGCCACGGTCACATGCAGGTCGATGCGATCCATCAAGGGCCCGCTGAGCCGTCCCTGGTAACGCAGCACCTGATCGGGCGAGCAACGGCAGCTGCGGCCATTGGCACCGAGGTAACCACACGGGCAAGGGTTCATCGCGGCGATCAGCTGGAAGCGGGCCGGGAATTCAGCGCGGCGCGCGGCACGCGCGATGGTGATCGTGCCGCTCTCCAGCGGCTCGCGCAGGGCTTCGAGCGCAGCACGTGGAAACTCCGGCAACTCGTCCAGAAACAGCACGCCGTTGTGTGCCAGCGATATCTCGCCGGGACGTGGCGGCGAACCTCCGCCGACCAGGGCGACCGCGCTGGCGCTGTGGTGCGGGCTGCAGGTGGGCCGCCGTGCCCAGTGCTGGATGTCGAATCGCCCGCACAGGCTGGCGATGGCCGCGCTCTCCAGCGCCTCGCCTTCGCTCATCGGTGGCAACAGGCCGGTGAAACGTTGGGCCAGCATGGATTTGCCCGAACCTGGAGGCCCCGTCATCAGCATGCTGTGCCCTCCGGCGGCGGCGATTTCCAGCGCCCGTTTCGCGCCGGCCTGGCCCTTGACGTCGACCAGATCGGCATACATGGCCCCGGGCTCGATCGCGGCGGCACACACCAGACTCCAGCCCGGACCCGGTTCATCGGCAGCTGCGACACCGGGCGGCAGGAAACGGCGCACCACGTCCAGCAGATGTTCTGCCCGGTAGACCCTGGCTCCCGGCACCAGCGCGGCCGCGTCGGCGCTCTCGGGTGGAAGCACCTGCCACACCGGCGCCTGGGCGCCGGCCTGCAACGCCAGGCTCATCGCCAGTGCGCCGCGCACCGGTCTCAGGCGGCCAGACAGCGACAACTCGCCGGCGAACATGTATCCGGCCAACGACGCCGCGACGATCTGCTCGCTGGCGGCCAGAATGCCCAGCGCGATAGGCAGGTCGAACCGCCCGGAATCCTTGGGCAGGTCGGCCGGGGCCAGGTTGACGGTAATGCGCTTGTTGTGGGGGAATGCAAGCCCGGAGTTGAGGATCGCCGAACGCACCCGTTCGCGCGCTTCCTTGACCTCCACATCGGCCAGTCCGACCAGCGTGAAACTGGGCAGGCCGTTGGCCAGATGCACCTCGACCGTCACCGTGGCCGCATCCAGGCCGAGCAACGCACAACTTTGTACCAGCGCCAGGCCCATGGTGGTGATTCCTCGTTTCGGTGCGCCGGCCGGTCATGTGGCTTCATCGGTGCGCCGACTTGGTGCACACGGTGGGAGTGACGGACTTGGCTGGCGCAATAGGCGATTGAAGCGCCTGCCGGGGTGGGCGGCATCCTACCGGTACAGGAGGGCTTTGGCACGGTCTGTGCATTGGGGCTGTGGTAGTCCACCGATTCGCATCTCCATGCACATGCCAGCGGGCTCTGCCTGCCAGGTGCGTGGTGATCGGGTGGCTGGCGCGACGACACACAACTTTGACAGGAGTCGGAAATGAAAATGATTGCAGCGGTCATCAAGCCGTTCAAGCTCGACGAGGTGAGAGAAGCCTTGTCCAGCATCGGGGTGCAAGGCATCACCGTCACGGAGGTCAAAGGCTTCGGCCGGCAGAAAGGCCACACCGAGCTCTATCGCGGAGCGGAGTATGTCGTCGACTTCCTGCCCAAGGTGAAGATCGAAGTGGCGGTTTCCGATGAACTGACGGAACAGGTCATCGAAGCGATCGAAACCGCCTCGCGGACCGGAAAGATCGGCGACGGCAAGGTGTTTGTGTTTGACCTCGAACAAGTGGTGCGGATCCGCACCGGCGAAACCGGAAAGGAAGCATTGTGAAGAAACTACTTCTGTCCCTGACTCTCGGGATTGGCCTGGTGTT
Source organism: Rhodoferax sp. (assembly GCA_018063505.1). Lineage (GTDB taxonomy): Bacteria > Pseudomonadota > Gammaproteobacteria > Burkholderiales > Burkholderiaceae_C > CAISIP01. The sequence goes on from JAGPBF010000061.1 coordinate 14,989, forward strand.
GGGCTCTGGTGTCGCCATGGCCCAGGCTGCGCCGGCCGCTGCGACTGCGCAAAGCGCAGCATCTGCACCGACCGCTGAGGCTGCTGCGGTACCTGTCGCCGCCACCGTTGCTGCCCCCGAGGCCGCACCTGCTGCCGCCAAGGCGCCTACGGTCGACAAGGGCGACGTGGCCTGGATGATGGTTTCCACCATCCTGGTGATCCTGATGGTGGTGCCCGGACTGGCGTTGTTTTATGGTGGCCTGGTGCGCAGCAAGAACATGTTGTCGGTGCTGATGCAGGTGCTGGTCGTGTTCTCGCTGATATCGGTGTTGTGGGCCGTCTACGGCTACAGCCTGGCGTTCGGCGGCTCCGGCCTGATCATCGCCAATCTGGACAAGCTTTTCCTGTCCGGTGTGACGTCCGCCTCACTGGCGGACACCTTCACCGAAGGCGTCAAGATTCCCGAGTTCATCTTCATTGCATTCCAGGCCACATTCGCAGGCATCACCTGCGCACTGATCGTGGGCTCGTTTGCAGAGCGGATCCGTTTTGGTGCGGTACTGATGTTCTCGGTGCTGTGGTTCACCTTCAGCTATCTGCCGATCGCCCACATGGTGTGGGGCTCCGGTGGTTATCTGCTGGGCAAGGGCGCACTCGACTTTGCCGGTGGCACCGTGGTTCACATCAACGCAGCGATGGCCGGCCTGGTGGGTGCCTATCTGCTTGGCAAGCGGGTCGGTTACGGCAAGGAGGCGATGGCCCCGCACAGCCTGACGCTGACCATGGTGGGTGCCTCGCTGCTGTGGGTGGGATGGTTCGGCTTCAACGCCGGCTCCAACCTCGAGTCCAATGGCGGCGCGACACTGGCCTTCGTGAACACCTTGTTTGCCACGGCAGCGGCAGTTCTCGCCTGGTCCGGCGGCGAGGCACTGTCCAAGGGCAAGGCATCGATGCTCGGTGCTGCCTCGGGTGCGGTTGCCGGCCTGGTGGCCATCACCCCGGCCTGCGGTTCGGTCGGCCCCATGGGTGCGATCATCATCGGCCTGCTGGCAGGTTTATTGTGCCTGTGGGGTGTCACCGGCCTCAAGAAGATGCTGGGCGCGGACGATTCGCTGGACGTGTTCGGCGTGCATGGCGTGGGCGGCATTCTCGGCGCCTTGCTGACCGGGGTGTTCACCGCCCCGAGCCTGGGCGGCACCGGCAAGGCCGACTTCTCGATCGCCAGCCAGTTATTGATCCAGGCCGAAGGCGTGCTGATCACCATGGTGTGGTCCTCGGTGGTGGCCTTCGTGGCCTACAAGATCGTCGATATGGCCATCGGTCTGCGCGTCAGTGAAGAGGACGAACGCGAGGGACTGGACATCCGTTCACACGGCGAGACGGCCTACAGCCGCTGATCGTCAGGCTGCGGGGCAAGGTCCGACAAACCGGCGTGACCGCGCAGCAGTTTCCCGAATTCCAAGGGTGGTTTTGGGTCCGCGTATTCCTCTGGGGTATGCGGACTTTTTTTCGGCTTTTCCGTGGCGTGCAAAATACAGGGAAACACCACGCCACCCCATGACTCCATCCGTGATCCTTAGAAAGGGCGCTCTGCGCTGCGAGGTATCGGCGCAACTGGGCGCCGCCATCGCCGGACTTTGGCGCAACGACATCCCCGTATTGCGGTCCAGTCCGGCCTCGCAACTGTCGCAGGTCCGGCTCTCGGGCTGTTACCCGCTGGTCCCATTCTCGAACCGTGTGGCACATGCCACGCTTTTGTGGAACGGCACCAGCCATCCGTTGGTGGGCAATTTTGCGCCGGAACCACACGCGATCCACGGGGTGGCCTGGATGCGCCCGTGGCAGGTTCTCGATGCCTCTGACGATTTTGCGCTGTTGTCGTTCGAGCACCATGCGGATGCGAGCTGGCCTTTTGCATTTGATTGCTCACAGGCCTTCCGACTCTCTGCCGAGTCGCTGGAGGTCACTCTCAGCGCCACCAACCAGTCTGACGAGGCGGTGCCGTTCGGTCTGGGCTGGCATCCGTTCTTCGCCAAGCGTCCGGCCTGCAGGATCCGCTTTCAGGCCGCCGGTCGGTGGGAAATGGGCGCGGACAAATTGCCGACACTGCGCCGCTCGAACACCGGGATGGATGTCGACTGCGACACGCTGGACATCGACCACTGTTTCGACGGCTGGCGTGGTGACGTCGTATTGCAGGACCCGCAGATGACGGTCCGGCTGGGTTCAAGCCTCGATCACCTGGTGGTGTTCACCAACGCCGGTTGCGACTTCGTCGCCATCGAACCGGTCAGCCACGTCAACAACGCGGTCAACATGGCGGGTCCGGATGCCGAAAAATTGCGCCAGCTCGGTGTACGCGTTTTGCAGCCGGGCGAATCGTTCAGTGCCACCATGCAGATTGAAACAGGGCCTGGTGCATGAAGTGGCAGACCGTGACGCAGGAGCCCAGCGCGTTGGGCGAATCGCCGTTCTGGCATCCGCGGGAGCGTTTGCTGTATTGGGTGGATATTCCTGGGCGCAAGATCCTGCGCGCCAATCCGGTGACCGGTGCGGTGCAAAGCTGGGAGATGCCGCTGGAGCCCGGTTGTATCGCGCCGGCCGCAAGTGGCGGACTGGTCGTCGCCTTGCGCGACGGAATCTATCGCGCGCAGGAGTGGGGCGTCGGTCTGCGCCTGTTGCACCGCATCGACCATGATGTGGTGACGACCCGTTTCAACGACGGCAAGGCCGATCCGCTGGGTCGCTTCTGGGCCGGCACCATGTACGAGCCGCGCACGTCGGCCGTGGCCGAACTGCTGTCGCTCGATTGCCGCGATGGCCGCACGCCGCAGGTGCAGCGCATGGCCGGCGGTGCGACGATTGCCAACGGTCTGGCATGGTCGCCCGACCAGCGTCAGGTCTATTGGGCCGACACCTTGCAGCACACGATCTGGGTCTGGGACTGGAATGCCGCCGACAACACCATGAGCGGCGAGCGGGAGTTCCATCGCTTTGCGCCCAAACCTGAAGGTTGGCACAGCGGCATGGACGGTTACGGCGGCCGGCCTGATGGTGCCGCGGTCGATTGCGAAGGCAACTATTACGTCGCCATGTTCGAAGGCCAGCAAATCCTCAAGCTCGCGCCCGACGGCCGCATCCTGGCCGCGCTCGAAACCCCGGTCGTCTGCCCGACGATGCCCTGTTTCGGCGGCGATGACCTCAAGACCCTGTATGTCACTTCCGCGCGTTATAACCGCCCGACACAGGAACTGGCGCAGATGCCGGAATCGGGCTGCGTCTTCTCGACCCGGGTCGGGGTAGCCGGGCTGCCGGTCAACCTTTTCCGCGACTGACACGCAGATTTTTGAACGGGCCGCGTTCAAAAGCGTCAAACCGGCACGCGCAGGTGTCGTTACCATCGGTCGCATGGAAAAGCTGTTGACCTCGCTTGCAGACCAGATCGGCGCAGCCTGCGCGGATCGGTCTGTGCTTCGCATACGCGGTGGTGGCAGCAAGGACTTTTACGGCGAGCAACTCGACGGCCGCATCCTCGATACCCGCGGCTTGAATGGCATATGCAGTTATGAGCCCAGCGAGCTGGTGGTGACGGTGCTGTCCGGCACCCCTCTGGCCGATCTGGAAGATCTGCTGGCGCGGCATGGCCAGCACCTGGCATTCGAGCCACCGCATTTCGGCGCTGGCGCAACGGTCGGCGGCATGGTTGCGGCTGGTTTGTCCGGCCCGGCACGGGTCGGCGCCGGAGCGGTGCGCGACCATGTTCTGGGCGTGCAGATGCTCAACGGGAAGGCGCAATTGCTGCGCTTCGGCGGTCAGGTCATGAAGAACGTGGCCGGCTACGACGTGTCGCGCCTGATGGCCGGCTCACTCGGGACGCTGGGCGTGATCACCGAGTTGTCGCTCAAGGTCTTGCCCCGACCCGTGGCCGAAGCCAGCCTGCGTTTCGACATGGACCAGGCGCAGGCTTTGCGCCAGCTCAACCGTTGGGCGGCCCTGCCTTTGCCGCTCAACGCCAGCTGCTGGTTTGCCGCGCCCGGCGGTATCGGGCAACTGGTGCTGCGCCTGCGTGGCGCGCAGGCGGCGGTCGATGCGGCCTGTGAACTGCTGGCTGGCGAACCACTCGCGCCAATGCAGGCACAGACTTTCTGGCAATCGGTGCGTGAGCAAAATGGCCTCTTGTTCGACCGCGCCGATGACGCTTGCCTGTGGCGCCTGAGTGTGCCGGACACAGCTGGGGTGTTGCCGCTGGCGGATCTGGACACGGTGTGCGAATGGGGCGGTGCCCTGCGCTGGGTCAAGGCGCCCGCGGCGCGGGCGCAAGAGCTGCGGCGTGTTGCCCAGGCAGTCGGCGGCCAGGCCCAGCTGTTCCGGCGAGCCAGCTCGGGTGGCGCCGACTGGCCAGAGTTCCTGCACCCGATGGCCGGACCCTTGCAGCGCATACAGCGCGAGCTGCGCCGGCAATTCGATCCGGCAGGCGTGTTCAGCCACGTGCGACTGTCGCGCGCGGCCTAGCCTGCGACAGACCTCCACATGCAGACACAACTCGCACCCGAGTACCAGGGAACCCCCGATGGCATGGCCGCAGAAGCCATCTTGCGCAAGTGCGTGCATTGCGGCTTTTGCACTGCAACATGCCCGACCTACCAACTGCTCGGTGACGAGCTCGATGGTCCGCGCGGACGCATCTACCTGATGAAGCAGGTGCTCGAAGGCCAGCTGCCGACGCGCAAGACGCAGTTGCATCTGGACCGGTGCCTGACCTGCCGCAATTGCGAAACCACCTGTCCGAGCGGCGTCGACTACGGCCATCTGGTGGACATCGGGCGCAAACTGGTCGATGCCAAGGTGCCACGCCCGGCCGGCGAGGCGCTCGTGCGATGGGCGCTCAAGGAGGGTCTGCCGTCACCGTTGTTTGCGCCCGCCATGCGCGTGGGCCAGGCGGTGCGTGCACTGCTGCCGGCCAAACTGCGCAGCAAGGTGCCACCGCGCCAGGATGCGGGCAGATGGCCGCAGGCGACGCACCCGCGCAAGATGCTGATGCTGGCCGGTTGTGTCCAGCCGGCGATGATGCCCAACATCAACTCTGCGACTGCACGCGTACTCGATGCGATCGGCATCCAGACCCTGGTGGCGCCGTCAGCGGGTTGCTGTGGCGCACTGAAGTTTCACCTCAACGACCAGGCTGGCGGACTGGCCGCGATGCGCGCCAACATCGACGCATGGTGGCCCTTGATCGACCGCACCGAGGGCGCAGTCGAGGCGATCATCATGAATGCATCGGGTTGTGGCGTCACGGTCAAGGAATATGGCCACCTGCTGCGGGATGATCCGGCGTATGCGGACAAGGCGGCACGTGTGAGTGCGTTGACGCGCGATCTGAGCGAACTTCTGCCCGAACTTGCGCAGCGCCTGGGCGGCCGCATCGATGGTGCCCGCGTGCCGGAACTGCTGGCCTACCATCCACCGTGTACGCTGCAGCACGGGCAGGGCTTGCGCGGTGCGGTGGAGCAGCATCTGCAGGCACTGGGTTTCACGCTGCGGGTGTCGATGAACGAAGCCCATCTGTGTTGCGGTTCGGCCGGAACCTATTCGGTGCTCCAACCGGAGCTCTCAATGCAATTGCGCGAGCGCAAGCTCGGTCATCTGCATGAACTGGCACCGGCCATGATCGTATCTGCCAACATCGGCTGCATCTCGCATCTGCAAAGTGGTACGGATGTGCCGGTGCGCCACTGGGTTGAGGCGCTTGACGCGGCACTGGTGGCCCGGCCGGAGGTCGCCGCTGCAGCTGCCTGACGCACGCGTTGCCTGTCAGTTCCCCCCGTCCAGGCGCAGGCTGGCGCCGCGCGCGAGCAGCGCATCGAATTGCGCAACAGGCATCGGACGCGCAAACAGGTAACCCTGCCCGAAATCACACCCGGCGCCGACCAGCAGATCGCGTTGCACCGGCGTTTCGACACCTTCGGCAACCACCTGCATGCCCAGTTCGTGCGCCATCACGATGATGGCCTTGCACAACGCCAGTTCGGTGCCTCCGGGCACCAGGTTGCGGACGAAGGACTGGTCGATCTTCAGGTAGTCGATCTCGAAGCGCTGCAGATACGCCAGCGATGAAAAGCCGGTGCCGAAGTCATCGAGCGACACCTGGATGCCACTTTGCCGCAGGTCCAGCAGTTGATCGGCCACCGAGCTGCTGGTATCGAGCAGAAGGCCTTCGGTGATTTCCACCGCCACTGCATTTCCCGGCAGGCCGATGGCCGAAAGATGCTGGACCCACGCATGCTGGCGTCCGGCATCGTTGTCGAACTGCGCCGGTGACTTGTTGATGC
>JAGPBF010000062.1 GCA_018063505.1 Rhodoferax sp.
GGGCCAAGGACAAGAGCGACAAGGCACTCGAGCTGTACAAGTTCTACGTCAACGCGCTGTACGTGGCGATGACGCGGGCGGTGGAAAGCCTGACGATCGTCGAATCCGACACCGGTCATCCGCTGATAGACCTCCTCGGCCTGCGGCTTGGCGAGGCCCGTATCGCCCCGGCACAAGCATCGAGCAAGGAAGAATGGGCGCAGGAAGCGCGCAAGCTCGAGCTGCAGGGCAAGCAAGAGCAGGCTCGCGCAATCCGCGACACCTTCCTGCAAGCCAAGCCGGTCCCATGGACTCCGTGGAGTCGCCAACTGATCGAAGACCTGGCTCCCAAGGCGCTGGACCGCGGCAATCCAAGCGCCAAACAGAAGCAGGTCGTACTGGACTATGCGTTATGGCACGGTCAGCAAGCCTGGGTGGAGCGACTTGCGCGCGCCAGCTTCCAGCCGGCGCGCAGTCTGGCGCCCGACGGCGACTTCGGCTGGATTGGCGATTCGACCATGCTCGGCGTGCAGTTGCCCGATTGGAAGAAGCAGCAGGAGCTGTCGCTGCGCGCAGTGGCCGCGTTGCGGCAGCGTCACCTGCAGCCCTATGCCGCAAAGAACTTCAAGGACATTCTGCGGCTGTGCGACACCCACGGTGTCGACCATCTGACGCTGGTGGGTGGTACGCCGTTGATGCTGGCAGCGCGGGCCGGCAATGCCGCGCTCGCGCAAGCCCTGCTCGACAAGGGCGCCGATCCAACAGCCGAAGACGAGTTCGGACACACCGCGTGGCGGCATGCTGTCAACCGGTCGCTTGAAGAACCCACCTTCGCCAAGGCGGCACTGGCGCTGCTGTTCGAGCGAATCGCGCCGGCAGGCATCGACGTGCAGGTGGACGGCCGGCTGGTGCGTGTCGAGCATCATCAAGGCGAGTATTGGGTGCTCACGTTGATGCTGGCCGGGCTCAAGACCCAGTGGTCCCAGTGTTCTGCGCGGCCTCACCCGTCCTGGAAGTACGGTCAGGGTTTCTTCGCCGAGCAATTGCACCAGGTGCTCGAGGCATTGCCCGTTCATCTCTGGAAGGAAGTCCGGCGCAAGCGCAGCTACGTCAACCAGGTGCTGGCACGCGCCGAAGTCGACAGCAGCTACAGGCCGGCACGCAAATTGTGGGCGCGCACGCGCAATGGGTACTACCTGCCCAATCCGGCGATGCTGCTGCGCCAGCGCGACGGCTGGCGGCCGGTGTATGAGGCGCTGCAACTGAACTGGGTCGATCGAGGCAGCGGCAGCGAAGGCACATATCGCACACGGCCGGCGGCAGCAGTGGCGCGGTTGAATGATCGGTTGGCCGGCGCGGCGGACGAGCTCTTCTGATCGCGCAATCGCCGCCCCGGCAAGCGCCTGGGCAGACCCACTCTGGCATGTGCCATGCGCCGCCTCCACAACGAGGCACTGGCGCGAAATGGCCAACAACAGCGGCATTTCGGCATTAAGCTGCAATTCGGCGTTGCCTGACTCACGATCGATCCGATACCTAACTACTTGTGGCCGACCTTGCACGCCATTGAGAGACCGTGCAGCCGAATTGCTGGCGAAACCAGTAGGCGAACGCGCTCGAGCCCGAGAATCCCAGCAGCTCGGCCAGCTCCGCCAATGACCGGTCGCTGTCGCGTATCTGGCGCTTGGCGAATTCGGCGCGGATCGATTTCAGCAGCAACGAGAAACTGGTGCCCTGCGACAGCAGATGGCGGTGCAGTGTCCTGCGGTCCACGCCCAGATGCTGGGCCACCTGGTCCGCAGTACAGCGGCCACCGGGCAGCAGCGCCGCGATCAGTTGGCGCGCCGAGTCGACGGAATTGCCGCGCATGCCGGACAAGGCCTGCTCCAGGAAACGCCTTGCATAGGGCGACATGCCCGACGCATGGACCGGAAGCCGGGCGGCCAGGTCCGACGCCGAACAGACGATGCCGTTGAAACTGCTGTTGAACTCGATGGCACTGCCGAACAGTGCGCGGTGAATCGCCATGTCCGCCGGTGGCCGGTGCGTGAAGCAGACGCGGCGCGGTTTCCAGGCCGGCCCGAGCAGTTCGAGCAGGATGCGGAACATCACGCCGATGGCCAGTTCGATGGATTGACGCACGGATGGCGCTCCCTCGAGCAGGATCTCCTCCCGGATGATGACCAGGTCATCGATATCCTCGATCAGGGTCAGCAGCGATGCATTGAGCAGCCGCAGGTAGCGGCTGAGCGTATCGAGTGCCTGGCGCGCAGTGGGCTCCTCGCGCAGCACGATGCTGATCGGCCCGAGATTGGAGATGTGCCGATCGCGGGCCAGCCGCAGGCCGAAATCGTCGGCACCGGCGGCCTTGGCACTGGACTCCAGCAGTTGCCTGGCGGCAGCGACGCTGATCGGTGTCTCCGGGTCGTCCAGGCAGCGCGGGTCCAGGCCCGCCTCGCGCATCATGTTGTGCGGCCGCAGGCCAAGCGACCGCGCCAGTTCGACGTAGCCGTGCAGGCTTGCACTGCGAATCACCGGTAGATCATGCGTCATGGCCCTGTCCCAATTCAGACACCGAATGTCCCAGAATATAAATCGACTTTGACCGGTCGTCGATAAGCTCACCACGTTGGTGCAGGTCAAGCACAGAACTGACCGGATCAGATCCTTACATCCCTATTCTGGAGACAACGATGAGCTTTCTTCCCAAATCCCGCCTGTTGCCGCGTTTGCTGGCGGTTTGCATCGTGGCTGCGTCGCCATTGGCCATGGCCTGGACCGACAAGCCGGTGCGCCTGCTGGTCCCGGCGCCCGCCGGCGGCACGATGGACGTGGTGGCACGGATTTTCGCCAACCAGTTGTCTGCCGACATCGGCCAGCCGGTGGTGATCGACAACAAGCCGGGCGCCGGCGGTGCCATCGCGGTGCAGGCGATGATGGGCGCGCCCCGCGATGGGCAGACCATCATGGTGACGGCAAGCAACGTGCTGACCGAGATTCCGCATGTCATGAAGACCAGTTTCGACCCGCTCAAGGATGTCCGGCCGGTGGCAACGATTGCCCGTGCCGGCATGGTCCTGGTCGGAGGGACCCAACTGGCGCCGAACGACATGAAGGAACTGGTCGCCTACGTCAAGGCCCATCCGGGCAAACAGAGTTTTGCGTCCTACAGCGCCGGCACCAGCTCGCATTACGCCGGCATGATCCTGAACCAGAAGGCCGGACTGGATCTTCAGCACGTGCCATTTGCCGGCTCTCCGCCTGCGCTGACCCAGGTGATCGGTGGGCAGATCACGGTCATGTTCGACGGAATCGTCACCTCGATGCCGCAGATCAAGGGCGGCAAGCTCAAGGCCTTCGGCGTGGCTTCCAAAACCCGTTCGGCGCATTTGCCGCAGGTACCCACGCTGGCCGAGCTGGGTTTTCCCGAACTCGATTTCAGCAACTGGCTGGGTGTTGTCGTCGCCACCGGCGTGCCGACCGACATCGTGGACAAGATCAATGCGGCCACACTCAAGGCGGCATCCGCACCGGCCATCGTAGAACGCCTGTCGTCCGTGGGTTTCGAACCCAACACCAAGTTGTCGTCGTCGGAGCTGGCGGCGTCGGTGAAGGCCGAGTATGACCGCAACGCCGGCATCGTCAAGGCATTCAATATTCAGATCAACCAGTAAGCGGCGCGACACCACAGGCGTTTCGGCCACATCCAGGGAGAGACTCATGGGCGCAAGCATTGCAACCGGTTTCCAGGTCGAGCCACTGACCTGCGCCATCGGGGCGGAACTCATCGGCCTGCAGTTGTCAGATGCGGTCAGCAGCGACGCGCTGTTTGCCGAAATCCGGGCCCTGCTGTTGCGGCACAAGGTGCTGTTCCTGCGCGACCAGACGATGAGCAAGGCCGAGCACGTGGCTTTTGCCCGCCGTTTCGGTGAACTGGAAGACCACCCGGTGGCAGGCAGTGACCCTGCGCATCCGGGTCTGGTGCAGATCTACAAGTCGCCGGATGCGCCGATCGACCGCTATGAGAACGCCTGGCATACCGATGCGACCTGGCGCGAGAAGCCCCCGATGGGATGTGTGCTGCGTTGTGTCGAATGCCCGCCGGTGGGTGGCGACACGATGTGGGCCAACATGGCACTGGCCTACGAAAAACTGCCGGAATCCATCAAGGCCCAGATAGCGCCCCTGCGTGCGCGGCACAGCATCGAGGCCAGTTTTGGCGCGGCGATGCCGATCGAGAAACGACTCGCGCTCAGGACGCAGTTTCCCGACGCCGAACATCCGGTGGTTCGCACCCATCCGCAGACCGGTGAAAAAACCCTGTTCGTCAATGGCTTCACAACCCATTTCACCAATTTTCATACACCGGCCAATGTGCGTTTCGGGCAGGACGGCAACCCGGGCGCGGCCGATCTGCTGCGTTACCTGATCACGCAGGTCAATATCCCGGAGTACCAGGTGCGCTGGCGCTGGAAGCCCAATAGCGTGGCGATCTGGGACAACCGGTGCACACAGCACTACGCGGTGATGGACTACCCGCCATGCCACCGCAAGATGGACCGGGCCGGCATCGTCGGCGACGTCCCCGTCTGACACCGCCTACGTCGGTGGCTGCGCTGCGCGGCCATCCGAGCAGCGAACATTTCCAGTTTCAATTCAAGGATCGACCATGAACTTTCTCGACGGCTCCCTCTTCCCGGAGAACCAGCAGCCCCTGATCATTACCGCGGCGCCCTACGCACCATCCTGGGTACCATCCGATTTCCCCGAGGACATTGCGGTCACGATGCCGGAACAGATCCAGAAGGCGGTGGATTGTTACAACGCCGGCGCGACCGTCCTGCACCTGCATGTGCGTGAGCTCGATGGGCGCGGCAGCAAGCGGCTGTCCAAGTTCAACGAGTTGATCGCGGGCGTTCGCCACGCGGCGCCGGACATGCTGATCCAGGTTGGCGGATCGATATCGTTTGCGCCCGAGACCGACGGCGCGGCCGCCAAGTGGCTGTCGGACGACACCCGCCACATGCTTGCCGAACTCGACCCGAAGCCGGACCAGGTGACGGTGACTGTCAACACCTCGCAGATGAACATCCTGGAACACATGGCCTACGAGGACATCGCCGGCACCTCGATGGAGCATCCGGAGGTATTCAACGCCTACAAGGAAATGACCGTTCCGGCGCAGCCGGGCTGGGTCGAGGAACATATCCGGCGCCTGAGCGCGGCGGGCATCCAGAGCGCCTTCCAGTGCTACAACATCAACAGCTTCGAATCGGTCGAGCGCTTGATGCGCCGGGGTATCTACAAGGGTCCGCTGGTCATGAACTGGGTGGCCATCAGCGGCGGCATGGACGCACCCAACATCTACAACATGGCCAATTTCGTGCGGGCGACTCCGGACGGGGCGGTGCTGACGGTCGAGAGTTCGATGCGCAACGTATTGCCGGTGAACATGACCGGCATTGCGATGGGGCTGCATGTGCGGTGCGGCACCGAGGACAATCTGTGGACGCAGGACCACAAGTCCAAGATGAGCACGGTGCACCAGGTCGAACAACTGGTTCGCATCTCGCGTGAGTTCGGCCGACCGATCGCGACCGGCCGGCAGGCGCGCGAGATCAGCAAGATCGGGGTGTTCTACGACAGCGTCGAGGAGACGTTGGCGCAAAACGGGTTCGCACCGAATCCGCGGCACGGGCATCAGGGTTATCTGCGCAAGGCAGCCTGACCATGGCCAAAGCCATTCGTTTTCATGAGGTCGGGGGGCCGGAGGTGCTGCGACTGGAGACAGTCGAGGCAGGCGATCCCGGGCCTGGCCAGGCGCGCGTGCGCCACACCGGCATCGCGGTGAATTTCATCGACATCTACTTTCGCACCGGCCGGTATCCGGCACAGTTGCCCAGCGGGCTTGGCTCCGATGCGGTCGGGGTGGTCGAGGCGGTCGGGGCCGGTGTCACTGACATCGCGGTCGGCGACCGCGTGGGTTACCTGATCGGCCCGCAGGGCGCCTATTCAAACGTGCGCGTGATGCCGGCCGAGGTGCTGATCCGCCTGCCAGACGGCATCTCCGACGGCACCGCGGCAACACTGATGATGAAGGGCATGACCGCCCAGTACCTGTTCCGCCAGGTCTATCCGCTCACGGGCGGCGAGACCATCCTCTACCATGCCGCGGCCGGCGGCGTCGGCCTGATCGCCTGCCAATGGGCCCGCGCCATGGGTGTCACGATGATCGGAACCGTCAGCACGGATGAGAAGGCTGCTGCTGCAAAAGCCAACGGCTGCGCACACACCATCGTGACGACGCGCGAGGACATCGCCGCCCGGGTACGGGAAATCACCGAAGGCAAGGGTGTGCCGGTGGTCTACGACTCGGTCGGCAAGGATACGCTGCAAGCCTCCCTGAACTGCCTGCAGCCACGCGGCACGCTGGTGAGCAACGGCACCAGTTCGGGCTCGGTCGTGATCGACACCACGCAACTGGCAGCCAAGGGATCCCTGTGGCTGACCCGCCCGGCCATGATGCACTACATCTTGCCGCGCGCCCACATGCTGGAAATGGCCGACGAGGTATTCACCATGGTGCTGGAGGGCAAGATCCGCAGCCAGGCGGCGCAGACGTTTGCACTGGAAGACGCCGCCGACGCGCACCGCGCGCTGGAGTCACGCAAAACCGTCGGGGCCACCGTGCTGATACCGTAGCAGCACCCGGAGTCAGCGACGGGGCCGGATGTGATCACCCGCAAACCACGGCCACACCTGCTACGCCGCTACCGATTCACCGCGTTCTCCTGCCGCCGCCAAACCGGCGGCGCGCTTGCTCCACTGCGACGGGCTGCAGCCGAAGCGTCGCTTGAACCAATGGCTGAAGCTGCTTTGTCTGGCAAAGCCGAGCAATTCGGCGACTTCGCTCAATGGCAGGTCACTCTCGCGCAAATGGTTCTCGATGAGATTTCCGCGCACCTGGTCGAGCAACTTGCTGAAGGTCAGACCCTCCGCATCGAGCCGCCGGTGCAGCGTTCGGCGATCGACGCGCATGTGCCGAGCAAGCTCCTGTGCGGTGCAGGCGCCCCCCGGCAGCAGCGCCAGTATGAGTTGACGGCAGGCTTCCTGGACGCTTTCACTGCGATCGCGCAGGGCCACTTCCAGATGCTTGCGCGCGAAGTTGGCCGCGACCGGATCCCCGGGCTCACGCGGCTTGGACAGATCGGCGGCCAGACAAACCAGGCCATTGAATTCCTGGTTGAACTTGACACGCCGGCCGAAAAATGCCCGATGGGCGGACACGTCCAGCGGTGGGCGATGGGTGAAGCAGACCTCGAACGGTCGCCAATGCGGTCCTATCAGGTCGCGCAGCATGCGAAACAGCACGCCCACGGCGAGTTCGACCGACTGGCGCATGGGCACCCCGGGGCTTGGCAGCAGATCCTCCCGGATGATCACCAGGCTGTCGGTATCCTCGACGCGTATGGTCATCGACGGATTGACCAGCCGCAGGTAGCGACACAAGGTGTTCAGGGCATCCCGCGGCGTTGCCTCCTCGCGCAGCACCAGGCTGATCGGACCGAGCGTGGAGAGTCTGCGCTGGCCGGCCAGGCGCAGCGCCAGGTCGCCCGTATGGGTGGCACGCGCCGTGATCTCCAGCAGCTCGCGCGCGGCGTCCCGCGGGATCAGCGTCTCGGTGTCATCCAGAAGCGCGGCCTGCAGCCCTACGGCGCGCAAAAACGGTTCGGGGTCGCGACCCAGCGATCGCACCAAGTCGATATAACCACTCAAGCTGGCGCTGCGGATGAGTCGGGCGAGATGTCGCATGGGATGGCCGGATGATCCCATTATGGTCATTCGACGGGCAACCGGATTCACAAGCATGCGTTGCCTTGGAAAAACACGTTGCTTCGCGCAACGAGCCTGCCAGGGCTCCCCATGCCGTGCGCCTGCGTCTGCATGGCCCCGTCGCCGCGCTGTTCAAGGCACCAGAACGGTGGAGCCAATCGTCTTGCGTCCTTCGAGCGCCCGATGGGCATCGGCCGCGTCGGCCAGCGCAAAGCTCTGCTTCGGCTCGCTGACGATGTTCCCGGCCAGCACATGGTCGAACAGTTCTCGCGCCATGTCGAGCATGTGCGCGCGCGGTTCGATATAGTGCCGCATTGCCGGGCGCGTGATCCAGATCGACTTGGCCCCCAGCACCTTCACATTGAGAATCACCGGGCCCGACGAGGTGCCGTTGCTCACCAGTGTGCCGCGCGTCTGCAGGCAAGCGAGCGAAGCCTCCAGCGTGTCCTTGCCGACGGAGTCATAGACGACCGACACGCCTTTTCCGTCGGTGATCTCCTGCACGCGCTTGGCGATGTCCTCGCGCGACGTCACGATGGTGTGCGCGCAGCCATTGGCCTTCGCAACTTCGGCCTTTTCATCCGTGCTGACGGTGCCGATCATGGTCACGCCCAGCGCACGCGCCCACTGGCAGGCAATCAGACCCACACCACCGGCTGCAGCGTGGTAGAGGATGGTCTCGCCGCCCGTGAGCGGGTAGACCTGGCGGAACAGATACTGTGCCGTCATGCCCTTCATGATCAGCGAGGATGCGGTGCGGTCGGACACGCCATCGGGCAATGGGATCAGCACGTCGGCGGGCATCACGCGCGCCTGCGCGTAGGCCCCCTGCGGTCCCACCAGGTAGCCAACCCGGTCGCCGACGCGGATGTCCGTGACACCCGGGCCGACGGCCTCGACCACGCCTACGGCATCGGTGCCCAGACCGTTAGGCAGCGCCAGCGGATAAAAGCCGGTGCGAAAGTAGATGTCGGCGAAATTGACGGCGATGAAGCTGTGGCGCACGCGGGCTTCGCCGGCGCCGGGTTCACCCACGTCGACTTCTTCATATTGCAGGACTTCGGGGCCCCCGGTTGCGTGGATGCGGATGGCTTTGGTCATGGACGGTTTCCTTGTGTTTGGATGTGAAGTGGCCATTCTTGCGGGAGAGCTTCAGTACGGGAAGCGCGGCTTCGGAAACTGCCCAAAATGACAAATCGATGTCCCAGAATGGCAAGTGTTGGTCGTCAACGCGCTGGATACTGAACGCGTTGGCAAATCAGGCCAACTTGAACATGAACCTGACCTGGAGACAGATATGAAGCTATTGCAATTTGCGCGCGCTGCCATGGTGGTGATGGGCTTGTCATCGGCACTCAATGTCTGGGCGGCTGGAGAAGTCCCCCTCAAAATCATCGTCCCGGCTCCGCCAGGCGGAACCATGGACATCGTCGGCCGTCTGGTCGGGCAACAGATGTCGGTGGATACCGGTCGGACCGTGATTGTCGAAAACCGCGCGGGCGCGGTCGGGTCGATTGGCATGCGCACCATGCTGCAGGCGCCTGCCGATGGCAACACGATCGTGATGGGTGCGATCAACCTGCTGGTTGAAGCACCGCAGTTGATGAAGGTGCCGTACGACCCACTCAATGACATCGTGTCGATCGCACGGGTGGCCTCGACGAGTTATGTGCTTGTGACAGCCGCCAACTACCCGGCCAAGGACTTCCCGAGTCTTGTGGCCCGGCTCAAGACGCGCAAGGGCAAGGCCAACTTTGCCAGCTACGGGCGCGGCACGGTTTCGCAGTATTCGGGGTTCATCCTCAGCGACAAGGCCGACCTGGACATGGAGCACGTCGGATATGCCGGCTCGCCGCCAGCGCTGCAGGATGTGATCGGTGGGCAGGTCGACATCATGTTCGATGGCCTGGCAACGTCCTTGCCACTGATCAAGGGCGATCGGCTGCATGCCTATGCCGTCGCCGGCAAGAAGCGATCGAGCTACCTGCCAGACGTGCCGACCATGACCGAGCTGGGTTATCCGGAGATCCAGTACAACGGGCAGGTGACGTTCTACGGCTCCAGCAAGCTGCCAGCCGACGTTCTGGCCAAGCTGCAGGAGACCATCAAGAAGGCCGCCGAAGCGCCTTCCGTGCAGAAGCGGTTGATGGATGCCGGCCTGGAGCCGGACGTAAGCGTGGACTCTGCCGCGATGCTGGCTGAAAGCAAGCTGCTGTATCAGCGCAATGCCGCCATCGTCAAGAAATTCAATATCCAGGCGAACTGAGCCGTCTTCACCCAAGCCGATTGGAGACCGAACCATGAAGATCAGACCCATCACGCCCGCCATCGGGGCGCAGGTTACCGATGTTCACCTGGGCGCTGCATCGCGCGACCCTGCGCTGTTCGCACAGGTCAAGGCCGCACTGCTCAAGCACAAGGTGCTCTTTTTCCGCGGCCAGGACATGACGCGGGCCGAACATGTCGCCTTCGCGCATTGCTTTGGCCCGCTCGAAGACCACCCGGTGGCCGGCAGTGACCCCAAGAATCCGGGCCTGGTTCTGATCTACCGCAGCGACACCCGGCACAGCCACGAAAACACCTACCACTGTGACGGCCTGTGGCGGCCGAATCCTCCGATGGGCGCCGTGTTGCGCTGCATCGAATGCCCGGAGATTGGTGGCGACACGATCTGGGTCAACATGGTTCAGGCGTATGAGGAGTTGCCGGAAGACATCCAGCGCAAGATCCTGAAACTGCGCGCCAAGTCCACCATCGAGCCTTCGTTCGGCGCCACCATGACCGACGATGCCCGCAGAAAACTCGACCGGGAAAACCCGCCGGCCGAGCACCCGGTGGTGCGCACCCATCCGGAGACCGGCGAGAAGATCTTGTTCGTCGGCAGTTTCACGACGCACTTCGTCAACCACAACACGCCGGAAAACATTCGCCACGGTATCGACAAGACTCCAGGTGCGTCGATGCTGCTCAACTACCTGCTCAGCCGCGCGACGATCCCCGAGTACCAGGTGCGCTGGTCCTGGCAGCCGGGCGATGTCGCCGTCTGGGACAACCGCAGCACGCAGCACTATGCGGTGAACGACTACTGGCCCGCGCCACGCAAGATGGAACGCGCCGGCATCGTAGGCGACGTGCCCTTCTGAAACCTGCTCCTGTCCGCTCTGTCCTGTCACTTCAATCCTCACATTTCAATTCGGAGTCTCCTGCCATGAACTTCCTCGACGGTCACCTTTATCCTGAAAACCAGCAACCACTGATCATCACCGCCGCGCCCTATGCACCAGGCTGGATCCCTTCCGACTTCCCGGAAGATATCCCCGTCACCATGGAAGACCAGATCCAGAAGGCGGTGGATTGTTACGAAGCCGGTGCCACCGTGCTGCATCTGCATGTCCGGGAAGCCGACGGCAAGGGCAGCAAGCGCCTGTCCAAGTTCAACGAACTGATCGCCGGCGTGCGTGCCCGTGTGCCGGAGATGGTCATCCAGGTGGGCGGCTCCATCAGCTTTGCGCCCGAGTCCGATGGTGCAGCGGCCAAGTGGCTAAGCGACGATACGCGCCACATGCTGGCCGAACTCGACCCGAAACCCGACCAGGTGACGGTGACCGTCAACACGGTGCAGATGAATGTGACCGAGCACGCCGGACTGGACGACTTCAATGGCGTTTCGCGCGGATTCCCGGACCTGCATGCCACCTACAAGGACATGATCGTGCCTGCGAATCCCAGCTGGGTCGAGGAACATATCCGGCGCCTGACGGCCGCCGGGATCCAGAGCGAGTTCCAGTGCTACAACATCAACAGCTTCGAAACCATCGAGCGCATGATGCGCCGCGGCCATTACAAGGGGCCGCTGGTGATGAACTGGGTGGCGATCAGCGGCGGCATGGACCAGGCCAACATCTACAACCTGGCCAACTTCCTGCGCGCTGCACCCGACGGCGCAGTGATCACGGTGGAGAGCTCCGTGCTCAATGTGCTGCCGGTGAACATGATCGGTATCGCGCTGGGCCTGCATGTGCGCTGCGGCATCGAGGACGTGTTGTGGAACCAGACCCGCACCGGCAAGATGAGCAGCGTCGAGCAGATCAAGCAGCTGGTGCGCATCTCGGGCGAGTTCGGCCGCCCGATCGCAACGGCGCAACAGGCACGCGAGATCATGAAGATCGGAGTCTTCTACAAGACGACGGAAGAGACGCTCCAGGCCAATGGATTCGCGCCCAATCGCAATGGAGGGAATCAGGGATTCTTGCGCAAACCCGCCAGCGAGTTGGCCGCGTGAATCGGAAGGTGCGGTCGATGCATTGACGATGGCACACCTGCCAGCAAATACGGGGCCTACCTTAGCACGCTGACGTTGTTCGGCACCTTGACGGGGATGGACCCGGCCAGCCTGGGGGCCAACAAGATTGCGGCCCGGGATCTGGGCATCGGCGTGACAGACGCACGCCCGCTGAAACGTGTGACAAGCGATGAACTGGGATGCATCGCCGCCTTACCCGAGCTGGAAACCTGGGCGATGCTGCTGGCAGGGTTGGCGCTGGTGGGGTTTGCCGCCAAGCGCCGGCAGCGCACGTGACGCCGGCGCCTCAGCCCGCCAACGCGACAAACACGTTCTGAACGTCGTCGTTGCCGTCGATGGCGGCCAGAAAGGCCTCCACTTCTTCCAGCTCGGCGGCGCTCAGGCTGGAAGGGTCAATCGGGTTCCTGGGCTTGTAACCCAGCTTGGCAGTCAGGACCTTGAATCCGTGCTCGGGCAAAGCCCGGCTGACCAGATCCAGATCGGTCGGGGCAGTCACGAACAGCGTCGTGCCCTCCTCCTCGCCCGGCTCCAGGTCCTGCGCGCCGGCCTCGATCGCGGCCAGTTCAGGGTCGGAGCCGGCCACGACGGGTTCGGCCTCGATCATGCCCACATGGTCGAAATCCCAGGCCACCGAGCCCGAGGTGCCAAGTTGCCCCTTGCGGAACAGGACGCGCATTTCCGGCGCGGTGCGATTGACGTTGTCGGTCAGGCATTCAACCATCACGGCCACGCGGTGCGGCGCGAAGCCCTCGTAGATGACGTGTTCGAAGTGCACCGTCTCGCCGGTCAGGCCGGCGCCCTTCTTGATCGCGCGCTCCAGCGTTTCCTTGGGCATCGAGACCTTGCGGGCCTGCTCGACCACCAGGCGCAGGCGTGCGTTGGACGCCGGGTCGGCACCACTGCGCGCGGCAACCATGATGTCCTTGGCGAGGCGGCCGAAGAGTTTGCCTCTGGCATTGGCCGCCAGTTCCTTGCCTTTTGCTTTCCACTGCGCGCCCATGGCTGGCCTTTCTTGGTTGACGGATGATTGCCAGTGCGGGTTTGCGCCTGCGCCAATGGATAGCTATCCATCGCGCCGGCGCCCCGGGGGCGGTCGTGGATTTTACCGTGGCACACCTCCCGCAGCCCGTGCAAAGCTGCATGCCCGGATCGACTGCGGCGGGTTGCCAGGCATGGCCGTCTGCAGACTCGCGATGCAGGCATAGGCCGGTCAGGCGACCGTCGTCCCGTCGAGCTGCCGCGAGATTGTCCGGGCCGCCTCCAGCAATGGCTCGAGCATGGTGTCCTGCATCACACGCGCGCTGGTGCGGTTGGCCTGTCCGCTGATGTTCAGCGCCGCCACCATCTGGCCGGAGCGGTCGACGATGGGTGCTGCCAGCGAAATCAGGCCTTCTTCGAGTTCCTGGTTCACCAGTGACCAGCCTTGCCTGCGCGCCTGCGCCACCTTCGCGGCAATCTCCTTCGCATCGGTCAATGTGGTTTTGGTGCGCGCCGCCAGATCCGACGCCCTGAGCAGTGCCATCAAATCATCCTGCGCCAATGCAGACAGCAGCATCCGGCCCATCGAGGTGCAATACGCCGGCAGCCGCGAACCCACACCCAGGCTGATGCTCATGATCTTGCGTGTCGGCACCCGCAACACATAGACAATGTCGGTGCCGTCGAGTACCGCCGCCGAGCTCGACTCATGGACCTGCGCCACCAGGGCTTCCATGACCGGCTCGGCCAGATTCCAGATCGGCATCGACGACAGGTAGGAGAAGCCCAGGTCCAGGATGCGCGGGCTCAGGCTGAACAGCTTGCCGTCGCTGCGCACATACCCCAGGGCCTCGAGCGTGAGCAGGATGCGGCGCGCGCCGGCACGGCTCAGGCCCGCACGCCCTGCCACCTCGGTCAGGGTCTGGCTCGGCGCCTTGGCACTGAAGGAGCGGATCACCTCCAGGCCCCGTGCAAAGGACTGCACATACCCGTCGCCGGGCTTGAGGTCTGCAATGCGCGCGCTCGCGGTGTTTGCCATGGTCGCCGATTCCTTCTAAAATTCATTATACGAACAGATGTTCTTATGTCGAACATTTTTCAAACGCCGGTGCAGCGCATTTTTACCCTTGCATGGCGACCCACCCCAGTTGCTATTGAGGAGTCGACCCCATGATCAACAAGATTGCCCGCTCGGTTGCCGAGGCACTGGCAGACGTGCGCGACGGCGCCACCGTCATGATCGGCGGTTTTGGCACCGCGGGCATTCCCAATGAACTGATCGATGGCCTGATCGAGCAAGGCGCCACCGACCTGACCATCGTCAACAACAATGCCGGCAATGCCGAGGTCGGCCTGGCCGCATTGCTCAAGGCAGGCAGGGTGCGCAAGATCATCTGCAGCTTCCCGCGTCAGGCCGACAGCCAGATTTTTGACGGGTTGTATCGCAGCGGCAAGCTGGAGCTCGAACTGGTACCGCAGGGCAATCTGGCCGAGCGCATCCGCGCCGCCGGCGCCGGCATCGGCGCATTCTTCTCGCCCACCGGCTACGGTACCGAACTGGCGAAAAACGCCGACGGATCGGCCAAGGAGACCCGCCAGATCAACGGCAAGCACTACGTATTGGAGATGCCAATCCATGCCGAGCTGGCGCTGATCAAGGCCGACCGCGGCGACCGTTGGGGCAACCTGACTTACCGCAAGGCTGCGCGCAACTTCGGACCGGTGATGGCCACCGCCGCAAAGAAGACCGTCGCCACCGTGCACGAAGTGGTGGAACTCGGCGCACTCGACCCCGAACATATCGTGACCCCCGGCATCTTTGTCCACCAGATCGTGCAGATCGACCGCGTGGCCACCCAGGCTGGCGGCATGAAGAAGGCGGCATGACATGGGTTACCAGAAACGCAGCAAGGAGCAACTCGCCCAGCGTGTCGCGCAGGACATCCACGACGGCGCCTATGTGAACCTGGGCATCGGCATGCCGACGCTGGTGGCCAACCATATTCCGGCCGACCGCGAAGTTATCCTGCAAAGTGAGAACGGCATCCTGGGCATGGGCCCGGCGCCCGCCCAGGGGCAGGAAGATTACGACCTGATCAATGCCGGCAAGCAGCCGGTAACGCTGCTGCGCGGCGGCGCCTTCTTCCACCATGCCGACAGCTTCGCGATGATGCGCGGCGGCCATCTCGACATCTGCGTGCTCGGCGCGTTCCAGGTGTCCAGCACCGGCGACCTGGCCAACTGGCACACCGGAGAAGCCGGGGCGATTCCCGCCGTCGGCGGCGCCATGGACCTGGCCATCGGGGCCAAGCAGACCTGGGTCATGATGGACTTGCTGACCAAGCAGGGCACGAGCAAGATCGTCACGCAGTGCAGTTATCCGCTGACCGGCATCGGCTGCGTCAAACGCATCTACAGCGACCTGGCAACGCTGGCGTGTACGCCGCAAGGCCTTCGGCTGATCGACAAGGTCGAAGGCCTGGAGTTGGCCGAGCTCGAGAAGCTCATCGGCCTGCCATTGAGCACCTGACACCGCGCCCCGGCGCACCGCACCGAACCGACATTCACAAACTGGAGATCTCCCTTGAACCACGCCTATATCTGCGACGCCATCCGCACCCCCTTCGGCCGCTACGGCGGTGCGCTCAGCAGCATCCGTACCGACGACCTGGGCGCAATCCCGCTCAAGGCCTTGATGGCACGCAATCCCAAGGTCGACTGGGCAGCAGTGGCGGACGTGTTGTACGGCTGCGCCAACCAGGCCGGGGAAGACAATCGCAACGTGGCGCGCATGGCAGCGCTGCTGGCCGGTCTGCCGATGGAGGTGCCGGGCGTCACCATCAACCGCCTGTGCGGATCGGGGCTCGATGCGCTGGGCAGTGCGGCACGCGCCATCCGCGCCGGCGAAGCCAGCCTGATGATTGCCGGCGGTGTCGAGAGCATGAGCCGCGCGCCGTTCGTCATGCCCAAGGCCGATAGCGCGTTCAGCCGCGCCAACGCCGTCTACGACACCACCATCGGCTGGCGTTTCGTCAACAAGCTGATGAAGGCGCAATACGGCGTCGACGCAATGCCCGAGACCGCCGAGAACGTCGCAACCGACTACAACATCAGCCGGCAGGATCAGGACGCGATGGCGCTGGCCAGCCAGATGAAGGCGGTGGCCGCACAGAAGGCCGGCTACTTCGACGCCGAGATCACGCCGGTCAGCGTGGCGCAGAAAAAGGGCGACCCGGTCATCGTCGACACCGATGAACACCCGCGCGCGACCTCGCTCGAATCACTGGCCAAGCTCAAAGGCGTTGTCCGGCCGGACGGCAGCGTCACGGCCGGCAATGCCAGCGGCGTCAACGACGGCGCCTGCGCCCTGCTGCTGGCCGACGAAGCCGGTGCCGCCAAACATGGCCTGACACCCCGCGCCCGCGTCGTGGGCATGGCCACCGCCGGTGTTGCGCCGCGCATCATGGGCATGGGCCCGGCACCGGCCAGCCAGAAGGTGCTGGCACTGACCGGCCTCACCATCGACCAGATGGACGTGATCGAACTCAACGAGGCGTTTGCCGCGCAAGGGCTGGCGGTGTTGCGCGCCTTGGGTGTGCGGGACACCGACCCGCGCGTCAACCCGAACGGCGGCGCCATCGCGCTGGGCCATCCATTGGGCGCATCCGGTGCCCGGCTGGCAACGACTGCCGTCAACCAGCTGACGAAGACCGGCGGGCGATATGCGTTGTGCACGATGTGTATCGGGGTCGGGCAAGGGATCGCGGTGGTGCTCGAACGGGTCTGAGCGACATCGGCACGTGCCCGGTTGGGCACCGTAGGCGGCGGGAAGTCAAAACCGCAAGGCTTGCGATAGGCGGGGATCGGCCTTTTGGGGTGCTCCCGACCGGCCTGTTCAGGGCAGCGAAACCACCAGCGCCAGCTTTGACGCGGGAACCGACTTTCCTTTCCGCCGGTCCGGTCAAGAGGTCTTGACGGAGTGTAATCGTTCGATTACATTGTTGCCGTTTTCAGCGTCAAAGCACTTCCTGAGTTCACCTCTTGGCTCGACCGTCTCGAAGACGCCTCGATTCGCGGCATTGTGGTCGCTCGGATCAAGCGGCTTGAACGAGGTCTGCTCGGTGACGCGGAGTCGGTGGGCGACGGCGTCTCCGAGCTTCGCATCCATATCGGGGCCGGATGGCGCGTGTACTTCACGAAGCGTGGCGGTCAGCTTGTTGTCCTGCTGGCTGGCGGATCCAAGCGTACACAGAAGAGCGATATCAGGCGAGCGAAGGCGCTAGCCGCCCTGTTGGACTGAGAGAGGAAACGAAGATGAGCACGCGAATCAAGGTTGACGAGCTGCCGGCATTTGATGCCGCCCCATACCTCGACAGCGACGAGGCAATTGCTTCTTACCTGACTGACATCCTGCAGGCCAACGACGCCGGACTGCTTTCCGCTGCGCTGGGTGACATCGCCCGCGCTCGCGGCATGACCGATATCGCCAAGGCGGCAGGCATCACGAGGGAGGCGCTTTACAAGGCCTTGCGGCCCGGAAGTGCGCCGCGCTTCGACACGGTCAACCGTGTATGTACCGCCCTTGGCGTTCGCTTGGTGGTTCAACCTTTGCATCCGGTTTGACAGATTGACCCACGCGGTTTGATCGGGAGCAGGCCCTCACAACTTTCCTACAGACCTGTGCCGCGCCCTCGCCATTCAGACCTCGGGCAAGCAGACTACGTTCGCCAACCGCGTGAACTGGGCGAAGAGTTATCTGGGCAAGGCCGGCTTGATCAATCTCACCAAGCGCGCGTACTTTAAGGTTAGTGAACGCGGCCGGGCCGTGCTGGACAACCCGCCGCAGACGATCAATATCAAATTTCTCGAGTCCTTCCCCGAGTTCAAGGTCTTCCGAGAGATGGCGGCTGAAAGCCCGACCACGCCGCAATCGGAGCCGACCAATTTCAAGGAGTTGGCGCCGGATGAAGTGATCAGGTCTGCAAGTAACGAGCTTCAGCAATCACTCAGTGCCGAGCTGCTTGCGAAGATCCTGGCTTCGCCATCGGACTTCTTCGAACGCCTCGTCGTTCAGCTCCTAATCGCCATGGGCTACGGTGGGTCAGCCATTGAAGCCGGCAAAGCCCTGGGCAAGAGTGGCGATGGTGGTGTTGACGGCGTCATCGATCAGGATGCGTTGGGGTTGGATCGAATTTACGTCCAGGCAAAACGCTACACGGACAATAAAGTCTCGTCAGGCGAGATCCGGGACTTCTTCGGGTCGCTGGATCGGTTCAAGGCAAACAAAGGCCTTTTCGTCACAACGTCGACCTTCTCGCAGGCAGCGAAAGAAACGGCCGACATGCTGAGCAAGCGCATTGTGTTGATTGATGGGCTCCTTCTCACCAGACTGATGATCCGATTCGACATAGGCTGTCGGGTCGAAGAGGTTGTCTACATCAAGAAGCTTGATGAGGACTTTTTCGACTGATGGTTTGCCAGCGCGTGTCAGGGAGAGCGTCGCGGCCCGGCCAGGAGCCGCCTGACACTGCTAGACGCGGGGTAACCGGTTAAGGCTGACTTCGGGCCTACAACTTTGTTTGTTTGAGGGCAGCGGTCAGGGATTGTCTTTGACGTAGCGCCAGCCACAGGTCTGGCTGCGAAGGACTGCGGAGCCCATATGCTACGCGACTCTGTGGTGCCGAGGAGCGCAGGGCTTGCGCCCAGCGCGAAGCGCGTTCGTCATCATTTTCATTGCGCTTGTCTGAACGCAGCGCCCACCGGGCGCGTAGTGAGTTGCGCAATGCGGGCGCAAG
The DNA here is from genome assembly GCA_018063505.1 of Rhodoferax sp. GTDB lineage: Bacteria > Pseudomonadota > Gammaproteobacteria > Burkholderiales > Burkholderiaceae_C > CAISIP01. The sequence goes on from JAGPBF010000062.1 coordinate 18,889, forward strand.
AACGAGCACCGCAGGGTAGTCGGCGCGTTCAGCGCCCGACCGCCACAGCGAAGCGAAGCGTGTGGGCTTCGCAGGCCTTCGCAGCCCGCACCCTGCACCGCTGCCTGCGCCAAGCGATAGCCTCTGCCGCCACATCGATCTGCCCGCGCCCCGGTCACTCTGCTGCCAGCCCCGGTCACTCTGCTGCCAGCCCCGGTCGCGGACGCGTCCGCCCATCGCTCAAACCGGCCGGCTGTCGCGCCACCGGTAATACGCCACCGACGGCGCCAGGAACCACGGGTTGCCGGTGTACAGCGGGCGGGTCTGGAATGCCAGGTCGTCGAGTGCGGTACGGCCCTCTTTCAAGCCCAGTACCTGCTGACCCAGGCGCATGCCGAAATAGCTGGAGGTGCCGACACCGGCGCCGCAGTAACCCATGGCGTAGTGCATGCCGTCATGCTTGCCGATGTGCATCAGTTCGTCGAACGTATAGGCGACGAATCCGCACCAGGAGTGGCTGATGCGGGTTTCGCGCAATTGCGGAAACAGGCGCACCATGTCGGCATGCAGCTTGGGGCCGCTGATCCGCGGGTCGGTCTCCTGGTGCGATACACGTCCGCCGAACAATATGCGGCTCCGATCGGGTGTACAGCGGTAGTAATACACCACCTTGCGGGTGTCGCTGACGATCCGGTCGGTCGGAAACAGCCGGTCCATCAGCTGCGCAGGCACCGGCTCGGTGGCGATCATGTAGCTGCCAATCGGGATCACGCGCCGGCGCAGCCAGGGCGTCAGATTGCCGGTGTAGCCGTTCGTCGCAATGACCACATCGCGCGCCATCACCTCGCCCCGCGGTGTGCGCAGCCTGAACAAGCCGTCGCTGCGGCTGATCTGCAGCACCGGGCAGCGTGACGCCACCTGGCCCCCGGAGGCCAGCACGCGGTCGAGCAAGCCCTGGTGATACCGCGCCGGATGGACAGAGCAGTGCTGCGTATAGACCGCACCGCCCCAGTACAGATCGGTACCGAGTTCTTCGTGCTGCCGGTCCCGCGGCACCATGAAAGCATCCACCTCCAGGCCCTTGGGCTGCGACCCGACCCGTGCCGCCAGCGCTTCGTATTGCGCGGCGTTGTGCGCGGCATGAAACCGTCCGACCCGGCGAAAGTCGCAATCGATTCGCTCCGCGCCGATGAACTGCGCGATCCAGGCCAATGACTTCTGGCCTTCGTTGAGGATATCGAAGGCGCGTTTCTGACCGTGCCGCCGCGCGAGCAACTCATACGTGGGCTTGATGCTGGTCGATACCTGCCCGCCATTGCGGCTGCTGCAGCCCCAGCCGGCATCCTCGGCGTCAAAGACCAGCGTCGAACGCCCGCCGCGAACCGTCTGAAGCGCAGCATGCAGCCCGGTGTAACCCGCGCCGACCACCGCCACGTCGACCGTGGACGGCAACGCAAGCTCCGGCAAAACGGGGCGCGGCACATCCTCCCACCAGTAGGGGGTCGATTTGCAGTCCTGCATCAATTCGTTGTCGGTCATATCGGGTTCAGGTTGGGTATCGGGCCAGCACCAGATCGGCGCCCTTCTCGGCCAGCATCAATGTGGGGGCATTGGTATTGCCTGAGGTCAGCGTTGGAAAGACCGAAGCGTCGATGACGCTCAGCCCGCAAACGCCATGGACACGCAGCTGCGGGTCCACCACGGCCTGTTGCGGATCCGGCCCCATGCGGCAGGTGCTGACCGGGTGAAACACCGTGGACGCACGCTGGGCCACGTCATCCATCAGGTTCTGCGCGGTCTGCACCGAGGGGCCGGGCAATATTTCGTGGTCGATGATGGCACGCAGCGAAGGCGCGGCGGCGAGCTTACGCAAAAATCCGGCCGCCGCAAGCATGTCGTCCCGATCACGCTGGGTACTGAGCGAGTTCGCGACGATGCGCGGTGGCTGCATCGGATCGGGGCTGCGCAACTCCAGGTATCCGCGGCTGGTAGGACGGCATGGCTGCGCGCTCAGCGAAAAACCGGCAAACCGGTCCGGTGCGGTCAAGGCCCTGCGTCCGGGTACCGCCCGCATGTAACTGAGCGGCGAAAAATACAGCTGCATGTCGGGATGCGCCAGGTCCGGGCGTGAGCGGAAGAATCCACCTCCCTGGTTGATGCTCAATGCCAGCGGACCGCGCCGCTGCAGCAAATACCGCACACCGGCCCAGGATTTGCCCCACCAGGTGCCAAGGTCACGATTGAGCGTGGGCACGCGCGAGCGGTAGACATGGTCGATGCACAGGTGGTCCTGCAGATGCTGGCCCACTGCCGCCACGTCGGCCACCAGCGCAATTCCGAGCGCCTGCAAGGCCGAGGCCGGCCCCACGCCGGAGAGTTGCAGAAGCTGTGGCGA
>JAGPBF010000237.1 GCA_018063505.1 Rhodoferax sp.
CGCCGGCGAGCGACAGGCACGCCACCTGGCCGCCCATGACCAGTTGACGGGCCTTGCCAATCGCGGGCACTTTCAGGAGCGAATGTGCCATGCACTGGCCATGCATGCCCTATCCGGCCAAAGCCTTGCTGTCATGTACATCGATCTGGACGGCTTCAAGCCCATCAATGACACCTACGGACACGCGGCTGGCGACACCTTGCTGCAGATCGTTGCGAATCGATTGACGCACGCGGTACGCGCCCGGGACCTGGTCAGCCGGCTTGGCGGCGACGAATTTGCCTGCCTGATAGAGGGCATTGAGCCACCCGAGCAGTCAATGGGCCTGGCGATGAAACTGCGTGATGCCGTGCGGGCACCGTGCAAGATCGGCAACCATCTGGTGACCGTGGACGCCAGCATCGGTGTTGTCCTGGACAGCGCAGGCGCTGGCGACTCTGCCGACCTGCTGCTCAAGGCAGACATGGCGATGTACCGCGCCAAGCGCGAATCCATCGGCATCGCCTTCTACGACGAATGAACCGCGGAGCGCCATGCACATCACCGGCAGGTTGCGCTTGGGCTGTCCGGCACAGCGGATGCACGCACCCGATCAGGTCCTGCCCATTTGACAGGCGCACGCCGCAAACCCCCTGCCCATGCCGCATTCGGAACTTGTTCGCGCGCTTATCAACAGCCTAGCCCACAGCATCGGTGGATAAGCCGGGCCGGAAAATGAAAAAGCCCGCTACCTTTTGAATAGCGGGCTCTCCATGGCCGAAGCCGGTTTGGTGGTAGGACGTGGCAGGCTCGAACTGCCGACCAACGGATTAAAAGTCCGCTGCTCTACCAACTGAGCTAACGTCCCACACGGATCTTCACCACAGGGTTTGCACCTTGCTGCGAAGCCTTAAATTATAACCAGAAAACTTTACGCTTCCGGGGCGGCTCAGTGCGGATTGGCAATGCGATTCAATATCCAGCCTGCAGCACACTGGCCGAAGGTTGCCGTCACGCTGACCATCGATCCATATCCATGGCAATTGAGCGTTCCATCGGTCGCTTCGATCGCGCACGATGGGTCGGCGCCCTGCACCGGTTCCCGGCTGAACACGCAATCAATGCCGATCTTGCGGCCGGCAGCCACCGCACCATGCTGCTTGCGCAACAGCGTACGCAAGCGTGCAAGCAAAGGGTCATGTGTGGTCTGCGACAGATCATCGATGTCGACCTTGTGTGCCAGGCGTTTGCCGCCGGCCGCACCCACCGTGATGAAAACCACATCCTTGTGGCGCGTCGCCCAGGCCGCCATCACCGCCTTGGCGCGCACCTGGTCGCAGGCGTCGATGACGGCGTCCACCGGTGCCGGCAACATGGCAGGCCAGTTGTCGACTTCGACAAACGCTTCGACGCCGGTGACGATACAAGCCGGATTGATCTGCGCGATACGCTCGCGCATGGCCTGCACCTTGGCCTGCCCCAAGGTGGCTTGCAAGGCATGAACCTGCCGGTTGATATTGGACTCCGCGACATGGTCAAGGTCGATCAGCGTCAGATGGCCGACGCCACTGCGCGCCAACGCCTCCGCGCTCCAAGAGCCGACACCGCCGATTCCGACAACGGCGACACGGGCCTGGCGGATACGCGCCGCCGGGCCAACACCAAACAGCCGCTCCAGGCCAGAGAAACGACGCGCCAGATCGGCGACATCGTCAGTGAGGACGTGCGGCACGGTCATGAACAAACATCAGGTGGCCAACAAGCCGACGCAGACCGCAACAGCCATGCCCCGAGGCTCAGCGGAGCCGGGCGAGACGCTCTTTGCCGGCCTTGGCGGCTTCCGACTGCGGATAGGTCTTGCCCAGTTCATCGAGCGTCTTGCGCGCGCCATTGACGTCCTTGAGTTCAACCTGGCAATTGGCAATCGACAGCAAAGCCTCGGGCGCACGCACATGCTCCGGAGCAGCCTTGAGCATGATGCGGAAATTGGTGATGGCCTCCTTGTAATCACGAGTCGCATACTGCGTGTTGCCAAGCCAGAATAGCGCGGAGGGCAGATAACCGCTCTTCGGAAAGCGCGAAATCAGACTCAGAAAGCCGGACTGCGCAGCGGTGAAATCACCGGTGCGAAACTGCTCCAACGCCTTGTCATAGGCGCGTCGCTCAGCTGGTTCGACCATGATCTCGCGACCATCGACGCTCAGCTTGATGGGTTCGAGCTGACTGACCCGCTCTTCCACGCCACGGGCAAGTTCCTGCTGGCGCTGCGCCAGGTCCTTGAGCTCACGCTGAAGATCGGACAGGTCGCGCCCGAACTGTTCGCGTTGCCCGTTGCTGCGCGCCAGTTCTCCCTTGAGGCCTTCGATCTGATTTTGCATGTCCAGCAAGGCACGGCGCAGCTGCGCCGTATCTTCGGTGGACTTGCGCAGCAGTTCGCTCTGGGTCTCGACCAGCTTTTGCAACGCGCCGTCGGACGTGGACCGGCTGGCCTCGACCTTCTGGCGCAATTCGAGAATCGCCTTGCGCGCCTCGTCGTCCTCGAACAACGCCGCATGGGATGCGCCGGCAAACCACAGGCCCACGCTCACCAGGAGCACACGCATTGCATTGCCCAGCCAGCGGGAGGGCGTGCGCTTCATCGGTAGCCGATCTCGGCGCGGCGATTCTTGGCCCAGGCTGCTTCGTCATGGCCTTCGACCGCGGGCTTCTCCTTGCCAAAACTGACAGCTTCGACCTGCGAGTCTGGCACTCCCAGCAAAGCCAGTGCACGGCGCACCGCTTCGGCGCGCTTCTGCCCCAGGGCCAGGTTGTATTCGCGGCCGCCGCTTTCGTCGGTATGCCCTTCGACGGCGGCTTTGCGCGACGGATCAGCCTTTATGAATCTCGCATGCGCCTCGATCACAGACTGGAACTCGGGTTTGATGATGAAACTGTCGTAGTCGAAATAGACGGTATGCGGACCCTGGGGTGCAGTCGCACCGGCACTGGATTTGGTCAGGTCGACGGGTGCGACGCCCGAATTCGCAAGCGCGCCGGTGCTTCCTGCAGCGCCGGCGGCACCAGCAGCCCCCCCTTGGCCTGCGACCGGAACCCCGGTCTTGTCCTGGACGGGTACGTCGTCAAGTTTGACCGACGAGCCACAACCTGCCAAAAAGGCTGCACATGCGAAAGCCAGCAAATATCGATTCATCCGTTTACTCCTGTTGATGTCATTGTTTCTGAAGCGGGCCCCAGTCCGGCTCGCGAATTTCACCGGACTGTCCGGCCAGACGGGTTTTGACCCGGCCGTCCAGCGTCGTGGTCGTCAGACTCTCACGACCCTGGCTTGATGTGGCGTAAATGATCAGCCGCCCATTGGGGGCAAAGCTAGGACTTTCGTCAGCCGATGTGTCGGTCACCGCAATGCTGTTGCCACTGGTCAGATCCATGAGGTGCAGTCGAAAAGCACCATTGACGCGGGAAATATAGGCCAGTGACTTGCCGTCGGGACTGATCGTGGGTGAAATGTTGTAACTGCCGGTAAAGGTCAGGCGCTGCGGACTCCCACCGGTTGCCGGCATGCGGTAGATCTGCGGCGAACCACCACGGTCGCTGACAAAGAAGATGGTGCGGCCATCGGGAGAAAACACCGGTTCGGTATCGATGCTCAGCGATTGCGACAGGCGCTTGGGCTCGCCGCCCTGGGCATCGATCAGGTACAGCTGGGAGCCGCCATCGCGGCTGAGTGTAACTGCCAGAGAACGACCGTCCGGTGCCCATGCAGGCGCACTGTTGGAACCCCGGAAATTGGCCAGCAGACGGCGCTTTCCGGTTGATATTTCATGCACGTAGACCACCGGCTTGCGTGACTCGAACGACACGTAGGCCAGTTGTCCACCCAGTGGCGACCAGGCCGGCGAGATGATGGGCTCGGGACTGGCCAGCGCCGATTGCGCGTTCTCGCCGTCGGCATCGGCAATCCACAGGTTGTAGCGATCCGCCACCTTGGTCACGTAAGCGATGCGGGTCGAAAAAATGCCTTTGTCGCCGGTGAGCTTTTCGTAGATGAAATCGGCAATCCGGTGTGCGGACTGGCGCAGATCGGCTTGCGAGACGGCATAACTCTGGCCACCAAGATCCTGGCCCTGGCCCCGGGTCAGGTCCCAAAGCCGGAATCGCACGTCAAAGCGACCGTCGGCAAGGCGCGTCACACTGCCCGCTACCAGCGAGTCAGCGCCTTTCTGGCGCCAGGCATTGAGGTCGGGGAGTGACAACTCGTCCAGGCGCGAAGTAGCCAGATCGGTGGCACGGAATTGTCCACTGCGTTCCAGATCCGCCTGCACGATGGCCGACAGCTTCTGCGACATCCCGTCCTGGCCTCTGAACGGCGCGATGGCAATCGGCAGCTGCGTCAAGCCAACACCCGAAACCTCGACCCGCAACTGGGCCATGGCGGGAAGCACTGCCGCCGCGAGGACGACGACAAGAAGCTGCCGGGCGAGCGTGGCAATGTGGCGAAGCGAACGAGCGATCATGGAGGGTAGGATTGAATTTATTGTCACCAATGGGCGCCTTGGGTCAGCGAAATGGTTCGCGGCCGGCCTGAATCGGGCCAACTGCGGAGCGAGGAAACCGAACTGCAGGCCCGCGCCAGGGGATGCCCGGACCATACCCCGATAATAAACCCAGGCATTGTCTGCACATGACGCACCACACCACCACGCCCATCACCGCCCCTGTGGCGCGGCCTTGCCCGCCTGCAACACACGGTTACCGAACGTTGCACGAATCACACCCGGATTGCCTTCAGGCCATGACCACCCGGTGCTGCGCCGGTGCCTGACACCCACGCGCCCGATATGCTGATCGCAGCCGGCAGCCTTGGCAAGCGGCTGGCCCGTCTGTGGCCGTACTTTGGCCGTCCATTGTGGGTATGGGCCACGGCATTCGGTGCCACATTGGTCCTGGCGCTGAGCGAACCGCTGATCCCTGCCCTGCTGCAGCCCTTGCTCGATCGCGGCTTCCAGAAAGGGTCGCTGGCACTGTGGACGGTTCCGGTGGCCTTGATCCTGCTGTTCGCCGTGCGCGGCATATGCAGCTTCACCGCACAACTGGCGATGACCCGGATCACCAGCTACGGGCTGACGGTATTGCGCAAGGCCATGTTCGACAAGTTGCTCGATGCCAGGTTGACGCTGTTTACCGGGCAGACCTCGAGCGCGCTGGCCAACACCATCGTCTACGAGGTGCAGACCGGCTCGACACTGCTGGTGACAGCGTTGATGACACTGACGCGCAACAGCCTGACCCTGCTCGCCCTGCTCGGTTACCTGATGTTCCTGAACTGGAAACTGACCTTGATCGTCGTGTTCCTGTTTCCGGCAGTCGCCTTTGTGATGCGGATCCTGTCGCGCCGGCTGTACCGGGTCACCCGCAACAGCCAGGACGCCACCGACCGGCTGGCCTACGTCGTCGAGGAAAACGTGCTGGCGCACCGCGATATCCGCCTGCAGGCGGCGCAGACATCACAGGCGGATCGTTTCGCGCAGCTCAGCGACAGCCTGCGCCGCCTGTCGATGAAATCAACCGCCGCGTCCGCAGCGATGACCCCACTGACCCAGATGCTGGCGGCAGTTGCCTTGTCCACCGTCATCACGGTGGCGCTGATCCAGAGTGCCGACAACACCACTTCGGTTGGCGGCTTCGTCGCGTTCGTCACTGCCATGCTGATGCTGATCGCACCGCTCAAGCACCTGACCGAGGTGGCCAACCCGATCACCCGTGGGCTGGCCGCGATGGAACGTGGCCTGGACATGATGGCCAATACGCCCGATGAAACCGGTGGCGACTTCACGCTGCAACACGCCCGTGGCACGATCCGCTTCGACAAGGTCAGCGTCACCTACGCTGGCAGCAACGTGCCGGCACTGGACCGGTTCAGCCTCGAGGTGGCAGCCGGCGAGACCGTAGCGCTGGTCGGCGCATCGGGGTCCGGCAAGTCGACGCTGGTCAACCTGCTGCCGCGTTTTGTCGACCCGAGCGAGGGTGCTGTTTTTCTCGACGGTCATGAACTGCGCGAATGGGACCTGGCCTCGCTGCGCTCCCAGTACGCACTTGTCAGCCAGCATGTGCTGATGCTCAACGA
>JAGPBF010000238.1:0-4074 GCA_018063505.1 Rhodoferax sp.
TCGCAGAAGTCGGTGACCATCGCGCCGTGCAGCCCCAGCGCAATGCCATCGAGCCGGTCGCGCTGTTCGTGTGCGGCCGCGACGATCGGGCCGGTCAACCGGTCGAATGCGTCCCGCGTGACCACGCCGGCGGGCTGGGCGATGGCACTGAGCACATGGACCAGGTCCCAGCCATGCCTGCGTGCGGCATCGCAGAAGCCCGCCAGTTCGGTGTTGGAATCGCCACGCGCCTTGATGGCTGCTGCGCCATCGATGAAGAAATCCTGTGCCTGAAAACTCGCGTAGCTGGTCGGGATCTTGCTGAAGGTATTGGTCTCGTGCGCGAACTCGGCACTCAGTACGCGGAATCGGCTTTTCGTCATTTACATCACGCCAAAGGTTTCGAACGCCAACACGGTACTCATGCCGCCACGGATCGCATCACGCACCTTGTTTTCTGCGCTGACCTTTTCGAGTGCCTTGCCGATGGCCTCCTTCTCGGCTGCACGTGGAATCACCAGCACACCGTCGAGGTCGCCGAACACGATGTCACCCGGGTGGACACGCACGCCGTTGATCTCCACCGGCACCCGGTAGTCGACCACCTTGCCGCGGGCACCCTGGTCCTGCGCATAACCGCCATACGAGAACACCGGAAAGCCGGCCTCCAGCACTTCGGGCGTATCGCGCGAATAACCGTCGAGCACGGCGCCTGCGGCCTTGAGGTGTTGCGCGCGGGTCGTCATCAGGCCGCCCCACAACGCGAACTGGGGCGCGCATCCGGTGGCCACGTACACCTCGTGCGGCCGCAGGTCGTCCAGCGCCTGGAACAGCAGGCCGAACGGCTGGCGACTCAGCGGCAATTGGCCTTCGGGTTCGCTGGCAGAAAAGCAGTTGGTCTCGAGTACCGGCATGGCGCGGCCACACACCACCATGTCGCTGCGCAGCGCCTTGATACCCGGGCTCAGGAACTGGTGCACCAGACCCATGGTGTCCAGAATGTCGCCGACCACGGCCGGAAACAGGCGGGTCTTCATCAGTGCAAACAGTTCGTCGTCATCTTTCCACATTGCGCTTGTCCCCAGGTGATGAATGAGGGGGCATTCTAGGTCTGCATGCAAGACCGTTTCGCCGCCGACAACACACGCGGCGCAAGCAGATCCGTCACCGCATTCTCCCGGACGCTTGAGATGGATCAAATTTTCCGTGCTTGCCCGAGGGATTGCCTTGTTGTCGCGCCATCGTCGCCCTATATTCGGGTTAACCCTTATTTGAAGGACGAAGCTGCAGCCAGCAGCCACCTTTGGCAGCAGCCCAAGGCGCGGGGACCGAGCGACGTCGTTCCAGCAAGGCCGCCCGGCAGCTGTTGCCCGATCTCAAAGCCAGAAATCCACAATAAACGGGCAAATGCCGTCATCCCGGCAATTCGATGCCCACAGGAAAGTACCGACACCATGGACAAGAAGACAGCACAAGCCCGCACGCCGGGCAAGACCACCCCTGCCAGGACGGTATCACTCGGTACAGTGGCCCAGGCAAAGGTGCGCACCCCCGCTGTCACGACGCGCCGGCCAAGGGAATCGAGGCAACAGGCTGTCGATGCCCCAGTGACACATCGGCCGGCGCCGCTGCATGAAAATGTGGCCGGGCCCGCCCTGCAGGCGCAACCGCCATTCGACGAAGGCGCGTCATACACGCGCGCACTCGACCGGTCGGTTCACACCCAGATCGCCAAGTTGACGCACGGCTTGTCTCCGGCGTCGATGATGGGCGCCTATATGGACTGGCTGGCCCATCTGGCAGCATCGCCCGGCAAGCAGCAGGAACTGGTGTCCAAGGCATTGCGCAAGTCCGCGCGTCTGGCCCTGCATTCGCTGCGCTGCGGTACGGGCACGGCCGAACCGTGCATCGATCCGTTGCCGCAGGACCGCCGCTTCACCGCACCCGAATGGCAGCAGTGGCCCTACAACCTGATTTACCAGTCATTCCTGCTGAACCAGCAGTGGTGGCACAACGCGACTTCCGGCGTGCGTGGTGTGACTCCCCATCACGAACTCGTGGCGACGTTCATCACGCGCCAGATGCTGGACATGTGGTCGCCATCGAACTTCCTGCTGACCAATCCGCAGGTACTGGCAGAGACGATGCGCAGTGGCGGACAGAACCTGGTGCAGGGCGCGCAGAATTTTGCCCGCGACGCGCTGCAGACGATCAATGACGCGCCGGCCGAGGGAAGGGCGCGTTTCCGTCCCGGGCATGAGGTCGCGCTGACACCGGGCAAGGTGGTGCTGCGCAACGACCTGATGGAGCTGATCCAGTACACGCCGCAAACGCCAAAGGTGTTTGCCGAACCGGTGCTGATCGTTCCGTCCTGGATCATGAAGTACTACATACTGGACCTGTCGCCGCAGAACTCGCTGGTGCGCTACCTGGTGGACAAGGGCCATACCGTGTTCATGATTTCCTGGAAGAATCCGGGCGCATCCGACCGCAACCATGGCATGGACGACTACCGCACGCTCGGGGTCATGGCGGCTGTCGATGCGGTCAGCGCCGTGGTTCCCGACCGCAAGATCCAGGCTCTGGGTTATTGCCTGGGTGGCACCTTGCTGTCCATCGCCGCGGCAGCGATGGCGCGCGACGACGACGATCGCCTTCAATCGCTCACGCTGCTGGCATCGGAGACCGACTTCACGGAGCCGGGCGAGCTGGGTCTGTTCATCGACGAGAGCCAGATCGCCTTCCTGGAGGACATGATGTGGGAGAAGGGTTATCTGGACGGCAAGCAGATGGCCGGTGCCTTTGCATTGCTCAACTCGGTCGACCTGGTCTGGTCGCGCATCGTGCAGGACTACCTGATGGGGCAGGACAAGCCACTGAACGACCTGGCAGCCTGGAACCTGGATGGCACCCGCATGCCGTATCGCCAGCACAGCGAATACCTGCGCAGCCTGTACCTTGACAACGATCTGGCGCGTGGCCGCTATAGGGTCGGCCGCAAGCCGATCGCGTTGTCCGATATCCGGGTTCCGATGTTCGTGCTCGGCACGCAGCGCGACACGGTTTCGCCCTGGTTGTCCGTCTACAAGATCCATATGCTGACGGACACCGAGGTCACGTTCTGCCTGAGCAGCGGCGGGCACAACGTCGGCGTCGTGAATCCACCCGGGCCGGGCGTGAAACGCAGCTACCAGGTCGCCACGCGCGAGGCCGACGCGCGTTATGTCGATCCACAGGCCTGGGCCGCCGAGGCGCCGGCACACGACGGCTCCTGGTGGCCCGAATGGGAGTCCTGGCTGGGCCGCCACGCCAGCGGCCAGGTGGCTCCTCCGGCCATGGGCAATGCCAAGGCTGGCTTGCCAGCCCTGCAGGATGCCCCTGGTTCGTACGTATTGATGACCTGAGCATCCATGACCATGACACCCGACAAGCCGACACCGGTCAACCACGCCATGCCCAGCCTCGCCGGCAAGAAGGGGCTGATCGTCGGCATCGCCAACGCGCACAGCATCGCTTACGGATGCGCCGAGGTGATCCGCGAGCTCGGAGGAAGCCTGGCCGTCACCTACCTCAACGACAAGGCTGAACACTTTGTGCGGCCCTTGGCCGAACAGCTGCAGGCCGACATCATCGCGCCGCTGGACGTGCAGCAACCGCAACAACTCGATGCCTTGTTTGCGCAGATCACGCAGCGTTGGGGCAAGCTCGACTTTCTGCTGCACGCGATTGCGTTTGCGCCGGCAGCCGACCTGCATGGCCGGGTCATCGACTGCAGCGCGGCAGGATTTGCCCAGGCGATGGACGTGTCGTGCCACTCGTTCATCCGGCTGGCCAAGGCCGCCGAACCGCTGATGAAGGACGGTGGCGCGCTGGCCACGATGACGTATTACGGCGCGCAGAAGGTGATACCGCACTACGGCATGATGGGGCCGGTCAAGGCCGCGCTCGAGTCGACCGTGCGTTACCTGGCCGACGAACTCGGGCCCAAGGGCATTCGGGTACATGCTGTCTCGCCAGGGCCGATCATGACCCGCGCCGCATCGGGCATCGGCGAGTTCGAGTCCCTGCTGGACGAGGCCGCCCGGCGTGCTCCGC
>JAGPBF010000238.1:4174-6101 GCA_018063505.1 Rhodoferax sp.
GCCGACGAACTCGGGCCCAAGGGCATTCGGGTACATGCTGTCTCGCCAGGGCCGATCATGACCCGCGCCGCATCGGGCATCGGCGAGTTCGAGTCCCTGCTGGACGAGGCCGCCCGGCGTGCTCCGCGGCATCAGCTGGTGACCATCCGCGATGTCGGCGTCACCACGGCGATGTTGTTCGGCGACGCCGCCCGGTCCCTGACCGGCAACGTGGTGTTCGTCGACGGCGGCTACCACGTGATGGGCTGAGATCCGAAAAGGAAACCATGAACGCGAACCTTCCCACCACCGAACTGGCGCCGGAAATGCTGGAGAACCATCCGATCGGCGAAATCGCCATTGGCAGCAGTGCCAGCCTCGACCGCACCGTGACCAAACGCGACATCCAGCTGTTTGCCGCAATCACCGGCGACGTCAACCCGGCACATGTCGACGCCTTGTATGCCAGCAGCAGCCAGTTCCGGGAAATCATTGCGCACGGCATGCTGGGAGGTGCCCTGATCTCCACCGTGCTCGGAACCCGCTTCCCGGGACCGGGGACGATCTACCTGGGCCAGACACTGAAATTTCTCAAACCGGTGCACATCGGCGACACGCTGACCGTCACCGTCACTGTGACGAAGCTCGAGGCTGACCGAGGCCATGTCACGCTGGCGACCACCTGCATCAACCAGCATGGCGATGTGGTGATCGATGGCCAGGCCCAGGTGCTGGCGCCGCGCGAGAAGTTGTCGATCGCGCGCACCGAGATTGCACAACCACTTCTGGCCGACAAGAACCTGCGTTATGACCAGTTGATGGAGGCGGCCAGAACCTGCCCGCGCATTCGCATGGCCGTGGTCCATCCGTGCAGCCGCGAGGCGCTCGAAGGTGCGCTGGACGCATCCGGCCTCGGTCTGATCGAAGCGGTGCTGGTCGGACCCGTCGTGCGCATCCGCGAACTGGCGCTGCAGAACGGTTTTGACCTCGCCGGCATCACGCTGGTCGATGTGCCGCACAGCCACGCGGCGGCGGCCAAGGCGGTGCAGATGGTGCATGCCGGCGAGGTGCAGGCCTTGATGAAGGGCAGCCTGCACAGCGACGAGTTGCTGGCCGAGGTGGTGCATCCGCAGACCGGGTTGCGCACGGGCCGGCGTATCAGCCACGTGTTCGTGCTCGACGTGCCGCGATATCCCAAGCCGCTGCTGGTCACCGATGCGGCGATCAACGTGGCGCCGGACTTCGATGCCAAGGCCGATATCGTGCGCAACGCCATCGACCTGGCCCATGCGCTGGGCATCCGCACGCCGAAGGTCGCGATCCTGTCGGCAGTGGAGACCGTCACCAGCAAGTTGCAGTCGGCCATGGACGCCGCCGCTCTGTCGAAGATGGCCGATCGCGGCCAGATCACCGGTGCGCTGGTCGATGGACCGCTGGCATTCGACAACGCGGTGTCGATGGCGGCAGCCAAGACCAAGGGCATCGTCTCGCCGGTGGCGGGCGACGCCGATGTGCTGGTGGTACCCGACCTGGACGCCGGCAATATGGTGGCCAAACAACTGGAATACCTGGGCGATGCGCAGGCTGCCGGCATCGTCATGGGCGCGCGGGTGCCGATCGTGCTGACCAGCCGGGCCGATTCGGCACACTCGCGCATCGCTTCGTGTGCGATTGCGCTGCTGGTGGCGAAGTACCTTCGGGTGAGCGCGTCATGACCGGTATCGTCCTGGTCATCAATGCCGGGTCGTCGAGTGTCAAGTTCGCGACCTTCTCGGAGTTGTCGCAGCGGGTTCCGGTGCGGCTGGCCCACGGCGCGGTCGAGGGCATTGGCGACGCGGCCCGCCTGCGGGTGTGGTCGCATGACGGCGCGGTGCTGCAGGACCAGTCCATTGCACTGTCGGACGACCCCGAGCAAAAACATGACGACGCACTCGCGCAGGTGCTCGAC
>JAGPBF010000239.1 GCA_018063505.1 Rhodoferax sp.
TCGGCGCTGCCGACCTGACCCGCCTGATACCGGCATATCTGCAACGCCTGTATGGGCAAGCCCCCTCCCGCTGCTGAATTCGCCACCATGAACCATCCGATCCGCAACGCCGGGATGCCGCTGGACATCTCCTTGCTCGAGGCGATCCGTGTCAACCAGAACGCGGTGGCGCGGCGCGTGTCCTCGCTCAATGCCCGCCGTTCGCAGAAAAAGGAATACCAGGCCGCCTGGCTGGTACGCGCCATCGCGTGCATGGACCTGACCACCTTGTCCGGCGACGACACACCAGGCCGCGTGGCACGCCTGTGTGCCAAGGCGCGCCAGCCGCTGCGAGCCGACCTGCTCGCCGCGCTGGGCCTGGACCGGCTGCATACCGGCGCCGTCTGCGTCTATCACGAAATGGTGGCTCCGGCCGTGGCTGCGCTGCAAGGCCATGGAATACCGGTGGCAGCAGTATCGACCGGTTTTCCGGCCGGCCTGTCAAGCATGGAAACCCGTCTGCGCGAGATCGAACTCTCGGTGCAGGCCGGCGCCGACGAAATCGACATCGTGATCAGCCGGCGCCATGTGCTGACGCGCGACTGGGCTGCGCTGTATGCCGAAATGCAGGCGTTTCGCGCAGCCTGCGGCGATGCCCATGTGAAGGCCATCCTGGCCACCGGAGAGTTGCAGACGCTGGACAACGTGGCACGCGCGTCCTGGGTCTGCATGATGGCGGGCGCCGATTTCATCAAGACCTCGACCGGCAAGGAAGGCGTCAACGCCACCCTCGACGTGTCGCTGGTCATGGTGCGGGCGATCCGCGACTACCTGGCGCTGACCGGTTTCCAGGTCGGCTACAAGCCGGCCGGCGGCATCTCCAGCGCCCGCGCCGCGCTGCAGTACCTGACGCTGATGAAAGAGGAACTCGGCAATGCCTGGCTGCAGCCCGAACTGTTCCGCTTCGGCGCTTCCAGTCTGCTGACCGACATCGAACGCCAGCTCGAACACCATGTCACCGGCCGTTATTCCGCCGCTCACCGGCATGCGATGCCCTGAGGCACGGCTCCTACCTGTTGCGACGCACCATGCCCTCCATCCCAGAACTCCTTGCCACCATGGAATACGGCCCCTCCCCCGAATCCGCCGATGCCGCGCTGTCATGGCTGTCGGCGCAACACCATCGCTTCGGGCATTTCATCAACGGGCAATGGACTTCTGCCGGCAGCCATTTCGAGACCCGCAATCCGGCCACCGGCAAGAGCCTGGCCAAGGTCGGCCAGGGCAGCAAGAAGGATGTCGACGCCGCGGTTGCGGCCGCGTCGCACGCACTGGGCCCCTGGCAGAAACTCGGCGGCCACGGACGCGCACGCCATCTGTACGCGCTGGCCCGTGCCCTGCAAAAGCACAGCCGCCTGTTCGCCGTGCTCGAATGTCTGGACAATGGCAAGCCGATCCGCGAGACGCGCGACATCGACGTGCCGTTGGCGATCCGACACTTCTACCACCACGCCGGCTGGGCCCAGTTGCTCGACAGCGAGTTCGCCGACCACCGTGCCATCGGCGTCGTCGGGCAGATCGTGCCGTGGAACTTTCCCTTGCTGATGCTGGCGTGGAAGATTGCACCGGCGCTGGCCTGCGGCAATACCGTGGTTTTCAAACCCGCCGAGTTCACGCCCCTGACCGCCTTGCTGTTCGCCCATGTCTGTACCGAAGCCGGCCTGCCACCGGGCGTGGTCAACATCGTCACCGGTGACGGCGACACCGGCCAGGCCATCGTCGCCCATCCCGGCATCGGCAAGATCGCGTTCACCGGTTCGACCGAGGTCGGGCGGCAAATCCGCCAGGCCACGGCCGGAAGCGGCAAGAAGATCAGCCTGGAACTGGGCGGCAAGTCACCCACCATCGTGTTCGCCGATGCCGACCTCGACAGCGCGGTCGAAGGCGTGGTCGACAGCATCTGGTTCAACCAGGGCCAGGTCTGCTGCGCCGGTTCGCGCCTGCTGGTGCAGGAGGGCATCGAGACCCGTTTCCTCGCCAAGCTGCGCCAGCGCATGGCCACGATCCGGGTCGGCGACCCACTGGACAAGTCCACCGACATGGGCACACTGATCGACGCCAGCCAGCGCCAGCGTGTCGCGCACTACGTGGCGCTGGCACAGGCCGACGGCGCCAGCGTGTGGCACGCTCCTGGCAGCTTGCCAACACAGGGTTGTTATTACCCGCCCACGTTGATCACCGACATCGGCAGCGCCAGCGCCGCGGTGCAGGAAGAGATCTTCGGCCCGGTACTGGTGAGCATGGGATTTCGTACGCCGGAGGAAGCGGTGGCGCTGGCCAACAACACCGTCTACGGGCTCGCCGCCAGCATCTGGAGCGAGTCGATCAGCCTGGCACTGGACGTGGCGCCACGCCTGAAGGCCGGCGTGGTCTGGATAAACACCTGCAACCAGTTCGATGCCAGTTGCGGCTTTGGCGGCTACCGCGAGTCGGGCTTCGGCCGCGAAGGGGGCCGCGAAGGCCTGCTCGAATACCTGGTCGCGCGCAGTGACGACGCACGGCCAGCGCATCCGAAACCGTCCCGGGCCTCGCGCCTGGTGGCGGCCACGCCCGAAATCGACCGCACCGCCAAGCTTTATATCGACGGCAAACAGGTCCGGCCCGACGGTGGCTACAGCCGACCGCTTAGCCTCGATCGCAAGCTGGTGGCGGTGATGCCCGAAGGCAATCGCAAGGACATCCGCAATGCGGTCGAAGCGGCGCGCAAGGCCACCGGATGGGAGCGCAACACCGCCCACGGCCGGGCCCAGGTTCTGTATTACCTGGCCGAGAACCTGCAGGCACAGCGCAGCCGCTTCGTCCAGACCTTGTCGCTGGTGCAGACCGGCCAGCAGGCGGCAGACGAGTTCGACGCTGCCATCGAGACCTTGTTCTACTACGCAGCCTGGGCCGACAAGTTCGACGGCCAGGTGCACCAGCCACCGATGCACGGCATCGTCACGGCGCTCAACGAGCCGCTGGGGGTGATCGGCATCGTCTGCCCGGATGAAGCGCCATTGCTCGGACTTCTGGCGCTGGTGGCTCCGGCCATCGCACTGGGCAACCGGGTCGTGGTGTTGCCGTCCGTTGCATTGCCGCTGGTCGCAACCGATCTGTACCAGGTGCTCGATACCTCCGACGTGCCGGGCGGCGTGGTCAATATCGTCACCGGCCCGATCAAGGACCTGGTGGCGACGCTGGCCAGCCACCTTGACGTCGACGCGATCTGGCGCCACGACGGGGATGCTGCGGGTTGCGCCGAGGTGGAACGGCTGTCGGCCGGCAACCTCAAGCGCAGCTGGGTCAGCGGCGGCCGCGGTCGCCAATGGCACAAGACCGGTCAGGGACGGGGCCCGGAGTTCCTGCGCCAGGCCAGCCAGGTCAAGAATGTCTGGGTGCCCTACGGCGTCTGAGGCGCGGCTGCGGCGTCAGCGCGGCCGATCGGCGAAGGTCTTGTAGGCCTGCTCGAAACTCACCTGGACCTTGATCTTCTCGGCGTTGACAGGTGCCCGGATCGCATACCGTGACTCGCGCGAATCGCGGTACTGGTACTGGACCAGCGGCATGCCGCCGGGCGTCACCACACTGACCACCTGCACCTCATGGGCCCGCGCGCCGCGCGCAACCACCACCGCCTTCTCGCCATTGACCAGCTGCACATAGGTACCGGGCGGATAAAAACCGACCGCTGTGGCCAGCGCCGAGGCCAGCACCGGCGCATTGCCCGAGGCGTCGATCACCATCGACTTGGCAGCGCCCAGCGGCGACATCGCAAGCCGGGTCTTGCGCGCCGCCAGCTTGGCCACAAAGATATCGGCCACGCGCAGCAGATTTCGCGCCTGCAGTTTCTCGCCAGCTGCTGCGGCATCCGGATCATGGTGCCAGAGCACGATGTCCAGCATGTTGCGGTCGTCCACGCCGAGCGCCTGCAGAATCTCCACACCCAGTTGCGGATGCTCGCGGATCAACAGGCGCTGGCTTTCGCTGGGCATGCCGGTCTGGGTGGACAGGCTGTCCTGGGCCCGCGCCATGCCGATATTCATCACCATGGCAGCGCGAAACAAGGACTTGCGCATCGGCCTGGCCAGGCCGATCTTCACGGCGGTGAGTTCGCACACCACCGCCGACAGCAATGCGTGGGTGGCGCAATACCCCAGCAGCGGGTTCGCCAGCGCCTGGAACAACACGAACAGGCATTGGTCGGGTTCACCGCCGAGCATTTCAAGCGCCTTGCCATGGATGCGATCGAGCCGATCGAGCACATCGTTGGCGCCGTGGCCCTGGTAGAGCAACACCTGCAAGCGGTCGCGCAGATCGAGCCAGCCACCGAACGGATCGTCCGGTTCGTCCTGGTAGTCTCGTTCGGAGATCTCGCCGGGCATGGTCAGGCGCGAAATCTCGTCGGCACTGCTGCCGTCGCGCAGCATCGACTGCAACATGCGCTCGTAGCCGCGGGTCCAGGCCAGCGCATCGCTTTCGGTCATCGACGCGTCATGGGCGACCAGCATCTCCCGGTGCTGCTCTGAAGTCAGGCTATGGCCGCGGCGCAGCAGCAGCTTGCCGGTCTTGTCCCACAGGTCGACCGGGATCGTCTTTCCGATTTCCAGCAGATCGACAGGGACAGGAACGTATTGCATCAACCGCCGATCATATTTCAACTGGTGGCGGAGTTGGCGCAGGCGCTGGCCGACGTCGGCCGCGCTTTGCACCCGCCGCAGGGCGCCAGTTTCCTGCAACCGATGCATGTGCGCCTGCTGCAACGGGCAGCCTGACATGCCTTGAGGCACCGTCGCTGGCGCATTGCCGGGCGTCAACCCAGCATGATCACGATGGTGCCAATCACACCCAGCGCCTCACGCGATACCGTGGTGTGGTCGATGGCCACGAAGAACAATAGTTGGCCCGTCGAGGAGGCCAGCTCGGGCAAGCAGCTTCGTCACAAGACACCTATACCCCGTGGCTGCTCAAGGCGACGATGCCTCGGGGGGACTGGAAAGTGGCAGTGATGTTCGCCGGCCCCGCGTGGACAGCAATACCGGTGAGTCCGATGGCATCGAAAGCCAGCTGCAACTTGTCGGCCGACGGATGCGTGACCGCAATGCCCTGCAATGACACGCCCGAGCGCGGCAAGCTGTTGCGAGGGTGCAGGCGCAGTGGATCGGCGTCATCGGGCTTGCCCCACTGAATCAGGGTCGGCAGCGCGCCGTCAAACAATCGCTGCCCATCCTCCCGTACGGTGATCTGCCACTGCAACAGGCCACGACGCGTATGGCGGCTGGCTTGCACCACCGGGCCGCGCTCGATGTCCAGCGCCCTCAAGGCGGCACGACCAGCCTGGATATCGTTGGTACCGGCAACAAAGTGGACCAGCCGCGGCTCGGCGGCAATGGCGTCCCGCAGAGCATCATCGTCCATGTCAAACCAGCGCTTGGCCGGCGCGTCGGGTCGTCGGGCTGCACGAGCATTGACTGCAATGATTTCCAGATATGCCAGCGGATTGGCCGGCGTGGCGATCTTGAACAAGCGGTTGTGTGTGCCGAACTGCGCATGTTCGCCACCGGGGCCGGGTGTGATGCCGAAGGTGGCTTCGCACCATGACACCCCGATATCAAGGGTACTGGCTACGACCACCAGGTGATCAAGTTGGGTTTTCATGGTTTGTCTGCATCATTCATTTCCCGATTGTCACCTCTGCTGCGGAGCTGTCCGGCAGGCTCGCCCGAGAGCTACGGGCACCTGGTGGCGCACGCATGCCACGGCCCCCCGGTGCGTCATTCATCCGCCGGCACTGCGAACCAGGCGCCATTGCGGTGCTGCTCGATGAAACTCGTCTCAGGGTCGATTCTGAACAGATGCAGCCAGCCGTTACCCACAAGGTGACGCACCATCTCATGCCTGGCCATCACACTGTCGATGGCGGCGCGCCCTGTCTCGATGAAGACGCTCAAGCGCAGCGGCATGTGCCGCAGCCTGCGGC
>JAGPBF010000240.1 GCA_018063505.1 Rhodoferax sp.
CACCGGTTTCGGCGCTGAGCGTGAACCACATCATGGCCCGTACCAGGTTGCGCTGGACACCTACCCCTTCGAAATACATGCCACCCAGGTTGTACTGCGCGCCTCCATGGCCTTGGGCAGCGGCCACTCGGTACCAGTACACCGCCTGGATCGGGTCCTTGTCGACACCTTGCCCGAAGTCGTATTTGACGCCCAGGTTGAACTGCGCGATGGGATGCCCTTGTTGTGCCAGTGCCAGCAAGGTGTCGATGTCCGGCACGACGGGCGCTGCGTTGACATCGGTGGCCGGCGCCACAGAGGCCGGATCCTGGGCGAACGCCGGCGACGGTCGGCTCAGGCCCGCCATGAGCACGGATACGGCCAGCAAGCTGCACAGTCGGGCGCCACGCAGCAGCAGGCTTGGGGTGCACTGCGCTACGCGACGGGTGTCAGGCCTTGCCACGGAACGCTCCAATTGATCGCGTGACCAGCCAGCCCAGCACAAGGCCCAGTGCATCGGCCAGCAGATCGCCCCATTCGGCGCTGCGATATTCCGTGAATGCTTGCAGAATTTCTATCAGGCCGCCATAAGCAAGCAGGCCGGACAGAACCAGGATCAGGTTCGCCGGGAAGGCGCGGCAGCCGAGCAGGGCGAGCAAGGCAAATGCGGCCAGGTGGTTGGCCTTGTCCCAGCCCAGCGAGGGCGCATCTGCCTCCAATGGCAACAAGGACAGCACCATCACGGCCACCGCGGTCGCAGCGAACAGGACTCGCATGATGCGTTCGGTGCCGGTAGGGGATGGGCTGGTGTCGATGTCCGCCATGGCGCATGCGAGATTGAGAAGTTGATCGGACCCTGGCAGGTCGGCAGTTTCCGGCTGGGACTGGAACAATGTCGCCAAATCGCTGTTTGGTTGTGTTGCCGTGCCTGCTGTCGGGCGGTTACGCGATAGTATCGACTAAGCTCTGCACGCTGAAGGGAACTGGCTTGAACTCCACCGCATCAATCGCTTTGTCGGGCATGAATGCCGCGCAGACGCAGTTGCGCGCGTCGGCCCACAACGTGGCCAATCTGGGCACGGATGGCTTTCGACGCCAGCAGGTGCAGCAGACACCACAGGCGGGCGGGGGCGTGGAGACGTCGATCACGCGCGCCGACACAGCCGGGTCAGACCTGGTCCGGGATGTGGTCACGCAACTGGCTGCCAAGAATGCGTTTCTGGCCAATCTGGCGGTTTTCAAGACCAGCAACAGGATGGCAGGCGCTTTGCTCGACGCGCGGGCCTGAACCGATGGCAGGCCGCGGTTGGCCCGGGTCTGCGCTGGATCAATGTGATCTGGTGCAGCCTGTCGTCCAATGCTGTTGATGCGATACGGGTTTCGTGCCGCTGCACACGCGCAGGAGGATCATGAACGGGTGGGTACGCAAGTGGGGTGGTGCTTTGTTGCTGCTGGTGTTGGGCACCAGCCCCGCCCATGCCGACTGGGTCAAGGTCGGCAGCAGCGATCAGGGTGATTTCTATCTCGGCTCCGAGGAGTCGAAGAAATTCGGCGCCAACATCATGATCTGGGTACTGCGCGACCATCTGGGGGTTCGTTACGGCACCCATGGCGCCTTCATGTCGTCCAAGGACCAGATCGAGGTTGACTGCAGGCAGCGCCGCATCAGGCTGATCTATTCGTCGGACCATCCCCAGGCCATGGGCGAGGGGAAGTTCATCCATTCGATGCACGGGCCGATGAGCTGGAACGACGTGGACCCACGTTCGACCCTCAATCGCATCGTCAACCTGGCATGTGCCCGGCGCTGAGGCTGCGAGCGCCCACCCGCATCACCGCATTGATGCGATGCGTTCGCGCCTGACGTTCAGTTGGTGACTGGTACGGCGCCTGCGCTCGCCGGCAGCTCGGACTTCATCGCGGCTTCGTAGCGCTCGGCGTTTTCCTTGTAGGGCGCGTGCTCCGGCACCAGCTCGGCCAGTCGGCGGTAGATTGCAAACAACTTGTCCGCAGCGGTTTCCGACAAGGCTTGCGCAACCAGGGCGCGGACCTGCAGTTCGGTATCGATCAGCACCAGCATCTGCGTGATACGTGGGTCGTTGAGGGACTGGAAGCGCGCCAGTTCTTCGCGCGCCTGCGTCAGTTGTTGCTGCTCGATGCGGCGCACCGTGCGGTCGGCCAGCATGGCGCGCACGCGGTCGACTTCAGCGGTAATCTGCGATCGGAGTTCGGCCGCCAGCGTGGTCTTTTGTCCGAGTTCGGCCAACATGCGGACGTCGCGGTCCTGCTTGTCGAAATAAGCATGCACGAACACGACGGACAGCAGTGCGGCGATGGCTGCAAATCCAAGCGCTGCAGATTCCCTGCTTCGGGTTGCGCCGGCGACCCTGTGCCGGTTCCATTGCCTGTTCAGCAATCGAAATGCCAGCGCTGCCGCCATCAGGATCACGGCACACACTGCCAGACTCAACGGTGAATCAAGAAACGACGGGAAATCGTAGTCTGTCAAAAATGTCTCCGGCTTTTGGGGTGGTCGCCGCGCACTGCAGGCGCATCCTGGCCTGCCTATCCTAACCGTTGCCAACCGTTGCCAACCTGTCGGCTGCAGATTGTGAAATGCGACCACCCTTACCCATGTCTTGGTCGATGGGTGTCGTATCCGTTGCGATTTCGCGCCATTTCAGATGCGCGACTCTATTTTTGCCATCCGGCCGCAAAGGCGCGCCGGGCGGCGCTTTGCGGATTTTGAGGCACGCTGCGTCGCCGCGTGACCCGTGAATCGTGAAAAAGATGTCAGTTTGAAGTCAGTCCGGGCTATCATGCTGCAACGCAACATGAAAACCGCAATGAGTTTGCAACTGGGCCTGGAAGATCTGATCGCCGATCTGCGTCACAGCAGAAAGGCCGGTGATCTGGGGCGGCTGGCGTTTGTCGCTTACTGCGATGTCCGCCGCTGGGCGCGTGCGGCCGGTGAAACGGAGCTGGCGGACAACTCGTCGCGCGCCATCACCGACAGTCCGCACGACAGTCGTGAAGCGTTCCTTGAATACATTGACGACCTGATCGATGATCTGGAACGCCGACGTGGCGACTTTGGCGCCACCGCGCCAGTCAAGCTGGACCTGCAATTGCTGACACCCTGATTCGGCCAGACCTGTCGAGCGGGTAGGATGGGCATATCGCTGGCCCTCCGTTCTGCCGCAGTCGCGCGGTGGTTTCCTGCATGAAACACGACGACAACCCGATCTCCGACAGTTACCGCCACCTGCCAGGTCTGTCTGGCAGATTGACGCCGCTGGAACAGTCCCTTGTGCGCATGACGCCCGATGTGTTTGCCTTGTGGGACGAACGTGCCCGCGCATTGGGCCGACCGGCCAACTGGCGGCTACCCGACGAAGAGCGCGAAAGCAACCGGCGCACAATCCTGTGCAACCTGGGGCAGGCCGATGACCTCTGGGTTTTCTCTTATGGCTCATTGATGTGGGATCCGGCTTTGGTGTTTGCCGAGGTGCGCCTGGCCGAATTGCCGGGATATCAGCGTCGCTTCTCGTTCAAGACCACACTGGGCCGCGGCTGCCAGGACCATCCCGCGCTGATGTTGTCGCTGGACGAGCAGGCCGGCAACTGTTGCAAGGGCCTGGTGTTCCGCATCGCGGCCGACAAGGTGCAAGCCGAGTCGGAAATGCTGTGGCGCCGCGAGATGCTGCGGGGCACGTATTGCCCGCGGATGCTGCAGGTGGATACACCCCAGGGCCATGTCTGTGCCCTTGTATTCACCGCCAATCCGGCACACGGCGACTATGTGGGAGCGCTGACACTGCAGCAGACCGCCGCCATGATCAACAAGGCCCATGGCGTGATAGGCTCGAACCGGCACTATGTCGAGCAACTGGCCGGGCAACTCGAAGCGCTCGAGATTGAAGACGTTTACGTCGCAGAATTGATGAAATTGCTGTAACCCGACGGGTTGCCAATGCTTGCCGGTGTGTGTTTGTGGTTGGGGGCCTGGCACGGACCGTGATCGCGCTGATGTAATCGATGGGGTGTGAATAGCCCTTGATTCGGGTCAAGCAAGGATTCGAAACAGGTGGGATCTTCTGAAATTTCAGAAAATACTGAAAATTCAGAAAGACAATACATGAACCTTCCTCCGTTGACACAGAAGTTCGTCCTGCACTTTGGCGAAATGGGTAGCCGGTGGGGCATCAACCGGACGGTAGGCCAGATCTACGCGCTGCTGTATGTATCTACCCGTCCGCTCAACGCCGATGAACTGGGCGAGGCTCTGGGATTTTCGCGTTCCAACGTCAGCATGGGACTCAAGGAACTGCAGTCCTGGGGTCTGGTACGCCTGAGCCACCTGCCCGACGACAGACGCGAATATTTCCAGACGCCCGAGGATGTCTGGATCATCTTTCGGACGCTGGCGGCGGAGCGGCGCAAGCGCGAGATCGATCCGACCTTGTCGATGTTGCGCGATGCGCTGATGGAGCAACCGCTGATGGCCGAGGATGTTCATGCGCAGGAGCGCATGCGCCAGATGCATGCGTTCATCGAGTTGATGACCGACTGGCTGGACGATGTACAGAAAATGGATTCGGAAACCCTGGCCAGCCTGATGAAGATGGGCGCCAAGGTACAGAAGCTGCTCGCCGTGAAGGACCGTGTCAGGCAGGCATTCTCACCGGCCGCCAAACCCGCTCCGATGCCAATTGCTGACGCACAGGTGCCCTACGGGACAGCGGTGGATTCTGACGAGCGCCGTGAACAGGGAAAGGATGCGCCATGAGCAGCCTCGACCCGTTCCTGCTGGCCCGCATGCAGTTTGCGGCCAACATCACGTTTCACATCCTGTTTCCGACCATCAGCATCTCGCTGGGCTGGGCCTTGTTGTTCTTCAAGACCCGTTATGTCGCAACCGGCCAGTCGCACTGGATGGATGCCTACCAGTTCTGGGTCAAGATCTTTGCGCTGACCTTTGCGCTGGGTGTGGTCAGCGGCGTTACCATGAGTTTCCAGTTCGGCACCAACTGGCCGGGTTACATGAATGCGGTCGGCAACGTGGCCGGGCCCTTGCTGGCCTACGAGGTGCTGACCGCGTTTTTCCTGGAGGCGACGATGCTCGGCATCATGCTGTTCGGGCGCGGCCGGGTCAGCGAACGGGTGCATACGCTGGCCACCTGGCTGGTGGCGATCGGCACCACGATGTCGGCGTTCTGGATCCTGGCGCTGAACTCCTGGATGCAGACACCGGCCGGCTTCGTGATGATCGACGGACAGGCGCACGTGACCAGCTGGATGGAGGTGATCTTCAACCCGTCGTTCCCCTACCGTCTGACGCACATGCTGATCGCCTCCGGCCTGACCGTGGCGTTCCTGCTGGCCGGCATCAGTGCCTACCGATACCTGCGCCAGGATCGCGGGCAGGACGTGCGCGCGACTTTGAAGGTCGGAATCTATGCCGCGGCCTTGCTGATCCCGCTGCAGGTCGTGGTGGGTGATCTGCACGGCCTCAACACGCTGGAGCACCAGCCGGCCAAGCTGGCTGCGATGGAAGGCATCTGGCAAACGCAGAAGGGCGCACCGGCGGTATTGTTTGCGCTGCCGGACCAGGCCACGCAATCGAACCGGTTCGAGATCGCGATACCGAATCTGGCTTCGCTGTACCTGACGCACAGCTGGGACGGCGAGGTCAAGGGCATCAATGACTTTGGTAACCTGCATCCGCCGGTGGCACCCGTGTTCTGGGCCTTTCGCATCATGGTCGGCGTCGGCCTGCTGATGCTGGCCGTGAGCTGGTTCGGGGCCTGGCGGTTGCGCCGCGGTCATGAGATCGGGCCCTGGCTGGCCCGGGTGCTGGTGTCGATGACGTTTGCCGGCTGGGTGGCGCTGATCGCCGGATGGTATGTGACAGAGATCGGTCGTCAGCCC
>JAGPBF010000063.1 GCA_018063505.1 Rhodoferax sp.
CGCCTTGATGACGGCCGTCTACAGCGAGTCCCTGTTTGGCGACCCTGGACTGCTGGCGCCGGCGATCAGCACGCAAAGCAGCTACGCCGCGACCCTGCTTACGGCACTGGACCTGCCCTGGGTGGCTGACACGCACCAGCGCGATGGACCCGGTGTGCGAGCACAAATCGATGCCAGGCTGCGTGTGACGCTGATCGGGGCGGCACTGCCGTTCTCGGTGATCCACGGTCAAGGCGAGGCCCGTCTGGCGGCGGCACTGGCTGCGGTTCGCAGCATGCTGCATCCTGCGCGGGCCGATGAATCCGGCCCACGCTGGCGCTGGAAGTGTGCGACCTGTGACGGTGATCCAGGGCTTCGCATGGCGCAAGGGCTGGTGGCCGCCGCATGAGTCGGCCGAGCCTGCACCCCGCCGATTGGCGGTCGCCGCCGTGTTTTGTAGGAAGTGTCCTGCAAACAGGCCGGTGGCCCACCGATGGCTGGCCACCGCTGCACAATGCATACTTCGCTCCATTGCCATGATTTATCCACGTCTCCGTCGACCTGCATCGCACGCCCGTGACGCGCCGCGGTCCATGCCTGCACGGCGCTGCCTGGTTGACGGAACCACTGTCTGTGAACGCCTGCACCATGTCTGATCTCAAGACCTACATCGTCGAGGATAGCCAGGTCATTCGAGAGAGCCTGATCGCGACGCTGGAAGAACTGGTTCCGGTGGATGTGGTGGGAACCGCCGACAACGAGATTGCTGCGGTGCACTGGTTGTCCAAACCCGACAATGCCGTGGATCTGGTCATCGTAGACCTGTTCCTCAAGCAGGGGTCCGGACTGGGTGTCTTGCGTGCGGCACATTCCATGGCGCAGCCCTGCAACATGGTCGTGCTCAGCAATTACGCAACAGCGGACATGCGTCGCAAGTGCCTGGAGCTCGGTGCCGACCGGGTATTTGACAAATCCAATGATATCGAGGCGTTGATCCTGTATTGCGATCGGCTTGCCACTGGCCAGAAAGATTCTGATGCAACGGGGCCACCGCAGTGACCGCTGCTGATGGTCGCTATTGGATGAGGCCGTTCTTCAGTGCGTAATAGGTCAGGTCGCTGTTGGACTCGAGCTTCATTTTCTCCATGATGCGGGTTCTATAGGTGCTGACGGTCTTGACACTCAGCGACATGCCCACCGCCAGATTGCCGATGGTCTCGCCCTTGGCCAGGCGAAGAAACACCTGCAGCTCGCGCTCCGAGAGTTGTTCGTGGGGTAGCTTGTCGCCGCCCTTGGTCAGGCCGTCGGCCAGCCGTTCGGCGACACCTGGCGAGATGTACTTGCGACCCCGATGGACAGTGCGGATTGCCGAGACGATGTCCTGCGGATCGCAGTCCTTGTTCAGGTATCCGCTGGCCCCCTGGCGCAACAAGGTGGTGGCATAGTGCTCTTCGGGAAAGCCGCTGAGGATCAGCACCGGCAGATCGGGTGCCCGCGCGCGGATGGCCGCCAGTGCGTCGACACCACTCTGGTCGGGCATCGATATGTCGAGCAGGATCACATCGACTTCGCCGGCACGCACGATTTCCAGTGCGGCACGGCCATTGCTGGCCTCGGCCACGACGGAAAAGTCGCTCTGGTCGGAAAAGAACTGCCGCAGTCCGGCACGGACCATCGCATGGTCATCAATAATGGCAATTCGAATCATGGCATTCAATGTAACGTGATGAATGATCCCACAATTGCCCACGGGCGCAAAAGATGATTTTTTTCTCGCGGGTGTTCCGGCGCAACCACATGGTATTCCCATTGGCCTGCATTGTCGCGGCCGCCATCGTGCTGATCAGCGAGGCGGCTTATTGGCAATCGGTCGATCGGTTGGAGCATGTCAATGTATTGACGAAGTCGCAGGACAGTCTGCAGCGCCTGACCCAGGGAATAGTCGATGCCGAGACGGGTACCCGCGGTTTCTTGCTCACCGGCGGCCCGGAATATCTGGAGCCGTATCGAACAGCGTTGGGGCAAATCCAGCTCGCCATGCAACAGATCGACAAGCGTTTCGGTGCCGACCCCGCGTCCGCTGGCGTTCTGTCGAAGTTGCACGAATACACGCGCAGCAAGTTGTCCGAACTGGAGCTGACGATCCGGCTGGTGGAGGAGGGCAAGGCCGACGCGACCTCGGAAATTCTCAAGAGCGGCATCGGCAAGGAAAAAATGGACGAGATCCGGGCGATCAGCAGCGAGTTGCTGGCCGGCGAGGAACGCAGCATTGTGCATGGCCGCGAAGGCATCTACCGTACCTTGGCGCTGAGCCGCATCGGCATCGTCGTGTTGAGCCTGTCGGGGCTGGTGCTGCTGTTCATGTACCAGCGCCAGACCGTGGCGCTCAAGTTGCAGCAGTTGCAGCAGCAGCGCATGGTGCAGGCCGAACGTGACCGGCTTGAGGTCGAGGTGATCGAGCGCACAGCGCAGCTGACCGAACTCACGCATCATATCCAGACGGCGCGTGAAGACGAGCGTCACCGTCTGGCGCGCAACCTGCACGATGATCTGGGTGCGTTGCTCACGTCGGCCAAGCTCGATGCGGCGCGCATCAAGTCGCGTATTGCCACGTCCGCGCCGGAGGCGCTGGACCTGCTTGCCCACCTGGTCGCCACGCTCAACAGTGGCATTGCACTGGGCCGACGCATCATCGAAGACCTGCGTCCTTCGGCGCTGAGCAACCTGGGGCTGGCCGCCACACTCGAGATCCAGGCGCGGGAGTTTGCCGACAACACGGATGTCAAGGTGTCGTGTTCGCTGGCACCGGTCGAACTGGCGCCGGCGTCGGAACTGATTGTTTATCGACTGGTGCAGGAGGCGATCACCAACATCATCAAATACGCCGGGGCCCGCCATGTGTGGATCGAACTCGCGCCGCGTGACGGCATGGTCGAGGTATCGGTGCGCGACGACGGTGTTGGCTTTGATCCGCGCGCCAGGCGTGCTTCGGCCTACGGCCTGGTCGGGATGCGCTTCCGGGTCGAGGCCTGTGGTGGCAAATTGACGATTGATTCGACGCCCGGCCAAGGGACCGCGATACGTGCCATTTTGCCGGCCAGGTCGGCCGCGGCAGAGGATGTGACGCCCGGCTGCTGAACCTGCCGGCGTGGTGTGCGTCGCAGCGCCGTGGTCAGCGGGTTCGCTTGCCGGCGCGGGGTTCGAGCATCTGCAGCGGGTCGACCCAGTCGTCGAACTGTCGTGCCGTGAGTTCACCCAACGCCAGGGCTGCTTCGCGCAGGCTGCTGCCCTCGTGGTGTGCGTGCTTGGCGATCCGGCTGGCACGGTCGTAGCCGATGTGCGGAACCAGGGCGGTGACCAGCATCAGCGAGCTTTGCAGCAATTGCCCCACACGGGCTTCATTGACCTCGATGCCGGCAACACAATGGCGCGCGAAACTGCGCATGGCATCGGCCAGCAGGCGCAGGCTGTCCAGCGTGTCGTAGGCAATCAGCGGCTTGTAGACATTGAGCTCGAACTGCCCCTGACTGGCCGCAAACCCGACTGCCGCGTCGTGGCCGATCACCTGGGCGCAGACCATGGTCAGTGCCTCGACCTGCGTGGGGTTGACCTTGCCCGGCATGATGGAACTGCCGGGTTCGTTCTCCGGCAATTGCAGTTCGCCCAGGCCGGCGCGCGGCCCGCTGCCCATGAGCCGGATGTCACAGGCAATCTTGGTCAGGGCAATGGCCAGCATCTTGAGGCCACCGTGCAACGCGACCAATGCCTCGTGACCGGCCATGGCGGCAAACAGGTTGTCGGCCCGGCGCAGCGGCAAACCCAGATGTTCTGCCAACATGCGGGTGACCCGCGCGCCGAACTCGGGATGGGTATTGAGGCCCGTACCCACCGCCGTGCCGCCAATCGGCAATGCAAACACGGCCAGCAAGGCATGGCGAATCTGCTCCTCGCACAATTGCAACTGGGCTTCGTAGGCGCCAAACTCCTGTCCCAGCCGCACCGGCGTGGCGTCCTGCAGATGGGTACGCCCGATCTTGACGATGTCCGCGAATTGCACGGCCTTGGCCGCCAGTTCGGTGCGCAGATAGGTCAGCGCCGGCAGCAGGTCCCGTGTGGTCTGCGATACGACTGCCATATGCATGGCACTGGGGAAAACGTCGTTCGACGACTGGCCCATGTTCACGTCGTCGTTGGGGTGCACACGTACGGACAACGCCGAAACGCTTTGCATCGCCCGCGTGGCCAGTGTGGCGATGACCTCGTTGACGTTCATGTTGCTCTGGGTGCCCGAGCCGGTCTGCCAGACTGACAGTGGGAACTGCTCGTCATGGTCGCCCTGCGCGACCGCGCGCGCCGCGTCGGCAATCGCCTGGGCCCGTTGCGGTTCGAGCAGGCCCAGGTCACGGTTGACCTGGGCGGCGGCCCACTTGATCCAGGCCAGCGCAACCACGATTTGCCGGGGCATGCGCTGTTCCCCGATAGCGAAGAACTGCAGGCTGCGTGCAGTCTGTGCGGCCCACAAGGCCTGGGCAGGGACTTCGATCGGGCCGAAGCTGTCGGACTCGGTGCGGGTAGTGGACATTTCTGGGTTTCCTGCAGTGGTAAGTCGATGCTAAATCAGTTGGCGCCATTGGGGCTCCCTGCGCCGGTCGAGTGTAGTTTCCGTATTCAGGCCATGGCGGCATGCGGCATCGTCCTACGCTCACTAGCGGTTCGCGCCGATGGGGCAAATGCAGTCACGCACATAGAGTACATCCATGGGCCGGACACAACGGATGTCAGCCCGGGAAAGTTCTTTTTGCCCACGGGTGGTGGGGCCCTTCACCACCGGGATGCCATCGTGCAACCCACAACGATCCTGAACTGGAGATTGCCATGAACATTCGTACCTCTCTCGCCGCTGCCATTGCTGCCGTAGTCATGTTGACCGCAACTGGTTGTGCCGTATCGCGCGGCCAGCAAACCGTGGGCTCCTACGTGGACGACGCGGGTATCACGACCCTGGTCAAGACGCGCATGCTTGAAGACAAGTCGGTCGATGGGACATCCATCAAGGTCGAGACGCTGAACGGCACCGTGATGTTGTCCGGCTTCGCCAAGAGCAGCGACGAGAAATACTCGGCCCAGCGCATTGCGCAGGGCGTCAGTGGCGTGAAGATGGTCAAGAACGAGATCACGGTTCGCCCGTAAACCCGGCTTCGCATCGCCAGTTGCCCGGATCTTTCGGGCAACTGGCGAGCGCAACGGCCTTGCGGCCAGCCTAACCAGCGTCATCACTGTAAAGGGATGGCACACGAAACCTTTTGGAGCAAGTCACCATGAAATCACTCAATCGAACCAAACTGACCATCCCCGCGCTGTTGCTGTTCGCCGCGCTCGGCCTGGCGGGCTGCGCCGGCATGACACAACAGGAAAAAGGAACTGCCACTGGCGCCGTCGTCGGCGGTGTGGTTGGCAATGTGCTGTGTGGCGGGATTGCCTGCACCGGTGCGGGCGCCGCTGTTGGCGGCGTCATCGGCCACGAGGTCACCAAGAAGAAGTAAGCCTGCTTCACTGTCCGCTGGCGTTCAGCGGGTCGACTTTCGGGTCGGCCCGCTTTCGTGCATGCGAAGCCTGCCCTCCCATTGGCAATCGTGTCTGCGGCAGCGGCAACGCTGCAACGGCACGACCAGGCTGATCAAGCGATCGAGCAGCTGGCGCTCGATGCGCACCAGGTCGTTGCCGCAGCGCGGGCATGGCAAACGCATCGCCGGGTAATCTGAAGTTGGTTTGTATGTAGGTTGTTGACCCATGCGCAATCCTGAGAGTCAAAGCGGTGGAGCGACAAGTTCCGACAGGGATTGCCTGTTGGACATCATCGGTGCGAAGCCAGGAAATGCCGTTGGCGCATCCACGCTTGCACAAAACCTCTGTATTGGAAGGTCTACCAAGCACACAGTTTCAAGACATGTTGCGACAAATGCAATATTTGGCAACAGCCATGCCAGATGCCAGCACCAACCGATTGGGCGGCACATCAGGGACGTGCACGAAACAGTGCGCCAGCGCCAGTACGCTTGCGCAGATGTCCTGAGGCCCGCGATGTTTGCGACAACCCGAAGGCGTCGCACAGAATTATTTGCGCTTGAATGCCAGCAGAAACACGCCGGCGATGATGGCTGCGCCACTGGCCACGAGCGGGACGTTGACCGTCTGCTTTTCCTCGACTTTGAGCGCAATCGGCCCAAGTTGCACGCCGGTGGTTTCCTTTGTGTAGCTGAATCCACCGTAGATCAGGCCAAGACAGCCGGCAACGATAAGAATGATTCCGGCGAATTTGGCGGTGTTCATGGTGATGGCTCCTTGTAGTGTATGTTTCGCAACTCGGTCTACTTCAGACTTCAGCGGGCCTGGCAGCAGCCATGGTCATCGGCCGGCCAGTTGCAACTGCTTTGGTGCCGCCGATGCGTTCTCGCTGCTGCTCAACGTGGCTGCAGGCGCGTCCATGCCGCGCGTCAGGCGCAACGTTTCACCACGCTTCATCGACAGTTGCAAGGCGTCAATGAAGAAAGAGAGAATCACGAACGCGGCGACGACGGCAATTGCTGCCACCGCCACGACAAGCCAGTGGGAGGCATGCCGCGGGGGTGGGGAAAATAATTCGGATGGAAGCATCGGTGTCTCCTGCAGCGGTGATGTCACCGGTTCGGGTACTGTCTCGCATCCGGCCTTTGCGCGTTATCGGTGGTATTGCCCCCATCGCGTAGGACTAAACGCCGTCTGTTGCCGATCAGAAACGCGGCAAGTCGGCGAATGCGGCGTTGCGTGGCTTGTTGCCGCGCACCAGTTCGCGGCCATATTCCGCGCAGCGTTGCAGCGTGGGAATCACCTTGCCCGGGTTGAGCAGACCCTTGGGATCGAATGCCGCCTTCAGGCCCAGCATCTGGGCGTTTTCGTCGGCGCTGAACTGCACGCACATCGAGTTGAGTTTCTCCACGCCTACGCCGTGTTCGCCGGTCACCGTGCCACCCATCGCCACGCTGGTCTCCAGGATGTCGGCGCCGAACAGTTCGCAGCGGCGCAGCTGGTCGGCATCGTTGGCATCGAACAGGATCAGCGGGTGCAGGTTGCCGTCGCCGGCGTGGAACACGTTGGCGCAGCGCAACTGGTACTTTTTCTCCATCTGCTGGATCGCCAGCAGGATGTCGGCCAGGCGCTTGCGCGGAATCGTCGAGTCCATGCACATGTAGTCGGGGCTGATGCGCCCGCTGGCCGGGAATGCGTTCTTGCGCCCGCTCCAGAAGCGCAGTCGCTCGGCTTCGTCGCGGCTGATCGCGATGGCGGTTGCGCCGTTGCGCTGCAGCACCTCGGTCATGCGGCCGATCTCTTCTTCGACCTCCAGCGGCGTGCCGTCGCTCTCGCACAGCAGGATCGCCTCTGCGGTAAGGTCGTAGCCGGCGTGCACGAAGTCTTCGACCGCAGCGGTCATCGGCTTGTCCATCATCTCCAGCCCGGCCGGAATGATGCCTGCGGCGATCACTGCCGCCACCGCGTCACCGGCTTTGCGCACATCGTCGAAGCTGGCCATGATGCAACGCGCCAGCGTCGGTTTGGGCACCAGCCGTACCGTCACCTCGGTGACGACCGCCAACATGCCTTCAGAACCGATCAGCACCGCCAGCAAGTCGTAGCCGCCGACGTCGAGCGCATCCGAGCCGAACGTCACATCCTCGCCGTCAACCGTGAAACCGCGCACTTTGAGCACGTTGTGCAGCGTCAACCCGTATTTCAGGCAATGCACGCCGCCGGAGTTCTCGGCCACGTTGCCGCCGATGGTGCAGGCGATCTGGCTCGACGGATCGGGCGCGTAATACAGGCCCAGCGGCGCAGCCGCCTCGCTGATAGCCAGGTTGCGCACGCCGCTTTGCACCAGTGCCGTGCGGCTTTTGGCGTCGAGCCTGAGGATCTTGTTGAACTTGGCCAGGCTCAGTATCACGCCCAGCGGATGCGGCATTGCGCCGCCCGACAGGCCGGTGCCGGCGCCACGCGCGACCACCGGCACATCCATGGCGTGGCAGGTTCTGAGCACGGCCTGCACCTGCTCCAAGGTCTCGGGCAGGGCCACGACCAGCGGGCGCTGGCGGTAGGCGGTCAGGCCGTCGCATTCATACGGTGTGGTGTCTTCGCTGTGCCACAGCAGGGCGTGGGCCGGCACCACGGCCTCAAGCGCCTGCACCACATCAGCCTGGCGCTGCGTGCGCTGGTGGGCATTGTTCTGTTCCGGCGTGGTAGACGCATTCATGGTGGTGGCCCGGTTGGCGATATCGCTTTTGACTGTAGTACATCGGGCACGGTTCGTGATTGAGGGATATTTGATGGCCGCCTGAAAACGGATTTGACGCCGGGACAGATTTATGAAACAGTTAATACAAATAATGATTTAAATAATTCAAATGTTTGCTGTGCTGATCGTGACCTTGCCAACGCGACCCGCTGCGGTACGGCTTCGCGTATGGCGCGCGCTCAAGGCATTGGGTTGCGCGGTGCTGCGCGATGGCGCGTACCTGTTGCCGCTGGCGCACGCGCCGGCGCTGGAGGCCCTGGCCGACCAGGTGCTGCAACACGGCGGCAGCGCGTCCGTGTTGCAGCTGACCCCGCGCAATGC
The DNA here is from genome assembly GCA_018063505.1 of Rhodoferax sp. GTDB lineage: Bacteria > Pseudomonadota > Gammaproteobacteria > Burkholderiales > Burkholderiaceae_C > CAISIP01. Next base: position 8,624 of record JAGPBF010000063.1, read on the forward strand.
GGTGCAACAAGGCGAGCTGCTGGCGCGGTTTGACCGCGCAGAAAACTACCAGGCGTGGCAGCAGTCGGCACGCGAGCTGCATGTGCAACTGGCGGGACTTTCTGAAACCGACGCCTGGCGCCGCATGCGTGCGATTGCCGACGCCTTGCAGACGCTGGCGCAGATCGACTACTACCCGGGTGTTGCCGCGTTGCAGGCGCAGGACGAACTGGTGCAACTGCGCCAGGCACTGGATCAACGCTTCTCGCGCGGGGAGCCGCATCCCGTTGACAGCGCCATCGTCCGCCGCGATCCGGCCCGGTTCCAGCGCAAGCGCTGGGTCACGCGCAGCCGGCCGTGGGTCGACCGGCTTGCCAGCGCCTGGCTGATCAGGCGCTTCATCGATACGCAGGCGCGTTTCATGTGGTTGCCGGATCCGGCCGAGGCGCCGCGTGCCGCCGTCGGGTACGACTTCGATGGCGCACCTTTCACGCACCTGGGCCAGCGCGTGACCTTCGAGGTATTGATGGCCGCGTTCGCGCTCGAGCGGGACCTGCAACTGATGCCGATAGCCGCCGCGGTTCATTACCTCGATGCCGGTGGCATCGTGGTCGCGCAAGCCGCCGGGCTGGAGGCGGTGCTTGCGGGCCTGCGCGAAATTCATGCCGACGACGACAAGCTGCAATTGGCGGCCGACACCGTCTTCGACGCCTTGTATGCGTTGCCCGCGCCGGGCGCGGCCACGACGTCACCATGACATCCATGACAGCCACTTCGGTGGCCAACGCACCTGCGCAGCGCCCGGCGCCGGTCAGCTTGAGCCAGGCGTTCTGGTTCTGGCTCAAGCTTGGTTTCATCAGTTTCGGCGGCCCGGCCGGGCAGATCGCGATCATGCACAACGAACTGGTCGAACGCCGGCGCTGGATCAGCGAGAAGCGTTTTCTGCATGCGTTGAATTACTGCATGGTGCTACCAGGGCCGGAGGCGCAGCAGCTGGCAACCTATATCGGCTGGCTGATGCACCGCAGTTGGGGCGGGCTGGTGGCCGGAGGCCTGTTCGTGTTGCCGTCGCTGTTCATTCTGATCACCTTGTCCTGGATCTACATGGCCTATGGCCAGTTGCCGATCGTGGCCGGCATCTTCTACGGGATCAAGCCGGCAGTGACAGCCGTGGTGCTGCATGCTGCCTGGCGGATCGGCAGCCGGGCGCTGAGGAACGGCTGGTTGTGGGGGATTGCCGCGCTGGCTTTCGTGGGCATCTTCGTCCTGCGTTTGCCGTTCCCGGTGATCGTGCTGGGTGCCGCGATCATGGGTGCGCTGGGCGGTCGCTTCAAGCCCGCGGCCTTCGCAGTGGGTGGGCGCCATGGGACCGGCGCCAAGGCTTTTGGCCCGGCCCTGATCGACGACGACACGCCGACACCTGCGCATGCGCGGTTCTCGCGGGCCCGGCTGGTCCGGCTGCTGCTGGTCGCGCTGGCGCTGTGGGCCGGCGCCATGGGGGTGATGGGCTTGCTGTGGGGCTGGCAGGGGACGCTGTCGCAGATGGGCTGGTTTTTCACCAAGGCGGCATTGCTGACGTTTGGCGGTGCCTATGCGGTGCTGCCCTATGTGTACCAGGGTGCGGTGGAACATTACCAGTGGCTGTCGGCCACGCAGATGATCGATGGCCTGGCGCTGGGCGAGACAACCCCCGGGCCGCTGATCATGGTGGTGGCGTATGTGGGTTTTGTCGGCGGCTGGCTGGGCCAGGTACTCGGGCCCAACGCGCCGTTCCTGGGCGGCGCACTGGCCGCAACCGTGGTGACGTTCTTCACCTTCCTGCCCTCGTTCGTTCTTATCCTTGCCGGTGGTCCGGTGATCGAGACCACGCACGGCAATCTGGCTTTCACCGCGCCGCTGACCGCGATCACAGCCGCCGTGGTCGGCGTGATCCTGAACCTGGCGCTGTTCTTTGCCTGGCATGTCTGGTGGCCGCAGGGTTTTTCCGGTGCCTTCGACCCGGTCGCCTGCGCGATCACCGTGGCCGCGGTGCTGGCACTGTTCCGATTCAAGGTCGGCGTGATGACGCTGATCGCCGTGTGTGCGATGGCCGGTCTGGCCAGTCGCATGGTGTTGCCCTGATGCCAGGAGAAACCCGATGGATGCCCTGATTCAACCCCTGCCGTTCGACCCGCTCGTTTTGCCTGGCCTGTCGGAGCGCATGTTGCGCAGCCACCATGCCAACAACTATGGCGGGGCGGTCAAACGCCTCAATGCGATTCGAGCCCGCCTGGCATCGCTGACCGTCGCCAACGCGCCGGGTTTCGAGCTCAACGGCCTGAAGCGCGAAGAGCTGATCGCCTGCAATTCGATGCTGCTGCATGAATTGCACTTCGCGTCGATGGGCGGCGACCGCGCGCCGATGGTGCCGGCGATGGAACTGGCCCTGTGCGCCAGTTTTGGCAGCGTCGCGCGCTGGCGCGACGAGTTCATTGCCATGGGCAAGGCGCTGGCGGGCGGCTCCGGGTGGGTGCTGCTGGTGTACCTGCCGCGCGAGGGCCAACTGGTGAACCAGTGGGCGGCGGACCATACGCAGGCACTGGCGGGCGGCCTGCCGGTGCTGGCGTTGGACATGTACGAACATGCCTACCACCTGGATTTTGGCGCCGACGCCGCGCGCTGGGTCGACGCCTTCATGGCCAACTTGAACTGGGCCTGTGCGTACCAGAACTATCAGCATGCGGTCGAAGGTGCCAGCGAGATGTACGGCGCGAGCGCGGACGAACTACAGGGCGCCACCATCTTCGATGTGCGCCGCGCAGCGGTGTTCGAGGCCGCAGTCACCGTCTTGCCAGGGGCGCAGTGGCGCGATCCGGCGGCGGTGCAGCAATGGTCGGAGTCGCTGGAGCAAGATCAACCCATCGTGTTGTATTGCGTGTATGGCCATGAAGTCTGCCGCGCCACCGCATTGCGGCTTCGCTCCCAGGGCCGCAATGCGCGGTTCCTGCGCGGCGGCATCGACGCCTGGCAGAAATCGGGGCTGCCGTTGGTGCCCAAGGCGGTGGCCTCATGAAATGGGTCACCCGGGCCCGGCCCAAAATCGACCGCATCGCATGCCCATGGCTGATCGCACGCCATATTGACGCACAGGCGGAGTTTTTGTACGTACCCACCGAGCAGGCCGTGATCGTGCGCGGCGCCGATACCGATCGGCACGAACTGGCGCCGCAATGCGCAGGGCTGCTGGCGATCTCGCTGGGGCTGTCGCACAGCTTTGCCGATGACCACGAGATGTTGCGCCATGGCATGGTGATGTACGACGCGTTATATGCCTGGTGCCGCCATGTTCGTGCCGAGCGGCACCACTGGGTTGGCTGAGATCCGCTGGCGCCTGCCAACGGGTATATCCCGATTTCAGCTGCAGGTCACCCATGGTAGAGTCAAAAAACGCAGGGAGCCCATTCGTGCACGCCTCCCCCATCATTCTTTTGCAAGCTTCATGGAGACCTAGATGCAGAATATTCTGACCCCGATGCGACGACGTTCCCTGGTACTGGGCGCCATTGGCGCCGCCTCGCTGGCGCTGACCCCGCAGGCACGCGCGCAGCAGAAATTCATCAACATCCTGACCGGTGGCCAGAGCGGTGTCTATTACCCGCTGGGTGTGGCGCTGTCGCAGATCTATGCCAAGGTGCTGCCCGATGCCAAGGTGACGGTGCAGTCGACCAAGGCCTCGGCCGAGAACCTGAACCTGTTGCAGGCCGGTCGCGGCGAGATTGCGCTGGTGCTGGGCGACGCCTTGTCCGACGCCTGGAATGGCGACAAGGAAGCAGGCTTTGCGACGCCACTCAAGAAGCTGCGCTCGGTGGCCGGTGTATATGCCAACTACATCCAGATCGTCGCCAGCGCCGATTCCGGCATCAAGACCATGGCCGACCTCAAGGGCAAGCGCATTTCGGTTGGCGCACCCAAGTCGGGCACCGAACTCAATGCCCGCGCCATCCTCAAGGCAGCCGGCCTGTCTTACAGCGACTTTGCCAAGGTCGAGTACCTGGCATTCGGCGAATCGGTCGAACTGATGAAAAACCGCCAGCTCGACGTGACACTGCAGTCCGCCGGTCTGGGTGTGGCATCGATCCGCGATCTGTCGACCTCGGTCAAGATTGTCGTGGTGCCGATTCCGGCCGACATCGTGACCAAGGTGGGTGATGCGGCCTATCAGGCAGCAACGATTCCGGCCAATACCTATACCGGCCAGACGGCCGATGTGCCGACCGCCGCCATCAAGAACTTCCTGGTCTCGCACGAAGGTGTGCCGGCCGACGTGGTCTACCTGATGACCAAGTCGATGTTCGAGAACCTCGACACGCTGGTTTCCGCGCACGCCGCCGCCAAGGGTATCAAGAAGGAGGGCGCCACGACCGGAACGCCGGTGCCGTTCCATGCCGGGGCGGAGAAGTACTACCGTGAAGCCGGGCTGATGAAGTAAGCCATGGCCGATAACGCGTCTGGTACGGCGGCCGAGAAGTCCGCCGTGCTGCACGCGACCGAAGATCACGCGCCGGCTTTTGCTGGCGCTTTGTTTTGGGTCGCGATTGTCTTCTCGGTTTTCCAGATCATCACGGCGGCGTTCAGCCCGTTGTCGAGTTCGGTCGTGCGGGCGGTGCACGTGGGCTTCCTGTTGCTGATCACCTTTGTGCTGCACCCGCCGATGCGCCAGCGCGGCATGGGCTGGATCATCGGCGCCGCGGCCTTCCTCGGTGGCCTGTACCACTGGGTGTTCGAAGCCGACCTGGTTCAGCGCGCCGGCGAGATGACGCGTACCGACATGGTGGTCGGCATCGTTCTGATCGTGCTGGTGTTCGAAGCGGCGCGGCGCATCATGGGTTATGCACTGCCGCTGATATGCCTGGTTTTCCTGCTGTACGGCGTGTTCGGTCAATACCTGCCGGGTGCCCTGGCGCACCGCGGGTATGGACTGGACCAGATCGTCTCGCAACTGAGCTTTGGCACGGAAGGCATTTACGGCACCCCGACCTATGTGTCCTCGTCGTACATCTTCCTGTTCATCCTGTTCGGCGCGTTCCTGGAGCAGGCCGGCATGATCACGCTGTTCACCGACTTCGCGCTGGGCCTGTTCGGCCACACCAAGGGCGGACCGGCCAAAGTGGCGGTGGTCTCGTCGGCGCTGATGGGTACGATCAACGGATCGGGTGTTGCCAATGTGGTGACCACCGGACAGTTCACGATTCCGCTGATGAAGCGCTTTGGCTACAAGGCCGCGTTTGCCGGCGGCGTAGAGGCCACGGCCAGCATGGGCGGGCAGATCATGCCGCCGGTGATGGGGGCGGTGGCCTTCATCATGGCCGAGACCATCGACGTGCCGTATCTGGAGATCTGCAAGGCGGCTGCGATTCCGGCCATCCTGTATTTCATCACCGCGTTCCTGATGGTGCATCTGGAGGCCGGGCGTGCCGGACTGCTGGGTATCCCCAAGGACGAGTGCCCGGACCCGTGGGCCGCGATCCGCCTGCGCTGGTACCTGATCCTGCCGCTGGCGATCCTGGTCTATCTGCTGTTCGCAGGGTATACGCCGTTGTTCTCTGGCATGGTCGGCCTGGTGCTTACCGTGGTGTTGATCTTCGGCGCGGCGATGGTGAAGAACTTCGGCAGTCGGCCGTTGCAGATCATCTTCTGGGTGCTGATCGGGCTGGCCGCGTCGAGTTTCTTCAAGTACGGCATCCAGGCCATCATCGGCCTGGCCCTGGTGATGGCGCTGGCGCTGTGGTTTGCCAGGGGCGGCAAGGAGACACTCAAGGTGGCGCTCAACGCCTTGGCCGATGGCGCGCGCCATGCCCTGCCGGTGGGTATTGCCTGTGCACTGGTGGGCATCATCATCGGCATCCTGACGCTGACCGGCGCCGCCACGCTGTTTGCCGGCTACATCATCCAGATCGGCAAGAACAGCCTGTTCCTGAGTCTGGTACTGACGATGCTGGTATGCCTGGTGCTGGGCATGGGCATCCCGACGATTCCGAATTACATCATCACCAGTTCGCTGGCGGCGCCGGCGCTGCTGGAACTGGGCGTGCCGCTGATCGTCTCGCACATGTTCGTGTTCTATTTCGGCATCATGGCCGACCTGACGCCACCGGTAGCGCTGGCGGCGTTTGCCGCCGCGCCGATTGCCAGGGAAAGCGGCATGAAGATCGGCTTGCAGGCCATGCGCATCGCGGTCGCCGGTTTCATCATACCGTTCATGGCGGTGTATGCGCCCGCGCTGATGCTGCAGGGCGGTACCTGGTGGGACACGTCGTACGTCATCTTCAAGGCGCTGATCGCGATCACCTTGTGGGGTGGCACCGCGATCGGATTCTGGCTGGCACCGCTCAATCTGTTCGAGCGGGTCTGGGCGTTTGTGGCGGCAGGTTTCCTGGTGGCGGCCTTGCCGGTCAGCGACGAGATCGGTTTTGCGATGACCGCGGCGCTGATGGTGTGGCACTGGTTGCGCACCCGCAGCGTGCGCCGCACCGCCGGCGCCTGAGGCATGGCGGCACTGGCCGCGTTGTGCCTGGTCGCCGGCAGTCTGCAGGTCAGCCTGCCGGTGACACAATTTGGCTTGCGCTGGCAACACTCGATCGAAAAGATCGAATGGGCCGAAGACTACGAAGTGGCCGGCCCCTGGCTGCACCTGTCGCAGGCACGCATCCGCGGATCCGGCGCCGGCATGGAGCCACCCGAGGGCGCCACCTTGGTCGATGGCGTCTGGAATTACCGTCTGGCTGACCCGTGGCGGCGCGAGATGGTGCTGGCCCGCTCGGAGTTCGTGCCGGACTATGAATTGTGCGTGAATGGGGTGTGCCAGCGGCTGACCCATTGGCTGCCGATATCGGCAGGGCCGACCACGCTGCGGGCCTGTGATGCACGCTGAGTGGGTGCCAAGCCCGATCTAGACCGGTTGCAGCGGCATATGCGATTGCGGCGTATGCGTGATCGCAATGCAATCGCCGGGTGCTACCGAGCCCGACGCGAGCACGACCCCCATCACACCGGTCTTGCGCACAAGCGCTCCGTCCGGCGTATGGCCCAGCACAGCGGCCAGCAGGCCAGGCATGAATGTCTCGATCTGCGCGCAGGGGTTGCGCAGACCGGTGATGCGTACCAGTGCATGCTCGCCCAGCCGCAGAACAGTGCCTTCCGGCAAGGCGAGCAGATCGAGCCCGGCAGTCGTGATGTTCTCGCCCATCTGCCCGGGAAGAACATGTAAACCCTTGCCGGCCAGCTCGTCCAGCAACTCGTGGTGAATCAGATGCACCTGCCGCAGATTGGCTTGCGCAGGATCTTTGGCAACCCGTGAACGGTGCTTGACCGTGACCCCGCAATGCGCGTCACCCTCGACGCCGAGACCTTGCAGCAACTCGATACAGGGAACACTGTCTTTGGAGAACAGGTGAGCGCCTTTGGCGTGAACGGCGACGACTTGGTTGGGCATGGCTTATGCGCCTTGGCCAACGATGGGTGTACACAACTCCACCAGAATGCCGTCGGGGCAACGAACATACGAGACTGTCTGGCCCCATGGTTTTACAAGCGGGGCCGCCATTTCTTTTGCGCCAGCGGCGATCGCCTTGGCATGCGCCATTGCCACGTCATCGGTGACGAGCGCGACTTCAAAGCCCAGCGGTTGGCCGGACGTGTCCGCATGCACATGGCCGCCGGGAAAGTTCATGTCGCCCAGTTCATGTGCCGCAAAAGAAAGCGTCGTCTCGCCCGTGTCGAGTTCGCCATAGGTTCCACTCTCATGCAGGAATCGGCGCTTCATGCCGAATGCGTTCGCGAAGAACCGCAAGGACGCGGGAACATCCGGGACGTAGATGATGGTGTAACCCAGTTTCAAATCGGACTCCTTGCTGATGGACTTCCAAGGTGGGGCCTGAGTGTGGCTGCCAGCCACACACACTGCCTATTCTCGCGCCTGCCATACCGAGCTGCTCCAAGTGGGCGCAGCGGACCTGATGAGGGCAAGAATATCGGGTGGAAGATCACCAGAACCGGTCAACTGCCGAATCTCCAGCACGTCGTCGGAGCCCATCCCGCAGGGGGCGCGCAGCATCCACTGAATGGCTTCGTCGAGCGATTGGACGTCGATGATGTAGAAACCGCCGACCAGTTCCTTCGACTCGGCGAAAGGACCGTCGACGATGTATCGCTTTCCCCGGGAAACAGCGATGCGGGCACCCGCTGCCGCAGGGTTCAGCCCTTCAGAGGCAACCAACACACCTGCCTTGTGCATCTCTTCATTGAAACTCATGTACGCGGTGAAGAGCTTTTCGTCGAAGCCCGCCTCCGCGTTCAGTTTCGTTTCGTCCGTGCCAGCCTGTGCCGTGATGATGAATCGCATTGTTTTTTCTCCTCTTGATTGGCGTCGCCACTATTGCGACGAACAACGGCTTGCCAATTCGACATGGCCGAAAACCCAACTATGGGGGCGGGGGCGGCTGAGTCGCAGTAAGCCTCATGCGACGGCGTGATGGATCAGGCTTGGCCAGCTGCCGGTGCCATGCACGGGTGCTCGTGCCTGTACGGTTGCTCAGGCTTGCCGTCCTTGGTCGCGCGCGCTCCGACGAAACAGTCAATGCCAGATGGGAGTGATGCGCTGAACCGGATCTTTCCGCAAAGGCAACCGCCCTGAAGGTTTGGCAACATGGGTATCTCCCGGTTTGAGTTCGCCGTGCACCACGGCCAGCCGCCGGCGGGATTGTTCAGGTCTGCTGGCGCTTCGCCGCGGACGCAGGCAGACCAAATATACGATCGAACGCCCAGGTGAATCCAATGGCATAAACGAAGAAGAATGCCAGCAGACCCAGATTCGCGATGAAGGCCTCAAGCGCTGAAATGTCCAGCCAGAACGCCATCACCGGAATCAGCAGGATGACGAGGCCACCTTCAAACCCGATGCCATGCGCCAGGCGTCTTGCAAAAGACCGGCCGCCTTGCGATTGGCGTGATTCCCAGCGTTCGAAGATCGCGTTGAACAGATAGTTCCAGCCCAGGGCGATGCTGGACAACACCACGGCCAGGCCAAAGGTGGAGGCCGCCGGCCTGTTGAATGCCAGGCTCAGCACCGGGCCCACAAAGGCGATTGCGAATACTTCGTACAGGACGGCTTGAAGCACGCGCCGGGTTCTGGGAGTCATGAAGTTGTAGTGACCAAGAGCGGCAGAAGTCGTGAAGCCTAACGCAAAGGCCATTGACGTCGCGTGTTTCAAACGGACGGATCAGACGCATGGTGTGTCCATGAGTGGTCTGAAGAACGAAGAAACGGAATTATCTGTCCCGCGTGGACATCCTTTGCCAATGCTCAGGCGAGTTGCCAGAGCCTCTCCCTGACTCTGGGGTTGGCTGACATGGCCGACAGTCGGCTCTCGATCTGCTCTGCGTAACCCGGCGATGCCAGCTGGGCCTTCACGGCATGAAGCTCCAGCACAAAGGCATCGAGCGCGTACCACTGCGTCTCCGACATGAGGGCGCGATCCCGCGCGGAGCCGACCCTGGCAAACCCATCCATGTCGCCATTGAATCTGGCGTAGATATCCAGCATCTCTTCGGTAATCATGGGGCCGAAATCCGTGGGTTCGATTCAGGCGGACTTGCTCAGTCAACGATGAACAGCTTCGCACCGACCGTGGTGCTGGACTTGTGGGCTTCTGCGTCGTCGGCGACCTGGTAACTCATGCCCGGCTTGAGCGTGAACCTGCGGCCGTCTTGGAGTTCGGTTTCGAGTTCACCTTCCAGGCACAGCAGGATATGCCCCTTGCTGCACCAGTGGTCTGCCACATAGCCGGGCGTGTATTCGACCATTCGGACACGGATGCCCGCGAAGTCCTGCGTCCGCCAGTAGGCCGTTCCAGATTCGCCTTTGTGCTCTGTGGGAGAGACGGCAGACCAGTCTGTTGTGGCGAAGGGAATTTTGTCCATCTTCATAAGGGGGCTTCCTGGTTGGCAAGCGTCTTGCACTTGAGGGGCGTCGGATCAGGAGGCATCCCGGTACGGCAGGAGTCAGCAGTAGCCGCTTCGCGCACGAGAGACGAGAAGTTCTGCCAAGCAGGATTGACGGCCCAGGGGTTCATTGGTGCTGAATACGAGGCCTCAACGTTGGTGCTCCGCTTAAGCGAGGGGTTTGGCCGCACTGGTAAGCCACTCGGGCTTGCTCATCTTGAGAAGAATTCGAAGATGCGCTGACTAGAGTCGTCGGTAATGGCCTTGTCGTAGCGATAGACGATCTGAACCCCGCGGAAGTCAGTCCTCACGCGACCGTCTGACAAGATGCAGTCCCAGCAATGTGTAGTCTTCGGATAGATGTGTGCTTCGATGGGCACACCTTTGGCCGTCAGTTGTTTCACGGGTTCATCGCAAGAGGTAGGGGGCGTCTCGTTGTCAAGTTCCGCCATCAGTAGAAGGAGAGGCCGGTCGACATCGGGCCGCAAGATGTCGATCTGATAACTTACACCTCGAATCGAGCCCACGGGATACTGACAGTGGCCATATAGCCCTGCTGCCGCAGCAAATCTCTTCGTTGGAGGTACACCAAATGCGGAGGCAACCTGCGCGCTGCTTGCCAAGGTTGCAATGAAAGATCCCTGCGAGAAGCCAACAACGTAGACCCGGGCAGAATCTACGAAAGGGAGGCCGGCCAGATGATGGTGGGCGTCGAAGGCGTCCTTGATCCGCCGCCCCGACTCGACTTGAAGGGGGAACGTGCAGTTATTGGCATTTCCGCGAAGGGAATCGACTGGGAGGACGACATATCCCTTTGCGAGTGCCGCTTCCACCCAGTACCGGACTTCTTGATCCTGGAAAGGACCGCACCTGTGTAGAAGTACTACGGCCGGGTAGCGTTGCTCCGATGTTCCGCGTGACGGGCGAAACAAGATATTGTTGAACTTTGAAAACATGCCAAGCTCGACCGCAGTCTTCGGAAACGTGAGATCGGCGAGATTGGATGATTCGGCCAGCATCTCTGCGGGGCCGTACTTCGTGAGGGCCGGCGACTGAGCGAGCGCTGCACCAGATTCAATGACTAGGGCAGCAGCAAGGGTCAGTCGACGCAGTCGGTTCATGGCCGTCCTCGGTGAATGGTGGGTGGAGAGTCTGCGCAAATCGAGCACTCTGCGCAAGTCCTGCGCATGAGCCTAGCGATTGACATCCGCTCGTGCGGCCTAATGCCGGAATTCAGCGGATGCCGCAGGCGGTCCGATGGAATGACCCGTCAACTGGTGTCCTCATGACGCAACGCAGTCCCGCAATGCCTCCTGCGCCAGTGTATTGATACTCTTACCTTGCGCCTGAGCGGCAATCGCCAACTTTTCGTGCAAATCCGGGGGAATCCGCAAGTTGAACTTGCCTGAAAAATGGCGCCTCGGTTCAATACCTTTTTCCTTGCAAACCTCAAGGAAAACCTGGAGCGACCGCTTGAACTCGGCTCGAAGTTCTTTTGGGTTCTTTCCGTAGAAGTCAGCTCCCCCATTTAGGCCAAGAATTTCCCCCCGAAACAAATCAAGATCAGGGTCAAATTCAATAGTCGCGTGAAAATTGTCAACAGTCATTACGTTCATGGTTCAACTCCGTGCTGCTCCAGCCATTTGCGAATGCCGGCGACGGCACCCTTATCGGTAGCTGGCGATGGGTGTGGCCGATGAAATACCCGCACCTCGCCAAACAAAAACACGGAAACCCGGCTTCCCGCACGCTCTTCGACTTCCGCGCCAAGTTCAATGAACAAGGCTTCAATATCGCGCCATTGGATGTTTGCGCTCGTGGGTCGGAAAAAAATCAGC
>JAGPBF010000064.1 GCA_018063505.1 Rhodoferax sp.
CCCTTGCAGACGCTGCTGGAACGTGGTCACGCTCTTGGTCTTGCTGCGGTACGCGGGGTAGCTGACGAAGGCGGCCCACAGCGGTGCCGAGTCCGCCAGCCTCCCGGCGTCGAGGTGGCAGTTGACGCAACGCAGGCCGTTGCCGACATACGCGGACGCGGCGCGCGGCGTATCGACGAAGATCTCGCGGCCGCGGCGGATCACGTCGCCGAATGCGCCTGCGGGCAACGCGGATTCGGGCGGCGGGCGGAACGCTCCGCGTGCGGCGGCCGCAACAGCCGGCGCAGTCAGGTCGCTGCGGGGCGGGTTGCCCGCCACGTCGTCCGCTGCATGCGCCACCGGTTGCGGTGATGCCGATGCCGCCGGTCGGGGCGACGCCACCGCGTCAGGCGACGCCGCCTTCAGCGCAGCCAGCTTTCGCGTGCTGTAGGCTTCCATGCCCAAGGGGTCAAACACGCCGCCCACAAACAGGGCGATGCCGATCACCAGCGCCGCCACTGCGCCGCCGACGTACCCCCATCGTCGTGCGGCGCTCATCGTACGGCTCCGGCTGGAAGCGCGGCAAAGTGATCGGCAACCGCACGCACGTCCGACTCGGACAACTTCTTCGCGACCACTGCCATCAGCCCCATGGGGCCGGGCGGTCGCGCACCGGTTTTCCATGCGGTCAACTGGTTGGCGAGGTAGAGCGCACCCTGCCCGGCCAGTGCCGGGAAGTCCGGCCCCACGCCCTGCCCGCCCGGGCCGTGACATTGCTCGCACGCCGGCAGCTTGTCGGCCCAGCGACCGCGGGTAGCCAGCGTAGCGCCGGCCGGCGCGGACGCCGACGCCGGCGATGAAGCCGGCGATGAAGCCGGAGTCGACGCGGTTGCCACCGGCCGGGCAGCTGCCGGTGCGGTCGGTACCGGCAACGCGGCGTAATACGCGGCCACCGCGATGCGGTCGGCCGCCGACAGGGCTTTGGCAATCGGCATCATCACGGCGCTGACGCGTGATCCGTCAGCGAAGGCCCCGAGCTGGCGCTGCAGGTAGGCGGCGCCAAGAGACGCCAGCCGGGGAAAGCCGGCCTGCGCCGCCCCCTCGCCTGCCGCCCCGTGGCAAGTCTGGCACGCCAACGCCGCCCCGACACCCTCCTTGGCAATCGACGCACCGTCGGCATGACAGGCCGCGCTGAGCACGACTCCCAGAACGAATCCGAGGACACGCCCGATCGGACGCGGGATCATGATCGGCCATCCCCAGGTCCGTTGCAGCCCCACCCTGCGGCAGCGGCGCAGCACATGGTCAATCCTCCGGCGAGATGATGCGATCGAATTCCGGGTCGTCCTGAATGACGGGAGGTACCAGGCCATCGTCCAGTTCCCCCGCCAGCAGCTCGGCCTCGGTGTCGTCGTCGGCGCCGACGTCAGGTTCGAGAGTGGACGGAATTTTCTTTCCCATGTCGATTCTCCTTCAGCGTGGTTGGATTCTCGTTGCGTTGCCAGGGCGCCAACGAACATGCAGCTTAGGACCGAATGCCGATCGGGCAAATGCATCGGAATCCCGTGCAGGCCCTCAAGAATGGCCGTCCGACTGTCGGATCGCACCTACATGCGGCGAGGCTTGCCTGCCCTGCGCACCCCATGCAGCATCGTGCCGTGGCGGCGCTGCCAGCGGCTGTCGGTGCTGTCCGACAGCGATCCATGCACGCCCGACATCTTGGCAACCCACCCGCCGATGGCCGGCCCGTCCATTGCGCACGAGACTGGACCCCTTCACCGGCGACAGACGGCGCGATTAGGCTGCCGGCCAACCCGACCCTGCAGGATGCAGCCATGCTTCACATGAACAGGCCCAGGCCCAGGCTCGTCTTCGAGCGGACGTGCGACTGCGCAGCGTTACCGGGTGCACGCACCAGCGGCTCGAAGATGACCACCAGCGCGTCGGCCGCGATCGAATCACCCGCATTGCCGACCTTCAGCACCACCGCGTCCACCTGTCCCTTTGCGTTGAGCGTGACGGGTGTTCCGCGGTCGCCATGCTGCACGGCGTTCGCCAGCAGATTGGACAGCGCCTGGTGCAACCGCGGCGCGTCGACCTGAAGCTTCAGGTCGCCAACCAGCATTTGCACGAACTGCTGTTTGGGGGAACCGGTGCGAATGGCTTCGAGCGCGTCCTCGCACACAGCGCCGACATTGCAGTCGGCCAGTTCCATCGGCAAGCCCGCACCCAGCCGCGTACGGGTGTACTCCAGCAGGTCAGTGATGAGGCCGCCCATTTCGGTGCTGGCACGCTTGATGCGTGCGGCCGCCGTGTGCCGTGCCGCCTCGTCCAGGCCCTTTTCCATGCCTTCATTGAACAGACACTGCAACGCCACGTCGGACCGATCCGGCCTTTATTCGTCAATTGCAGGATTCCATTTCCTGTGCGACGGCACAACTGGCCAGCATCTCGAACTCATCGACGGCAACTAGATCACTGGGCGCCAGACCGTGGCCGTGTCGGCGCTGGCCGCGTCGTACCTGGCCAGGAAGAACGCCAAGAGGCTGCTCATTGTCGGCGCGGCTCGGGTCGCGAGCCTGCTCTGTGAAGCCTATCTGGCAGTCAGGGACATCAGCACGGTGCGGGTGTGGAATCCCACAACTTCAGAAGCACAGGCCCTGGCGGCAAAGCCGAAGTCCCTCGGGGTCGACGCCCAGGTCGCCGGCTCGCTCGAGTCGGAGGTCCGGGCTGCTGACATCGTGACCTGTGCCACTCTGTCCACAGCGCCGCTTGTTCACGGCGCATGGTTGCGGCCGGGCACCCATGTGGACTTGATCGGGGGCTTTACGCCCGGCATGCGCGAAAGCGATGATGCTGTCTTCGCGAATGCAACGATGGCAGTCGACTCGATGGATGCACTCGTTGAGGCGGGAGACCTGATTTCTCCCATCGAGCGGGGCGTCCTTGTGCCAGGCACCATCCGCACGCTACGGGCCATTTGCGATGGCACTGCACCAGGTCGGATTTCGGACAACGAGATCACTGTTTTCAAGGCCGTCGGCACGGCGCTGTCTGATCTGACTGCTGCCGCACTGGTCTACCGCGCGGCCGTCCGCGAAGAGAGTGCAGAATCCGTGATGTCTTGACTACCAACGGGGCGATCAACTGGTGATGCCGACAGAACTCAAACAAGGGTATTGCACCCTTTGTCGCTCCCGATGTGGCACGGTCAGCGAGGTGCGCGAAGACATGCTGATTGCCGTTCGCCCGGATCCGTCCCATCCCACGGGCGAGGCGATGTGCATGAAGGGCAAGGCAGCGCCGGAAATCGTGCACAGCCCCCACCGACTGCACTATCCGCTTCGGCGCACCCGGCCCAAAGGTGACGTCGATCCAGGTTGGGTGCGCATCAGCTGGGAAGAAGCGCTGACCGAGACTGCCGAGCGCTTGGGCGCGATCAAGGCCGAAAGCGGTGCCGAATCGATTGTCTTCGCCGTCACCACGCCAAGTGGAACACCGCTGAGCGACAGCATCGACTGGATCGAGCGCTTCGTCCGCGTGTTCGGCAGCCCGAACATCTGCTATGCCACGGAAGTCTGCAACTGGCACAAAGACTTCGCTCATGCATTCACGTTCGGCAGCGGCTTGCCGCCAGCCGACTACTCCCAGGCTGACCTGATCGTCCTGTGGGGGCACAACCCCACCAACACCTGGCTGGCACAGGCAAACGCCATCGGGAAAGGGCGTGCGAGAGGCGCGAAGATGGTCGTGGTCGACCCGCGCCCAACAGCGCTTGCCCGTCAGGCCGACGTGTGGCTTCGGGTCCGACCCGGCACGGATGCCGCACTGGCCCTTGGATTGATCCATCTCATGATTTCCAGCGGACGCTTCGATGAAGGGTTCGTCCGCGATTGGACCAATGGACCGCTCCTGGTGCGAAGCGACAACGGGCTCTTCCTGCGCGAGCAAGACCTCTGGCCGCATGCCGAAAGCAACCGCTTCCTGGCCTGGAGCGATGAACGCGGCTGCGTCGTCCCGTACGACACGGAACAGGCAGCCCAACCACAATTGAGCGAACACTTTCGGCTGCAAGGCGCAGTCCCGGTCGAAGCGCAAGGTGCTCCCGGACTCGTCTGCCATCCTGCGTTCGGTTTGCTGGCCGAGGCCTGCGCCCTTTATGGACCGCAGGAGGTGGAGCGGATCACAGGCGTGCCTGAGGCTTCGCTGCACGCTGCTGCTGATCTTTTCGGCACCCTGGGGCGCGTCGCCTACCACGCATGGACAGGCATCGGACAGCACGCAAACGCAACGCAATCCGAGCGTGCGGTCGCGACGCTGTACGCATTGGGCGGAAGCTTCGACCGCTTTGGGGGCAATCGGGTTCGACGGGGGCCTCCCGTCAACGTGGTCAACGCGCTCTCGCTGATGTCCGACGCGCAGCGTGCCAAGGCTCTGGGCCTCGACGAGCGTCCAATCGGCCCGCCCGCCTCCGGCTGGGTGACAGCGCGCGACACCTATCGCGCCATTCTTGAAGGGGAACCGTATAAGGTGCGCGGCATGATGGCGTTCGGCACCAACCTGCCTGTCTCCCAGGCTGACACGGCGCAGGCGCACGAGGCGCTCTCGCAGCTCGAATTCCACGTGCATTGCGATTTGTTCGAAACGCCCGCGGCCAGGTACGCCGACATCCTTCTGCCGATCAACACACCATGGGAACGAGAAGGTCTGCGAATCGGCTTCGAAATCGATGATCGCGCGGCGGGCTGGGTTCAATTGCGCCAACGCATGGTGTCGCCGCGCGGCGAATCCCGATCCGACAACGAAGTGCTATTCGATCTGGCCTGCCGGCTTGGGATGGGCGAGGCGTTCTTTGGGGGCAATCTTGAAGCGGGCTGGAATCACATCCTTGAACCTTCGGGCATCACCGTCGCTCAGCTGCGCCAGCGCCCAGAAGGCATGGCATACCCGATTGATGCCGCCGAGAAAAAATATGCGCGCACTACCCCCACCGGCGTGCAGGGCTTCAGCACGGAAACAAAGCGCGTCGAACTCTATTCTGAGAAGTTTCTGCGACATGGCCAGCCGCCGCTGCCCACTTTCGTCGAGCCGGCGGACACGCCGCGCGATGCACAGGCAACGCGAAACGGTCGCTTCCCCTACGTGTTTAGCTCTGCCAAGAACGGCTTCTATTGCCATAGCCAGCACCGCAGCCTGGTTTCGCTTCGCAAGCGCGCGCCCGATCCGGTCGCCGAACTCAGTCCTGCTCTGGCGAATTCGAAGGGCATTCTGGACGGAGATTGGATCCGCGTCCGCACGCGCGTGGGCGAGGCCCGCTTTGTGGCGCGAATCACGCGCCAGCTGGCTGACGATGTCGTTGTGGCGGAGTTCGGTTGGTGGCAGGCCTGCCCGGAACTCGATCGCGAGGGTCTTCCCATTGCGGGCGCTCTGGGCAGTAACTTCAACACGTTGATCTCTGCGGATCACCATGATCCTGTCAGCGGATCTGTGCCGCTTCGTTCTTTCCTTTGCGACATCGAACTGGATCCAGAGACCGAGGTACGCCAGCGCAAATGGCCAGGCTATCGAGAATTCCGGGTAAGCGAACTCCGGCACGAGGCCGAAGGTGTGCTTGGCATTCACTTCGAGCCTGTCCAGGCCACTGAACTCCCAGACTACCGCCCGGGTCAACATCTCGAGATTGGATTGAATCGAGCAGAAGGGTTGCACTTGACACGCGCCTACTCGCTCACTGGCGCTGCCGAAGTGCCGCATCGGCGCACGTACAGCATCGCCGTGCGCCATCAAAAGGGCCGGTCACTTGCCGGAGTTCCCTTTGAAGGGAGCATGTCCGGCCTCCTGCACCGCACGCTTCGGGTGGGCGACTTGGTGTCGTTGCGTTCGCCCTCCGGAGGTTGGGTGTTGCCTCGCCACTCCCCGCAACCCCTTTGCCTGTTTGCAGGGGGAATCGGAATCACGCCCTTCATTGGCCTGCTCGAATCACTGCCTGACGGATCGGAAAGCCCCGAAATCTGGCTCTACTACAGCAACCAGAACAGTCGCACCCATGCCTTCCGTGAGCGGATCTCTCATCACCGGGCACGACTGCCTAACCTCAGGGTTTTCGATTTCTACACCGCGCCTTTGCCGACGGACCACGAAGGCATCGACTTTTTCGCGAAGCGTTACATCGATGCCAGTGTGGTTGACCAAGCCCTGATCGAACGTCGCGCCCGTGTCTACATGTGCGGGCCACCCGCGATGATGAACACCGTGAATACTGGACTTTTGTCTCGCGGCGTTCCACGCTTCGATATCTTCAGCGAGGTCTTTCGCTCACCCCCAGTGCTGCCGCCGGACGGGGATCAGAAATTCAAGGTGAGTTTTTCCCGCTCGGGGCGCAACGCAATGGAATGGACGCCCAAGCAAGGCACGTTGCTTTCGTTCGCGGAGTCTCTTGGCTTGCAAATGAGTAGCGGCTGCCGTGTCGGGCAGTGCGAAAGCTGTGAAGTGCGGTTGGTGGCCGGCAAGGTGCGTCATCTCCATGGCACTGAGCCTGACGACCCGGGCGTCTGCCTGGCCTGCCAGGCCATTCCCCTTGGCGATGTTGTGCTCGATGCATGACGAAGATCGGGTTCCCGGTAGCCATTCTGTACCGCCTCTTCGTTGCAGAGGCCAAGTGTAAAGCGACAATTCCCAGTCCCCTGTGCCCGACCAACTTGGAACTTCAATCAGCAGGCCGGAATCCCGCATCAATCTTGGTTTCGAGGTTGTGAACGCTCACCGGCCCAACAGAGAACAGAGACAGAAATGCAGGGAAACTGACTCCAGACATGGCACCAAGGCCTGGGCGACGCTCACCGGCAAAATGCCCGAAACCGCGCCAACACTGACGCTCCGGACAGGAAAAAGCCCAACCGAAAACGGTTGGGCTTTAGGTTTATGGTGGTGGACGGTTGACCATGTGCCGACTGGCCTCCCGAGCTTATGAGCACTGGCGCGGGTTGCTGCGGGTCATTGCGAAACTCCAGAGGGCCGCTGGAGAATTCGTCGTCATTCCGGAGTGTCACCGGACCCAATCCTGTACCCCATCGCCCGGTAGCCGCGCTGCCTCTTGTCCCACATCCGTAGCAGCGCCGGGTGGCCGGTGTCCACGAAGTCGATGATCCGCACGTCGGTTTTGCTGGCGTGCTCGCGGTGTAGGCGCCCGGCGTACTGCTGCAGCGTGCCCTTCCAAGACACAGGCATCGCGAGGACCAGGATGTCTAGCGGCGGGTGATCGAAGCCCTCGCCAACCAGCTTACCGGTGGACAGGAGGACACGAGGCGCGTCGGGCAGTAGGGCATCCAGGTCTGCGACCAGCGTCGCTCGCTGCTTCCTGGACATTCGTCCGTGCAGGACGAACGGTGCCGGCAGCAGGCCGTCGAGCTCCGCCTTGATGGCATCGAGGTGTTCCGTACGTTCGGTCAGGACCAGCACCTTGCGTCCCTGCGCGACGGCATCGCGCACCTCGGCGGCGATGGCCTCGGTTCTGGTCTGATCGTTGGCGAGATGTCGGAAGACGTCTTGGATGCCAGCATCCTGTGGCAAGTCCATCCGGGCATGGCGGGAGTGCGGCACCACCTCCAGATCGTGCGGTGCCCCGGCCGGCGTGGCCGCCGTGTGGCGGATCGGCCCGCACTGCATAAAGATGATCGGCTGCTGCCCGTCGCGGCGGATCGGTGTCGCCGTCAGGCCCAGCACGTATTTCGCCTTCGCCCGTTTCAGGATGGCGTCGAAAGACACCGCGCCGACGTGGTGGCACTCGTCGACGATCACCTGCCCATAGTCCTCGACCAGCGGGTTCACCTCGCCCTGGCGGGACAGGGACTGCATCACGGCGATGTCGATCTTGCCAGTCAGTTTGGCCTTGCCGCCGCCGATGGTGCCGACCACGCCCTTGGCGACACCCAAAAAGGCTTGCAGGCGCTCCTGCCATTGCTTGAGCAACTCTGTGCGATGCACCAGCACCAGGGTGTTGACGCCCCGCCGGTCGATCATCGCGGCGGAAGTGACCGTCTTGCCGAAGGCAGTTGGCGCGCACAGCACTCCAGCATCGTGGGGGAGCAGTCCGGCAACGGCGGCCTCCTGATCGAGGCGCAGACTGCCGACGAACGACACGTCCAGCGGCTGGCCGCCGAAGCGTTCGTCTCGCAAGTCACAGGCAATGCCGTTCTCTCGCAGCAAGGACAGCGCGGCGTCCAGGCACCCGCGCGGCAGGGCGATGTGCTGGGGATAGCTCTCAGCGCAACCGATGACGCGTGGCTTGTCCCAAACCGACATCCGCATCGCCTGGGCCTTGTAGAACTCCGGGTTCTGGAAAGCGGCCAGTCGGATCAGGCGGTTGGCCAATGCCTGCGGCAACTCGGCCTTCTCGAAATAGATCAGATTGGCCAGCGTGACGGTCAGTGACTTCGGCATCGGACCGGCCAGCTTCTTGGCCGATGTGTTCTCGCGCTTCCAGGGCGTGGCCAGGTCCTCATCGTCGATGAAGGTGACGTCCAGCGGATGGACGCCACCCGTGGCCCGGAGGATGGTCGGCTCGATGTCGTGCGCGGCCATCGGCTGGATGGACGCGAGGAACGCCCATTGATCGGCGTAGGGTCGCAGGCTGGCATCGACAAAGACGCTGAAGCCCTGTTCCCTCGGACCTTTCTGCAGCGGCAAGGCGATCAGGTTGCCGAACCCGCCCTTGGGCATCGTGTCCTGGTTCGGGAACAGTCGGTCATAGGATTCCAGCTTCAGTTGCCGGGTGCGAGCGCAGGTATGGGTGATGATGGCCGTGCCCAAACGGCGTGCATCACGAGCAGAAACACGGCTGACGAAGAACACCCACGCGTGCGCTCCATTCCCGGAGCGGGAAATCTCCAGCGC
Organism: Rhodoferax sp.; assembly: GCA_018063505.1. GTDB lineage: Bacteria > Pseudomonadota > Gammaproteobacteria > Burkholderiales > Burkholderiaceae_C > CAISIP01. Next base: position 8,872 of record JAGPBF010000064.1, read on the forward strand.
CGCCGGTACGCCCAGTTCATCGCAGGACTTCATGAATGCCCGCGCGTCGTCCCTCCACTCCGCCTCGTCGAAGTCGACCGCGAGGAAATAGCAGCTGTCGTCTTCCAGCAGCGGATACACCCCGACTGTGTGCTCACCAGCCAGATGGTCGTAGATCACCGCATCGGACAGCGGAATCAGCAGACGATTGCTGCAGTCCCCGCACTTGATGCGCGGCTTCTCGCAGACACCGGCGCGCCATTCGTTTGCGCACGCGGGCGCGTAGCCCGTCTTGCCGGAGGTCTTGCCCTCCCAGCGGATCGGGTAAACATCCGTGCGCCCGCGAAACAGCCGGCGGAACAGCGCCACCTTCTCGGCGGTGGAAAGCTTGGACGGCTCCGGCTCTCGCGCGACCAGGACGACCGGTTGCGGCGGACGCCACTGGATACCGTGCGATTCGAGCAGGGCGATCAGGCGGGCGTTTTCAGCTCGCAATCCGGACAGTTCATCGCGATCCGGCACCCTCACTTCCTCGTCTTGTTGGGCTTCGGTAGTGCCTTGGCGGCAGCCTCCAAGGCCCGTACATTGACCTCGGCGCCTTCCGCCTCAAGCATTGCCCGCCGCTGGGCAGCGAACTGCTCGTACTGGCCTTCCGCGTGAGCATCGGCTCGCTTTTTCGCAACCTGGCCAGCACCATCCAACACATCGCGCTCGTTGAACTTCAGGAAGGCGTCCAGCTTCTCGGCCCAGTCTTTCAGGAAGACCTCTTTACGGCGACGAGCCTGATCCTCGGCGAAATCCAGCCACATCGTCACGATGCGATTGAGCTCGCCGATCTCCGGTTCGCGCAGATAGTTCTTCGCCACGGTCACGTCGGCCTTCTGCACACTGCCCGACTTCCAGGTGGTCAGGCCCATGTTCGGCCGGCTGCTGTCGGCGCGCTCGGCGATCAGTTCGGCGGCGGTCTTGCCGGTCACGGCGAAGTGCAGCTTGTTCTGGATGAACCGGAAGAACTGGGTGGTTTCCGGCAGCGTGGGCGCGTAGTCGGCCGCCATCGCGAAGATCTCGCGTACCCGCAGGTACATCCGGCGCTCGCTGGCCCGGATGTCGCGGATGCGTTCCAGCAACTCGTCGAAGCGGTCTGGCACGGCCGAGCCGGCGATGGGCGGGTTCTTCAGGCGTTCATCATCAAGGGAGAAGCCCTTGACCAGATACTCGCGCAGGCGTTCGGTGGCCCAGCGTCGGAACTGCGTGCCGCGTGACGAGCGCACCCGGTAGCCCACGGCCAGGATGGCGTCGAGGTTGTAGAACTTGACGGTGCGCCGGACCTGCCGCTCCCCCTCGGACCGAACTTGTAAGTAACTCTTACAGGTTGCCTCCGAGGTGATTTCCCCTTCCGCGTAGAGCGCCTTCAGGTGCAGCGTGATGTTCTGCGGCGAAGTCTGAAACAGCTCGGCCATCATCGCCTGCGACAGCCAGATGGTGTCTTCGGCAAAACGGCACTCGACGCGGGTGCGGCCGTCCTCGGTTTCGTAGAGTAGAAATTCGCCGGGTTGCGGCGCTTGTAGTTCGGTCATGTCAATGCCACCTCGTATGCAGCAGCTGATCGGTCTGGTGTCGCGCCCTGCCACTCCAACTGCTGCCCGTTGCCTGTAAACAGAGCGTCGAGGCTGCCCTTTGGCCGTTGTACGCGAAGTTGGGCATTGGCATAGGTTCAAGTTCTTATGTTCCAGGCAGCTTGATGCCAATGGGCTATTGGATAAATCTAGCTTTTGCGTATGTCATCAATATTGGGGGAACATACGGCACTTTACGAGCCATTCGCCCTCGATTTCTTGACGAACGCGAGCCGGAACACGCAGCTAGTGTTGGCTCCACTGCGTCAAAGAGTTCAGGACAGTTTTTGGGTTTGCGTAGGCCGCTCAACACTCGCTATATTGTCATAGTAGTCGCAGTCGTCGTCGCAGTCGTCTCGTTGAAGTACGAGAGTTGGGCGATTGAATGGAAAATGGCGAGCCTGTGCAAGCTCGACGGAGGACAAAAGATATACGAGGTAGTCCGGCTTCCACCCTCCTATTTCAACAACCTAGGGCACATCAGGCTGGGTGAGTCAATGGCTACAGGCAAGCCCGACCACAGCCGGTTCACCCGCATTGGTGACGACGAGTTTCGAATCGTCAACGAGACGGGATACCTAGTTGGAGAGCGTTCAGTTGGATATGAGCACGCTGAAACTTTGACGCAGCAACGCACGGCGGTGTATCGGTTGCCCTCCCTGCCAATGGCCGAGCTCTGGGCGCTGTGGGATCAGCACTTTCCCCGGCGGCCCAACCATCGCAATCGCAATTGCGTGGAATCGCGTCTGGCCTACCGCATCCAGGAACTGGCTTACGGGGCGCTGCCCACCAACATCCGCAAGATGCTGGTTGAGGCCGGTGCCAAGCATTCCAAGATCAAGTCGGCCGCCGGGCTCAGCGCGCAAACGCTGCTGATGCCCGGCACCACGCTGATTCGGGAATGGGATGAACGCGAGTACCGGGTGACGGTCACGCCCGATGGTCTATATGCCCTGGATGGCCAGGTGTTCAAGAGTCTGTCGGCGGCGGCCCGCCACATCACGGGCACGCAGTGGAACGGGCCGAAGTTCTTTGGTCTGCGCGGCGGCAAGGGAGATGGTCAATGAACGCCCCCTTGCTTGTGCCACCGAAACGCTGCGCGGTGTATTGCCGTGTCTCCAGCGACGAGCGGCTGGATCAATCCTTCAATTCCATCGATGCCCAGAAGGAAGCCGGGCACGCCTTCATCAAGAGCCAGAGCCACGAGGGCTGGATCACCGTAGCCGATGATTACGACGATGGCGGTTTCTCCGGCGGCAATATGGAGCGGCCCGCACTGCGCCGCCTGATGGCGGACATCCAGATGGGCAAGATCGACATCGTGGTGGTTTACATGATCGACCGGCTGTCGCGCTCGTTGGCGGATTTTGCGCGAATGGTGGATGTGTTCGACCGCCACCGGGTCAGCTTCAGTGCCGTCACGCAGCAGATCAACTCGGCCACTTCGATGGGTCGGCTGATGCTCAACGTGCTGCTGTCCTTCGCACAGTTCGAGCGCGAAGTGACCGGAGAGCGCATCCGCGACAAGATCGCGGCCAGCAAGGCCAAGGGGATGTGGATGGGCGGGCCGCTGCCGCTGGGGTACGACGTTCGGGATCGGCTACTGATGGTGAATGAAACGGAAGCCACGCTGGTGCGCCGCATCTTCGATGACTTCGAGACCGCTCGCTCGGCCACCCTGATGGCCAAGACCTACGGCGCGGAAGGCGTGGTCACCAAGGGCAGCAAGCCATTCACCAAGCAGACGATCTACAAGATGCTGCACAACCGGATGTACCTGGGCGAGATCGTCCACAAGGGGCAGAGCTTCCCGGGCCAGCATCAGGCCATCATCACCCAGGCGCAGTGGGACGCGGTTCACGCACTGATCGCCACCGACGGCATTGAGCGGCGGCGCGAGACCAACGACCGCCAGCGGGAACCGGTGTTGTTGCGCGGCCTGCTGTTCACGCCCGATGGCGAACGGCTGGTACCCAGCTACACCGTCAGCCCAGACCTGTCAGAGCCCGAGGCGGTGTTGCCGATGCGAAATCTAGCTGGCCTGTGGCAACGGTTGTTCCCCGCCGAACAGTGTCGACTGGCGCAGTTGCTGATCGGGCGCGTGGTGATTGCCGATGGCGGGCTGGAAATCATCTGGCGTGATCAGGGCTGGCAGGAACTGGCTGGGGAACTGCTGCCGGGCACCATCGGTGCGGAATTGCAGGAGTGGGAACCGCAGGAGGTGGAGGCATGAAGCCGAAAGTGCAGGCTTTGGGCGGACCCGTTGCGCGCGAACATCGGGATGGCGGTCAGGTCAAGCTGTCCACCTTCATCCCGCTGAAGATCAGGAAGCGCGGTGCCAGCAAGGTGGTGGTGCGGCCAGATGGGGCGGTCGAGCGCCGGGCAAGGTCGCCAGCCAGATTGACCAGCCCTTGCTGGTGGCCCTGACGCGGGCCTTCTACTGGCAGCAGCTGCTCGACGATGGCGTGGTCGGCAGTGGGAGCGAGATCGCCCAGCGTGAAGGCCTGCACCACTCGACGGTCAACGAGTTGCTGCGCTTGACGCTGCTGGAGCCTGCGATCATCCAGAGTATCCTGGCCGGGCAGCAGCTCCGGTGCATGAGCCTGCTGTGGTTCCAGCGGAATCCGCTGCCGACGGACTGGGTGGCGCAGCGGGAGGTGGTGGTCGCGTTCGATTCGTAACCAGGACCGCCGTTCGTCAGCCCGCTTCAATCGCTGGGTGCGGGCAACCACTTGATGCCCGCCACCCCCAGGTTTTTCTGGCTGATGTGGTCACTTAGGATGGGCACGATGGTCTGTAGGTTGGCGTCAAAGCTGTGCCGCCACATCGCCTGCAGCATTTTCAACGCGTTTTCGTTCCGGTAGATGCTGCCGTCCCAGTCAATGACCATCATCGCCACATCACCGTCGTCGGCCAGCATGCACAGCAGGGCGTCATCGACGTCCTTGTCCAGCGATGCCTTGAGCTCGTTCTCATAGTCGGCCAGAACTTCCACGTACAGATCGATACTCAGTGGGCTTTGCCCAGAAAGCGCAGACTGCAGATCTGCGGCGATTCTCTTCTGGTTGGTCATCGTCGACATTTTCGCTGCAAGGGTCCTGCTTGCCCGCAGCGGACCGAATGGGCTACCCAGTGGGAGGTCGCGACGGGGTTTGATGCTTGACCGGTGGTCTTGGTTGACGGTGAACCTGTGCCCGTAAGTGGTTGATTTTGCCAGACCACGATCTGCGCCTACCCGCAGGCAAAACGGAGAATAGAGACGGCTCTGGCCGAGAAAGTGGCGGATTCAGGGCGTTTCGGTTGGTGGCCACCCGCAGCACAGGTGGCCGGAACCCCGCGTGGTGCGGGGATTTCAGGCAAGAAAAAGGGGCCCGGAGAATTTCCGAGCCCTTGTGTGGTGGAGCTGGGGGGATTCGAACCCCCGTCCGCAAGCCATCCTCGAGCAGATCTACATGTTTAGTGGTCTGATTTGAGTCTCGCCTCCGGTATCGCGCAGCCACACGCTATACCGAACGCCAGCACCCTATTTTCTCGCCTCTGACCAAGGTACCCGGTCAAAGGCCAGCCGATGTGAATAACCTTACAGCCTGGACGTCAGGACCTTGCGATCATGACACCCTTGCCCGGCCCACCGGCCTGCCGTTGTAAGGCTCACTGGTTATTAAGCAGCGAGTGCGAAACGTTCGTCGTTTGCAGTTAGTTTGTTTGAATCTGATTTACGAGCACATTCAGCTCGACATGCACCACAGCGATTCCGTACCCACGTCGAAACCAATGCAGCCCCTCAGCGCATATTTTAGGCTGAAGCCAGCAATTTCAATAGCGCCAGCGGATTTTCTATCGACGCATGCGCGCCCCACTGCGCCGTATCGGTCTTGATGCCCAGATATCCGTAGGTCGCCGCCACCGTCGCCATGCCGGCCGCCAGGCCCGCAACGATGTCACGCTCATCGTCGCCGACATAGATGCATCGCGCAGGCGCGATGCCGATCCGGCGGGCTGCCTCGAACAAAGGCTCGGGGTGCGGCTTGGCGTGCGCCGTGGTGTCTCCGCTGATGACAACGGCCGCTGACGCAAACAAGGGCATGGCACGCGTCAGCGGATCGGTGAAACGCGCCGACTTGTTGGTCACCACGCCCCACGGCAAACCGCGTTGCTGCAACGCCTCGATCAATACCGGCACGCCGTCAAAGGCATAGGTCCGCTGCGTCATGCAGCGCTCGTAATTGAAGAAAAACTCTTCCTTGAGTTCGGCAAACTGCGCATGTTCCGGGGTCATGCCAAAAGCCACCGCCAGCATGCCGCGCGCGCCCGCACCCGCCATGTGGCGGTAGTGCGCCAAAGGCAGCGACGGCAGGCCACGCTGCACGCGCATCTGGTCGGCTGCCGCGCCCAGATCGGGCGCACTGTCGATCAGCGTACCGTCCAGATCGAACAGCACCGCATCGACCGGGGCCGGCAATCGCATGGCGTCGGCCATCATGCCAAGCCGATCGGCTTCTGGGTCGCAAACATGTAGTTGACGCTGGTGTCGCCACTGAGCCAATAACGCTTGGTCAAAGGGTTGTATTCCATCCCCTTGCCTTGACGCAATTCCAACGCACTGTCGCGGCAATACCGCGCCAGCTCGCTGGGCCGGATCAAGCGCTCATAGGTGTGGGTCCCCCTGGGCAACATACCGAGCACGTACTCGGCTCCCACAATGGCGAACAAAAAGGCCTTGGCATTGCGATTGATGGTCGAGAAGAACACCCATCCGCCCGGTTTCACCAGTTGTGCACAGGCGCGGACGATGGCCGACGGATCCGGCACATGTTCGAGCATCTCCATGCAGGTGACCACGTCATACTGGCAAGGCTGCTCGATGGCCAGTTCCTCGGCGCTGACTTCGCGGTATGTGACATTGGGTGTCTGGGCTTCCAGCGCATGCAATTGCGCGACACGCAATGCCTTGGTCGCAAGGTCGATGCCCAGCACCTGGGCGCCACGTCGCGCCATCGAATCGGCCAGGATTCCGCCACCACACCCCACATCCACAACGGCAAGCCCCTGCAAAGGACAAGCTGTAGCGATCCAGTCCAGCCGCAACGGATTGATCTGGTGCAATGGACGAAATTCGCTGTCCTTGTCCCACCAGCGATGGGCCAGATCTGAAAATTTGGCCAGTTCGGCCGGATCCACGTTGGTACTGGTATTCATGCGGCGATTATCGGCATCTGGGATTCCCACGAGTTGCCGCAGGAGATTGGCGGCAGATGATCCAGGTGTGCGCCCATGCTGGGCGCACCAAAACAAAACCCCGCCGAAGCGGGGTCTGGGCAAGCACCCGTCAGCGGGTGCTTGAACTGTTCAACAAGATTACTTGTTGGCGCGGGTACCGACCACTTCGATTTCCACGCGACGGTTCTTGGCGCGACCTTCTTTGGTCTTGTTGTCAGCCACTGGCTGCTTCTCGCCCTTGCCTTCGGTGTAGACACGGTTCTTTTCGATACCCTTGGACACCAGATAGGCCTTGACAGCTTCCGAACGCTTCATCGACAGCGTCTGGTTGTAGGCATCAGAGCCAACCGAGTCGGTGTGACCGACGGCAATCACGACTTCCAGGTTGATGTCCTTGACTTTTCCGACCAGGTCGTCGAGCTTGGCTTTGCCTTCAGGCTTGAGAACCGATTTGTCGAAATCGAAGAATGCGTCAGCAGCGTAGGTGACCTTGGTCGCAGCTGGTGGCGGAGGAGGAGCAGGACGCGGTGCGGGCGCTGGTGCAGGAGCTGCGCGGGGCGCTGGAGCCGGTGCAGGAGCAGCTGCGCGGGGTGCCGGAGCCGGTGCAGGAGCAGCTGCGGGTGCGACGATCGCGCCATCACAGCCGACCGCGGCAGTTGCCGGGGTCCAATAGCTGTCGCGCCAGCACAGTTCGCTGGTGCCGTTTTTCCAAACTGCATCGCCAGCACCACTCTTCCAGTTGTCGACCGACTGCGCGCCGGCAGCAGTTGCGAGCGCCACAGTAGCGAACAGCATGGCCACTTTATTCAAATTCTTCATGATTCTCCTTGTCGAGACATTAGCCGCAGCGGCGCTGCGAAGCGTTGGACGCGCCGAGTGACCTTCACCAGACGCATGGGCAGATTGTGCCATATGCCGAACGCGAATCAAGGCATGCAGTCCGAACCGCGTGTAGGAAAAACGCCCCAGAAGCACCATCTGTTGCCAGATTACTACAACCCCTTGCCCGTAAAATTGTCGATTTCCGCCGCAACACACCCTCATGACCCAGTTCGCCAAAGAAACCCTGCCCATCAGTCTGGAAGAGGAAATGCGGCGCAGCTATCTCGACTACGCGATGAGCGTCATCGTGGGCCGCGCATTGCCCGATGCGCGCGACGGGCTCAAGCCGGTGCACCGGCGCGCCTTGTTTGCAATGCACGAACTCAACAACGACTGGAACCGACCTTACAAGAAATCGGCCCGTATTGTTGGCGATGTGATCGGCAAGTACCACCCGCACGGCGACCAGTCTGTCTACGACACCATCGTGCGCATGGCGCAGGACTTTTCGATGCGCCACATGCTGGTCGATGGCCAGGGTAACTTCGGATCGGTCGATGGCGACAACGCTGCGGCCATGCGGTACACCGAGATCCGCCTGGCCAAGATCACCCACGAAATGCTGGCCGACATCGACAAGGAAACCGTCGACTTCGGCCCCAACTACGATGGCTCCGAGAAAGAGCCACTGGTACTGCCCAGCAAGCTGCCCAATCTGCTGGTCAATGGTTCAGGCGGCATTGCCGTGGGCATGGCGACCAATATTCCGCCGCACAATCTGAACGAAGTGGTGGACGCCTGCCTGCACATGCTGCGCCACCCCGAAGCCACGGTCGATGACCTGATGGAGATCATCCCGGCGCCGGACTTCCCCACCGGCGGCATCATCTATGGCATCAACGGCGTCAAGGATGGCTACCGCACCGGACGCGGCCGCGTGGTGATGCGGGCCAAGTGCCACTTCGAGGATATTGACAAAGGTCAACGCCAGTCGATCATCGTCGACGAGTTGCCCTACCAGGTCAACAAGAAGACGCTGCAAGAGCGCATGGCCGACCTGGTGCACGAAAAGAAGATCGAAGGCATCAGCCACATCCAGGACGAGAGCGACAAGTCCGGCATGCGCCTGGTGATCGAACTCAAACGTGGCGAAGTCCCCGAAGTCGTGCTGAACAATCTCTACAAGCAGACCCAGTTGCAGGACACCTTCGGCATCAACATGGTGGCGCTGATCAACGGGCAGCCCAAGCTGTGCAATCTGCGCGACCTGATCGAGGTGTTCCTGGACCACAGGCGCGAAGTGGTGACCCGGCGCACGGTCTTCAACCTGCGCAAGGCACGCGAGCGGGGCCACGTGCTCGAGGGCCTGGCCGTTGCGCTGGCCAATATCGACGATTTCATTGCGATCATCCGCAATGCCCCGACGCCACCGGTCGCCAAGACCGAGTTGATGGCGCGGTCGTGGGACAGCAAACTCGTGCGCGAGATGCTCACACGCAGCCGGGCCGATGGCGGCGTGGTGAATGCGGACGACTACCGCCCCGAAGGCATGGACAAGTCCTACGGCATGGGCGCCGATGGCCTGTACCGACTGAGCGACACCCAGGCCCAGGAAATCCTGCAGATGCGTCTGCAACGCCTGACCGGGCTGGAGCAGGACAAGATCGTCGCCGAATACAAGGACGTGATGTCCGAAATCGAGGATCTGCTCGACATCCTGGCCAGGCCAGAGCGGGTTTCGACCATCATCACCGACGAATTGGGCCATATCAGGCAGGAGTTCGGACAAACCAAGATCGGCGCGCGCCGCAGCCTGATCGAACACAGTTCATTCGACCTGAGTACCGAAGATCTGATCACACCGACCGACATGGTGGTCACGCTCAGCCACAGCGGCTATATCAAGAGCCAGCCGCTGTCGGAATACCGGGCCCAGAAACGCGGCGGCCGCGGCAAGCAGGCCACAGCCACCAAAGAGGATGACTGGGTCGACCAGCTGTTCATCGCCAATACGCACGATTACATCCTTTGCTTCTCCAATCGTGGCCGCATGTATTGGCTCAAGGTCTGGGAAGCACCGCAGGGTTCGCGCGGTTCGCGCGGCCGGCCGATCATCAACATGTTCCCGCTGCAGGAAGGCGAGAAGATCACCGTCGTGCTGCCACTGACCGGCGAAATGCGCAGCTTCCCGCCGGATGCCTATGTGTTCATGGCCACCAGCATGGGTACCGTCAAGAAGACGGCGCTGGACGATTTCAGCAACCCGCGCAAGGCCGGCATCATCGCGGTCGATCTGGACCCGGGCGACTTCCTGATCGGCGCCGCGCTCACCGACGGGAAACATGATGTGATGCTTTTTTCCGACGGCGGCAAGGCGGTACGTTTCGACGAAAACGACGTGCGGCCCATGGGACGCACTGCCCGCGGCGTGCGCGGCATGATGCTCGAAGATGGACAAAGCGTGATCGCGATGCTGGTGGCGGAAGACGAACAGCAGTCCGTGCTGACCGCCACTGAAAAAGGCTACGGCAAACGCACCAGCATTACCGAATACACCCGCCATGGTCGCGGCACCAAGGGCATGATCGCGATCCAGCAAAGCGAACGCAATGGCAAGGTGGTGGCGGCCACGCTGGTACATGCCGATGACGAAATCATGCTCATCACCGACAAGGGCGTGTTGGTGCGCACCCGGGTCAGCGAAATACGTGAACTCGGTCGTGCCACGCAGGGCGTGACCCTGATTGGACTGGACGACGGCTCGACACTGAGCGGCTTGCAGCGCCTGGTCGAGAACGACGCCAATGAAGGCGAAGTCAATGAAGACCCGGCGCAGGACACCGGCGGCGAAACCCTCTAGGCGTCGACGGAACGCCACCCTTCTCCCATGCTTGCTCAAGAACCGCGGCTCCTGGTGAGCTTGCCCAAAGCAGCCGCTGCGCGTTTCTCCCCCGAGGGGGAGCGAGAAAGCCTGGGGCGATCCGGTGTTTTCCTGTGAGGATGCAAGATTGATGCAACGACCCTACAACTTCTCCGCCGGTCCGGCGGCCATCGCCACCGAAGTCCTGCAGCAGGCTGCCGATGAGATGCTCGACTGGCCCGATGCCCAGGGGCGCAGATCGGGCATGAGCGTCATGGAGATGAGCCATCGGGGCAAGGAGTTCATTTCGATCTACGAGGCCGCCGAAGCCGCCTTGCGCGAACTGCTGGCGGTGCCCGCAAACTTCAAGATCCTGTTCATGCAAGGTGGCGGTCTGGGTGAAAACGCAATCGTTCCCTTGAATCTGGCGGCCCGGCTGCACGACGACCCGAGCCTGGCAATCACCAATTTTGTCGTCACCGGCGGCTGGAGCCAGAAGTCCCTGCTCGAGGCAGGCAAGTACAGCCAGTCGAGGGCCGTGGCAAGCAATGCGCCGGACGGGCATACGCGCATCGCAGATCCGGCATCGTGGAAGATCGATGAAGACGCAGCGTATGTCCACATCTGCAGCAACGAGACCATCCACGGCGTCGAATTCCAGACCCTGCCCGACCTTGCAGCCCTGGGGTGTGCGGCACCGCTGGTGGTTGATTTTTCCTCGCACGTGGCCTCCAGGCTGGTGGACTGGTCGCGGGTCGGACTGGCATTTGCCGGCGCACAAAAAAACCTGGGGCCGGCCGGGCTGACCGTCGTGGTCGTGCGTGAAGACCTGCTGGGCCATGCGCTGGCCGTTTGCCCCAGCGCATTCAACTACCAGCTGGTCAGTGACAACCAGTCGATGTACAACACGCCGCCGACCTATGCGATCTATATCGCGGGCCTGGTTTTCCAGTGGATCCAGCGCCAGGGCGGTGTAACTGCGATGGAGCAGCGCAACAT
>JAGPBF010000241.1 GCA_018063505.1 Rhodoferax sp.
CGATCCGGGGGGCATGCACGGTGGTTGACGCACTTTTGCTGGTGCCAGGGCTGATGTGTGATGTGACGGTCTGGGAGCCAGTCATGCCCGCACTGCAGGGGCGCGCAACCTGCAGGGTCGTTGCGCCGGCCGATGTCGACGAACTGGCGCAGATGGCACGGTTGCTGCTGGCCGATGCGCCGGCACACTTTGCGCTGGCCGGGCACTCGATGGGCGCGCGCGTCGCGCTCGAGGTCTTGCGCCAGGCACCGGAGCGGGTGAGCCGTATCGCATTGCTCGATACCGGTTACCAGGCGCGGGCGGACGGCGCTGCCGGTGAAGAAGAGGCGCGCAAACGGCAGACCCTGCTCGATCTCGCCCGCATGCAAAGCGTGCGCGCCATGGCCACCGACTGGGTGCAGGGCATGGTGCATCCGCAGCGCCTGACGGACGCGGCGCTGATCGAGCGCATCGTGGCGATGTTCGAACGCAAGAGTGCCGATACCTTCGCGCGCCAGATACATGCCTTGCTCGGGCGCCCCGACGCCAGCGCCGTGTTGCAGTCGATCGCCGTACCAGCGCTGGTGCTGTGCGGCCGGCAGGACAGCTGGGCGCCGGTGCGCCAGCACGAACAGATCCACCAGCTGATTCCGGCTGCGGTGTTGGCGGTGGTCGAAGACGCTGGCCACATGGCCCCGATGGAGCGCCCCGAATCGGTTGCCGAACATTTGTTGCGCTGGCTGGGGACACCATGAGCGCAACGCCGGGCCGCCCCGAGCAGCTTGGCGCCGCAGTGCGCAGAGCGAATTCATTTTTGCTGGGTTCCGCCGTGCCTGCCAGGGAGGCCCGGCCATGAGTGAAGCATTGCAGCGGCTGGTGGCTGAACAGGCCTGCCGTGCACTGGTGTTGGCAGCCGCCGATGCCATCGACGGCGGTGACTACCACGCGCTGGTGCAGTTGTTCGACACCGATGCCGAACTGGTGCGGCCCGATGGTGTTGTGCTGCGCGGGCATGCGGCCATCCTGGCAGCATATGCCGCGCGTAACCCGGATCGCCTGACCCGGCATCTGGTAAGCAACCAGCGGGTGGAGGTCGATCTTGCGGCCGGTACGGCCCGCGCCGCCTGCACCATCTTGCTGTGGAGCGGCCGCCATAGCGACGTCCAGAGCCCCCGCGGCAGACCGGCCGATCCGCTGCAGCAAGTCGGTGAAATCCGCGACCTGTGTGCACTGACGCCAAGCGGCTGGCGGATCCGGCGCAGGCAGGCCTGGTTTACGCTGGTGCAGGCTGGCTGAACGTCGCCGATCCTGTCGGTTGATGTTGCCAACTGGCCGTGTCAGCCGGTGTGGCTGGCGATGTATTGCGCGGCCATCAGGTCCAGATGCGCGCCGCCGCCATATTTGCACAGCGTGATCTGCGCGGCATCGGTGCGGCCAGCGTGGCTGCCAACGCACAACTCGAACAGATCGGCCAGCACATGCGCGCGCTGGATCACGCCACGGGCGAGCGGTTGCGTCAGGTCGCCGACATGGTCGGTCGTGAACCAGCGGCTGTCGACGAACAACATTGACCGGCGCACCGCTTCGTCGTCGGTCTCGCGCATCGCTGGCGTGAAACCGCCAATCAGGTCCAGGTGGGTGCCGGGTCGCAGCCATTTGCCATGGATCAGTGGCGCCAGGCTGCTGGTCGCACAGCAGATGATGTCGGCATCAAAGGCAGCCGCTTGCAGGTCTGCGACGCCTTGCGCCGGCGTACCGCGAACACCCGCCGCGACCTGGTCCGCCTTGCCCTGTGTGCGGTTCCAGATCTGAACTTGTCGCAGGCCAGGGCGGATCGCCTGGTAGGCGCGGATCAGGTAAGGCGCCAACGCGCCGGCGCCCACCATCAGCAAGTTGGCAACATCGCTGCGCGCCAGCAGGTCGGCGCCCAGCGCCGCGTCGGCGGCGGTTTTCCAGTAGGTGAGTTCGGTACCGTCGATCACGGCCTGGGGCGCTCCGGTGGCGCCATCGAACAGCAGATACACGCCCTGTACCGCAGGCGTGGTCCGGTTGTCGGGAAACATCGTCACCACCTTGACGCCCAGGTTGCTGCCGGGTTGCCAGGCCGGCCATACCAGCATCGCGTTGTCGGTGCCGGCGGCTGACCGGTTCTGCATCAGCACCCGGTCGACCGCTGGCGGCGGTTGGCGATGGGCGGCTCTCAGATGGGCGATCAGCCCTGGAAAATCCAGCCCGCGGCGGATCCGGCCGGCGTCGATGAATTGCATGGCCATCGCCCTGCTTCCTAGAGCCCCAAGGCCAGTGCACGCGCTTCGTAGATCGCATGGACCGCGAGGCGGGCTGCCACCGCGTCACCGACGACGTGAAACCTGATCGGTGTATTGCGCAAGGCGTCGGCCAGATCGGTCTGCGCGGTGTTGGTGGTGGCCAATACCAGTGCGTCGGCGTCGAGGCGTGTCACCGAGCCGTCGAGCAGCGACCGGACGCTGGCGCCATCGCCATGCCATTCGGTGAGCACCGATTCGGTGTGCCAGCGGGCACCCAACTGCGCCAGGCGGGCGCGCAGCTGCCCGTCGCCGGCGGTGCGTTGGATCCAGTAGCCGACCATTGGCCAGCCGCTGACGATCGTCACCTGATGCCCCTGCTCGGCGAGGTGCCAGGCCGTGCCGCCCCCGCGCCAGTCGCCGGTGTCGTCGACCAGCAGCACGTGTTTGCCGGGTCTGGCCAGCCGGCCCATCACATCCTCGATCGGCCACACGTTGGGCAAGTCCACGCCGGGGAGCACCGCCTGTTGCGGCAACTGGCGCTGGAAGCCGGTCCCGGCCGGTTGTGATCCGGTGGCGAGTACCACCGTGTCGGCGCCAAAAGCCGGAATGTCGTCGGCATCGACCGGCGTGTTCAGCCGCAGGTCGATGCCGAGCCGGGCCAGTTCACGCTGGTACCAGTCGAGCAAATCCAGGATCTGCCCACGTCTTGGTTGATGTCCGGCCAGCCGGAATGCGCCGCCCAGGTCAGGCCCGGCCTCGGCCAGTGTGACGCTGTGGCCACGCTCGGCGGCCACGCGCGCCGCCTCCATGCCCGCCGGCCCGCCACCCACGACCAGCACATGGCACGGAATCGGCGCCGCGGTGAACCGGTCGCCGCCCCATTCGAACTCGCGTCCGGATGACGGATTGACCAGGCAGGAGATCCAGTAGTCGCGCGAACGCCGACCCCAGCACATCTGGTTGCACGAGATGCAGCCGCGCACCTGCTCGGCATGGCCGCTGCGTGCCTTGTTCGCCAGCTGCGGATCGGCGATCTGGCCACGCACGATGCTGACCAGGTCGGACTGGCCGGATGCGATGACATAGTCTGCATTCTCCGGCGTGCGGATATGGCTTTCGGCCATCACCCTGGCGTGTGTGACAACCTGTTTCAAGGCCTCGGCCAGCGGCGCGCCGAGTTTGTCGGCGAACTGGAACGTCGGCATCAACTCGGCAAAGTTGAAGTAACCGCCGGTGCCGCAGCTGATGTAGTCGATCAGCGCGCGGCTATCGAGCCACTGCACCACTTCGCACAGACCTTCGATCTTCAGTGCCACCTCGACGCCACTGTCGACACTGGCGTTCAGGCCGATGATGAAATCTTCGCCCACCTGTTGGCGCGTGTCTTCGATGATGCGACGGGTGAAACGCATCCGGTTGTCGATGTTGCCGCCCCACCGGTCGTCGCGCCGGTTCGACCATGGCAGCCAGAACTGTTCGAGCAGGCCGTTGTAGGCACCGAACAGCTCGACGCCGTCGAAGCCGGCCTTCTGTGCCCGCACCGCTGCCGCGACGAAGCCGGCGATGATCTCCTCGATTTCGGCCTCCTGCATCGCATGGCTGCCGTCGGCGTCGTGGTATGACGGCAGTCCGGATGGGGACCAATGCGCCGTATAGGAGTTGTCGAAATCGCCATGCTGCCCGACGTGGTAGAGCTGCTGCAGCATCACCGCACCTTCGCTGTGGCAGGCTTCGGTGATGGCACGCAGCGGTTCGATGATCGCGTCACTCGAGTGCCGCATGTTGCCGCGTGTCAGTACCGCCGTGGCGTGTACTGGCACCGGTTCGACGACGATCATTGCGGCGCCGCCCCTGGCCCGCTCCAGGTAATACCCGAGGTGCCGT
The DNA here is from genome assembly GCA_018063505.1 of Rhodoferax sp. Classification (GTDB taxonomy): domain Bacteria; phylum Pseudomonadota; class Gammaproteobacteria; order Burkholderiales; family Burkholderiaceae_C; genus CAISIP01. Next base: position 4,131 of record JAGPBF010000241.1, read on the forward strand.
GCGCCGGGGATTCCCTGCTCGGCCATGTTGGCGGTATGGGCGCCGAAAACGACGCGGTTGCGCAGCCACTGGTGGCGCAGTTGCAGCGGACTGAACAGATGCGGGAAAGGCGCGGACATGGCCGATGAAACGATGGTTGCCGAGCGGTCCGTGTTGACGCTGGTGCCGCCGGTGTTGACGGGACCCGGTGCGTTGACAGGTGGTACGCGAATGGTCACAGATCCTTGGCCAGCCGCAGTGCGTCGTAGATCGCCGCATGCGTGTTGCGCGCTGACACCGCATCACCGACGCGGTACAACGCAAACCCACCGCTGCCTGGCGCCGGCAGGGTCTGTGGATTGCCATCGAGCAGCGCCGGGTAGTCCACGGCGCCCCGGTTGCCCGATTGCGGTTTGAGCTCGAAATACAGCTCGTCCAGCGGCCGGGTGCCGTGGTTGACGACGACCTGGTCGACATGGCGCTGCTTGCGCACGCCGCCGTAGTCGCTGCCGACGATCGCCAGCAAGCCGTCACCGTCGCGCTGTACCGATTCAAGCCGGAACGTGACGGTGAAGGTCACATCGTGTTTTTGCAGGCTGCGCATGTAGGGGACCAGGTTCATCGCCATGATCTCGGGTGCAAAGGAGCGGTCGGGTGTCATCACCTCGACACGCGCGCCGCTGTTGGCGATGACCTCGGCTGCCTGCAGCGCGGGGTGGTCGCCGGCGTCGTCGAACAGCAGCACGTTGCGGCCCGGCTTGACATCGCCGGACAAAATGTCCCAGCTGGACACGACCAGTTCATTGCCGCTTGAGAGCACCTCGGTATGCGGCAATCCGCCGGTGGCGATGATGACCACATCGGGCTTTTCTTCCAGTACGGCGGGTGCATCGGCCAGCGTGTTGAAGCGGAACACGACGCCGGACTCCTCGCAGCGCGCGATGCGCCACTCGATGATGCTGATCATCTCGCGCCGGCGCGGGCTTTGTGCCGTCAGCCGGATCTGGCCGCCCGCCTTGGGCGCAGCTTCGAATACTGTCACCGCGTGGCCGCGCGCTGCCGCGACGCGCGCTGCCTCCAGGCCGGCCGGTCCGGCACCGACCACCACCACCTTGCGCTTCACCTTGGCCGGCACGATCTCGTGCGGCATCGTCAGCTCGCGGCCCGTGGCCGGATTGTGGATGCAATAGGCTTCGCCGCCGGCGTAGATGCGATCGAGGCAGAAGTTGGCACCGACGCAGGGGCGGATCGTGTCTTCCTTGCCGGCCATGATCTTGCGCACGATGTGCGGGTCGGTCAGGTGGGCGCGGGTCATGCCGACCATGTCGAGCTTGCCCGACGCAATCGCGTGCCGTGCCGTGGTCACGTCCTGGATCTTGGCCGCATGAAAAGTCGGGAAGCCGGTGGCGGCGCGGATCTCGCCAGCGAAATCCAGATGCGGGTTGCTGCGCATGCCCTGCACCGGAATCAGGTCGGTGAGCCCGGCGTCGGTGTCGATATGGCCGCGCACGATGTTGAGATAGTCGACCAGGCCACTGTCCTTGAGCATCTGCGAAATCGTCAGGCCATCTCTGGCCGACACGCTGTCGGGCAAGGTGTCGTCGGCCGAATACCGTAGCCCCAGGATCGGTTTGTCGCCGACGCGCTTGCGCACCGCGCGCAACACGTCGAACGCAAAACGCACCCGGTTTTCCAGGCTGCCGCCGTAGGGTGCGTCGAGCGTGTTGGTCAGCGGCGACCAGAAC
>JAGPBF010000242.1 GCA_018063505.1 Rhodoferax sp.
ATCTACGCCTGCCTGCGTTTCATCGAAGAGTGGGCCCACCCGCTGACCATCGCCAACTTCACCCTGATCGGCCTGGCCTCGGGCCTGCTGCTGGCCTGCGCGCTGGCGGCGCTGGCCGGCGACACCGGCATGGTCGCGGCCACCGGTCCATCGGCACTGGCAATCACGCTGGCGGCCTGGATGGTTCGCGTCATGGCGCTGCGCCGCAATGCCGGCATCCGCCACAAGTCCACGCTGCAATCGGCCACCGGCATCCAGTCGCCCAATCTGGTGCAGAAATCCATGGGCATGTCCGCCGGCGCCTTCAACACACGCGAGTTCTTCCACGGCGCCACCCAGGCGGCTATGCAGAACGCCCGTGTCGGCTTCCAGTTGCTGGCCTTTGCCGTTCCGGCGCTGCTGATGGCGTGGGGCATCAGCAGCCACAGCGCCTGGCCGTGGGTGCTGGCGGTGCTGGTGCAGGCGCCCGGCCTGATCGCTGAACGCTGGGTGTTTTTTGCCCAGGCAAGACATCCGCAGAACCTGTATTACCAGGTTGTGTCCTGAGGCCCGACGTCCGGTGTGAAAGCGCCGGCCTGCAGATTGCCACATGTGATGACTTCGCCTTGGTCATGACCGACCAGAAGTCTGCAGCGTCCGACGAGGCGACGCTGCAGAGTCAGGATTCCCGAGGGCGTCGTCCAATGCTGGCTGGTCACGCAGTTTCAATGCATGACAATGCGTCCATCAGGCATCGCGCGAACTTCTGCGATCCGCAATCCGCGCAAACCCATGAAAACCCGCCACTTCGTCCAGCTGATCGGCATGTCCGCCCTGTGGGGCGCGTCGTTCCCCTTGCTGCGCATCGCCAGCCCCGCCTTCGGCCCGATGGCGCTGGCCGGCATCCGGTGCGCGCTGGCGGCGCTGGTACTGGCACTGCTGATGCGCATGCTGGGCGAACGCTGGCCTGCCCGCGCGAGCTGGCCTGCACTGGCTGCGCTGGCGCTGCTGACGGTGGTGGCACCCTTCGTGTTGTTCAACTGGGCGGCACTGACCTTGCCCGCGGGTTATTCGGCAGTGCTCAATGCGACGGCGCCGGTATTCGGCGTGCTGGGTGCGGCCATGGCTGGCGATGAAAGGATCACGTTGCGAAGCCTGCTCGGCTGCCTGGCAGGCTTCGCCGGTGTCGCACTGCTGGTGCAGTTGGGGCCCGTCGAGGCCACGCCGGCGGTGATCCTGGCTGCACTGGCCTGCACCGCAGCGGCCGGCTGCTACGGCATCGGCGCGATCTTCATGAAACGGGCCTCGGCCCACCATCCGCCGCTGGCCGCCGCCGCTACCATCCATGTCGCCGCCGCGCTGGTGCTGGCGATTCCGGTGGGTGTCGCCGTGCCCACGATGGAGCTGAACGCGGGGGTGTGGATGGCCGTGGCCCTGCTGGGGCTGGTCACTTCGGGCTTCATGTACTGGATCAGCATGCGGCTGATGCGCGAGATCCCGGCCAGTGCGGCCACCTCTTCGGCGTTCATGATCCCGCTGTTCGGCGTGACCTGGGGGGGTCTGTTTCTGGGCGAACCGGTCACCGCCGGCATGGTGCCCGGCAGCCTGCTGATTTTGCTGGCAACCGCACTGATCACCGGGTTCAATCCCTTGCGCATGGCCTCGCGACTGCGCTGACCGACTTGCGCCTGCGGGTCACCGCAGGACCCTCCGTGCCGGGCACGGCAAATCGTGGTGCCAGCTGGCAGGCATCTGCAGAGTCGGCAAAATGCCGATTTCGCCACGCGCCGGCCAGGCCGTGGCAAGCCGCCAAGGAATGACATGCAATTCGCCAGCCTGGTAAAGAGAATCGGCGGCAGCCGCGTCGACGCGTGGAAGATCCATGCCGAGGCCGTCGCCGCGGCCGCACGCAACGAGGATGTCATCGTGCTCAGCGTCGGCGACCCGGAATTCGCGGCACCCGCAGTCGTCACGTCAGCTGCTGTCGCTGCGCTGCAGGCTGGCGACACCCATTACACAAGCATCTCCGGCCGCCTGCCGCTGCGTGAGCGGATCGCCCGCCAGCACAGTCGCTCCAGCGGGCAACCGGTCGATGCCGGCAACGTGGTGGTGGTCGGTGGCGCGCAGAACGGCATGTTCGTCGCCAGTCTGTGCCTGTGCGAGGCCGGCGACGAAGTGCTGGTTCCCGAACCGCTTTATCTCACCTACGAAGCCACCATTCGCGCCAGCGGCGCCACTCTGGTACCGCTACCAGTCCATCCGGACGATGGCTTTCGGATCGATATCCAGGCGCTGCGCGAGGCGATCACGCCGCGCACGCGTGCGATCTTTTTCGCCACGCCATGCAACCCCACCGGTGTGGCGATGCGCCGCCATGAGTTGCAGGCGATTGCCGACCTGGCCATCGCGCACGACCTGTGGGTGGTGGCCGACGAGGTGTACGGCGCGCTGACCTTCGAGGCCGAACACATCAGCATCGCCGGCCTTGCAGGCATGGCCGAACGCACCGTCACGGTCAGCAGCCTGTCCAAGTCGCATGCCATGGCGGGTTTTCGCATTGGCTGGGCGGTGGCCCCGACCGGGCTGATCCATCACATGGGCAACCTGCTGCTGTGCATGTTGTACGGCGCTGCAGGGTTCACGCAGGAAGCGGCCTGTGCCGCACTGGACCAGCACGATGCCGTCACCGCCGATATCCGGGCGACCTACCGCAGGCGCCGTGATCGGGTACACCAGTTGCTGGCCGATGTGCCGGGCCTGGTCTGCCGTCTGCCCGAAGCCGGCATGTTCATGTTGCTGGATATTCGCGCCACCGGATTGACCAGCGCCGAGTTCGCCTGGGGACTGTTCCGCCAGAGCGGCGTCTCGGTGCTCGATGCCCAGGCTTTCGGTCCATCCGCAGCCGGATTTCTGCGTATGGGCCTGGTGGTTGACGACGAACAGCTGGCCGAGGCCTGCCGGCGGATCAAGGCCTACGTTGCGTCCGTGATTCGCCAGCGCGGCGGCTGACCCAGAACATCGCGCTGCCGATGGCCACCAGCGCGACCATGTAGAACACAAGTTGCGCTCCCGCCGGCTGCGCGTCGTAACCTACCAGGCCATGCAGCACGGTGCCCACTGGCGAGGACTGTGACAACCATGCCGAACTGTCCCACAACGGGGCGCCCAGACTGGGAATGATGTCCGCCTGAATCAGGTTTCGCGCCAGTTGAGACGCCATGCTGGCGGCCAGCAGCAGTACCAGAGCCCCGGTCACCGAAAAGAACCAGCGCAGCGGGATCCGCAACAGGCCCAGGTACAACAGGCCGCCCACCAGCGCGCCGGCACCCAGGCCTGCCATCGCTCCCGCCAGCGTGGCACGCAGCCCTTCAGCGCTGCCAGAGGCCAGTCCATACAGGAAAAGGACCGTTTCCGAGCCTTCGCGCATCACCGCCAGGCCAATGATCAGCAGGATCACCGAGCCTTCCCGCGCGCCGTCCTTGATGGCGCGTGCCGCCTGCTGCGCGCGCATGGCCAGTTCACGGCCGTGGCTGGCCATCCAGATGTTGTGCCAGGCCAGCATGCAAACGGCCAGCAGCAATACGCCGGCATTGAACAACTCCTGGCCCACGCCGCTGGCCAGGTTGGAAATGGCACCCATGCTCGATGCCACCAACGCCGAGCCGGCAAGTCCGGCCAGCAATCCGCCTGCGATCCAGCGGCCACGCCAGGCAACGCCCTGGGTCGCTGCTGCCATCACGCCGATGATCAATGCAGCTTCCAGCGATTCCCGGAAAACGATCAGTGCAGCACCGAACACGTGAAGTCTCCTGTCAGTGCGCTATTCAACGACGATCACGCCTTGGGCGCCGGAATCCTTCTCGTGGTATTCCTCGACAAAGGGATAACGCCCTGGCTTGAGCGGCCCGATCAGAATGGTGCCGGTCGATTTGCCGGCAATGATCTTTTCCCGCGCCAACGGCTTGCTTTCGAACTCGGCCGGCGTGGCATCCTTGTTGACGACCATCAGGCGGATCTTCTGCCCGGCCGGGATTTTCAGCTCCTTGGGCGTAAAAACATGGTTTTCAATCGTCAGCGTGTAGGCATTGTCTGCAGCCATGGCCTGGGCCGCCACAAACAGCAGCGATGCCGCGATCACGAAACTCTTCATCGGGAATCCTTTGGGTATGGTGCAATGCACCGCGCAGCCCCGATGATAATGATTCTCATTGGTTTTGGCAATGGCCCAACGCACAAGAGGGTCCCACGCAGGCCGCGCCTTGCATCGGAGCTACAGACACCACGATTGTGTCGCTCGGCGGATGTCAACGTATAGCGGCGGACCGCGTTATGGGTGCAGGCCCGAACGAAATTCCGGCTCGCTCCTGACGGTCTGAGCCTATGCGACCGTCGCCTGACGAGTGAGAATCCCCATGTTGAACATCAAGTCCGTTTTCGTTTCAGCCGTGTTGTGCGGCCTGGCGGCCACCGTGTCTGCGCAGACCCCGGCGCCGGCGCCCATCAAGGACACCGGCAGCACCGTTGCCGCAGCGCCCACGGTGAAAAAAGCCAAGCCGGCGATCGCCAAGAAAGCCAAGCCGGCGCACAAGAAGGCCGTCGCCAAGATGTCCGCGACCAAGAAGCTGCACAAGACCAAAACCGCCAGCGCCAGGAAAACCCATCTGGCAAAGGCTCACGCCGCCTGAGCCGCCAAGCCGGCGGGCCAGGTGATGGGTCAGTCTCCACCGCCGCCGAACAGGTCGTCGAACCTGCTGGCGGCATCCGGATTCTTGCCGCCCGAGCGGGGCACGCCCTTCGGATACTCGTCGGCAATACGATCCTCCCAGTACGCCGCCGGATTCGGCGCATTGCACAAGCGCCGGAACACCTCTTCGGGAACCTGTTTGTAGGCCAGCACCTGCCGGTTGTCCCAATGCAGGTCCAGCTGGCGCGACGAGGTGTCGTAGTCGGCCTTGCGGATGCGGCCACTGGTGAAGTTCTTGATGGGCATGTTGGAAGTCTCGATTCTGCTCTTGGCCGGCTCCGATGTCCCAAGTTTACGAATTCGGCGCCGGGGCAATAGTGGCTGCATCGCATCGGACACAGACCGGATCTCCCCCCGCACAACGTACTGTCGCCAATACGCGCACAACGCCCACACCTACCGATCGGTGAAGTCCGCCACCGTCCGCAAGATGGGCCAGGAAGCGCCGATCATGGTGGGTCGCGCGGCGCTGCTGGCCACTGCAAGCACCACCAGCGGCGCGATCACGGGAAAATGATCCTATCGCGGCGTTCGCACTCCGGCGGCTTGCCGTAACCGGCCGAGCGTACTTCTTGCTCTGCAGAAATTTCAATCTGGAACCACTCGCAGAACGGCCCCTCGAAACGGTAGTTCCAGACCACACCCCGGGCGCGCGCCAGCATGGACACGCTGTTCGGTCGACCCAGCCGCTGGCGCACCTGCGCCTGGGTCATGCCAGGGACGACCAGATTGAAGTTCTGCGTGGTCAACACCTGCTCCGACCGAACGACTTTGCCTGCCGCGTCTACATCCACGAACCAGGTGTGGTGGCCATAAGGCCCGGTCGGATATTCCAGCCGCGTGATACCAGCCTCCAATGGGCGCCGCATCTCGGGGGGGCCCATGCGGGCCACGACCTGGTCCTGGCTAAGGCCCGTCGGATCGGCTGGCGGCCCATAACTGCTGCACGCCGTCAAAACGACCAGCATCGACAACAGGGCTGAATGAAACAAGAAACGCATGGCAAGGACTCCGGATGGCATGGCGAATTTTCCGCCCTGATTGGATGGCGTTCGC
>JAGPBF010000065.1 GCA_018063505.1 Rhodoferax sp.
GCTGCTCGGTAACCTGGACATCGAATCCTCCTGCAAGCCGCGTTCCGCTTCACATCCACCGTCGCAGATCGTGTTCAACGGATCTCGATATTCTGGCAGGCCCGCTTGTCCCCGGCTCCGTTGCAGGAAGTTACCCCGTCGTCCCGATACTCTTTTGCAACCACTGCGCAAACGCCGAACACTCCCAGCGCTCCATCGTGCCGGCGCGCCAGCACAGGTAGTGGGCGTGCGGGCTGGGCACGTCGTGGGCGTACAGGCGCACCAGCGTGCCGTTCTCCAGCCAGGGCGCACCGAGTTTGAGGCGGATCAGGCCTACGCCCATGCCGGCGGCAGCGGCGTCGCACATCAGGCCGATGTCGTTGAACTGCGAACCCTCAAACGGCTCCGGCCAGTCGCATTGCTGGGCAGTGAACCAGGTGCGCCACGGTTCGAGCGGGCTGCGCAACAGCGGCACGCCTTCGAGGTCCTGCGGCGTGTCGAACGGGCCGTGCTCGCGCACGAAGGCGGGTGAGGCCAGCGGGGTGACCACGTCCTTGAGCAGGCACAGATGCTCCACGTCGGCATAACGCCCGGTGCCGAATCGTACCGTCAGGTCGCCGTCTTCGGCCACCACGTCGAGCAGCGGGATGGAGACCTGCAGCGTCACGTCGATTTCCGGGTAAGCCTCGGTGAACTGGCGCAGCCGCGGGATCAGGATCGAGCGCGCGAAGGTCGGCGTCACGGCCAGGCGCAGCTTGCGCTTGCTGCCATTGCCGCTGCGGCCGGGAAATTTCTGCAGCGTGGCCAGGCCTTCGCGCACATGGGCCAGGTACTCGCTGCCGTCGGTCGTCAGCGAAAAATCGGCGCGTCCGAACAGCTTGGTGCCGATGATCTGCTCCAACTGCTTGACCCGGTGGCTCACCGCGCTGGGTGTCACGTACAACTCGTCGGCGGTCTGCGTCACGCTGCGCAGCCGCGCCAGCGCCTCGAAGGTCAGCAGGCACTGGATCGGGGGGATGCGCGCATTCGACATGCCTGCATTGTGAAGCCTTGCGCGTTGCAAGATGGCTTCGCCTGGCGGGCTGCGGTGCGCGCTTGCTTGGCGACGGCCCGGCGCTGCGCTTATGCCAAACCCGGCAAAATTGGGGCGCTCGATATAATCCCGGACCTTTTGCAACCCCGTGGCACTGCCGCTGCCTGCCCTGTGTCCGATCGCTCCAAAGTCTTTTCCCAGTACCTGATGCCCAAGCGGTGGATGACCCAGTTCGGCGGCATCATCGCGTCGATGCAGGCGGGCGCGATCACCACCGCCATCATCCGCTGGTTTGTCGGAAAATACGGCGTCAACATGCACGAGGCGGCCGATCCGGATATCCGCAATTACGCCAGCTTCAACGATTTCTTCACCCGTGCGCTCAAGGGCAATGCCCGGCCGCTGGCGCGCGCGGAAATGGTCTGCCCGGTCGACGGCGCGATCAGCCAGTTCGGGTCCATCGCGCGCGACCAGATCTTCCAGGCCAAGGGCCACCACTTCTCGACCACGACCTTGCTCGCCGGCGACGCGGAGTTGGCGAAGCAGTTCGACGACGGCCTGTTCGCCACCCTGTATCTGAGCCCCAGGGATTACCACCGCATCCATATGCCGTGCGCCGGCCGTCTGGTGCGCATGGTTTATGTGCCGGGTGACCTGTTCTCGGTCAACCCGGTCACCGCGCGTGGTGTGCCCGGCCTGTTTGCGCGCAACGAACGTGTCGTATGTGTGTTCGAGTCGGCCAAGGGCCCGTTCGTGCTGGTGCTGGTGGGTGCCACCATCGTCGGCAGCATGGCCACCACCTGGCACGGTGTCGTGAACCCGCCGCGCAGCAGCAAGCCGCGCAGCTGGGACTACACCGGCCAGGCGATCGACTTCCGGCGCGGCGACGAGATGGGGCGTTTCCTGCTCGGCTCCACGGTCGTGGCGCTGTTCCCGAAAGACCGCTTCGTGTTCAACCCCGAATGGGCGCCCGAACGCGCGATCCAGTTGGGCGAGGCCATGGGCAGCGTGCCCAGGGCCGACTGAGGCCGGCCACGCCCGCCTGCCTGTGCGGCTTTTCCCCCTGATTCAATTGTTCTATTGACAGAACAATTGAAGCCTTTGATACTGCAGCCGCCCGGCAGGTCTGTTGCCAGCCGTGTGCTGCTTCTGTAAACCGCGTCAGCGTCCCACCGGGACCGGCGGCTCCAGCCCTCTGCTTGCCAGACCCCTATCGACATCCGTACGAGGAGACAACTTTGATGTTTCACCCCATCCGCGCATTGCGCCGGCGCGCCTGCCTGTTGACGCTGCTGGCCTTGCCACTGCTGGCATCGGCCCAGAGCCAGCCGCCGATCAAGATCATCGTCGGGGCTGCGCCCGGTGGCAGTACCGACACGCTGGCCCGCGAGATCGCGCCCGAGATGGGGCGGTTGCTCGGACGCACCGTATTGATCGAAAACCGTGCCGGCGCGGGCGGCAATCTGGCGGCCGATGCGGTGGCCAAGGCGGCTCCTGATGGCAACACCTTGTTGTTGTCGTTCACCAGCCATACGATCAACGCCACGCTGTTCCCCAAGCTGCCCTTCGATCCGGTGGCCGACTTCACGCCGCTGACCATGGTGGCCACGACACCGTCGGTGCTGGTCGCGCACCCGTCGCTGCCGGTGTCCAACATCAAGGAGCTGATTGCCTACGCCAAGAAGCGGCCTGGCCAGCTCAACTTTGCCATTGGCGGCACGGGTTCGTCGCTGCATCTGGCCGGCGAGGCATTCAAGATGCAGGCCGGCGTGTTCATCGTCAATATTCCGTATCGCAGCACTGCGCCAGCCATCACCGACGTGGTGGGCGGCAACGTGCCGCTGATGTTTGCTGCAGTGGGCAATGCGCGCCAGCTGATTGCCACCGGCAAACTCAAGGCGCTGGGCGTGACCAGTCCGAAACGTCTGGCGCAATTGCCCGATGTGCCGGCGATTGCCGAGACCCTGCGCGGTTTCGAGTCCTCTGCCTGGTTCGGCCTGTTCGGCCCGGCCGGCCTGGCGCCCGATGTCGTCAAGCGGCTCAGCGATGCGGCGCGTGCCAGCGTACGCAGTGATGCGATGCGCCAGCGCGTCGAGGCGGACGGAGGCACGGTGGTCGGCAACGACCCGAAAGAGTTCGCCGCGTTCGTCAAGGCCGATGTGCCGCGGTGGGCCAAGCTGGTCAAGTACTCGGGCGCGACGGTCGACTGAGCGCGCGCGCGGTTTTCAGGCCTGGGCGCTGCGCGCCTGGGGCAGCGTATTCTTGCGAAACTCGTCGGGCGTCACGTCCATCATGCGGCGGAACATCGCGATGAACGCCGACGCGCTGCCATAACCGAGGTCGAGCGCGATCGATTCCACCTTGTCGCCGGCCTGCAGCCGCGGCAGCGCACGGACCACACGCAGGCGCTGGCGCCATTCGGCAAAACTCATGCCCAGGTCACGCTGGCAGCGCCGTACCAGCGTGCGCTCGGTGGTGTGCGCCACCACCGCCCATTGGGCCAGGCCACGGTTGTCGGCCGGGTCGGTGGCCAGCGCGTCGAGCACGGGGCCGAGCAGCGCATCGTCGGAATGTGGCAGGTAGCTGGTGGCACATGGCGCCAGTGCCAGTTGGTCGGCCAGCGCCTGCATCAGCCGCTGCTCCTGCAGGCCGGGCGCCAGGGTTGGCGCTTGCTGGCGCAGATGGTCGAGCATGGCGCGGATCAGCGGGCTGACGGTCAAAGCGCAGGGCATGGCCGGCAGTGCAGCGCAACCGGCGGTGGCGACATAAAGCGAACAGTGGTGCGCCTCGCGCCGGTTCAACCCCACGTGTTCGACCTCGGGCGGCAGCCAGATGCCGTATTGCGGCGGTGCCAGAAAATGCTGGCCCGCCACCTTTACCTCCATGACGCCGCTGAACGAGTAGACGAATTCACCCCAGGCGTGGCGGTGCAACGGGTACAGCCCTTCGGCCGGGACATGGGCGCTGCGAAACAGCACTGGCGCCGGCAACTCGCGCGTGCTCGGCGGGATTTCCAGTTTGGGGCGCAGGATGGGCATTGGGGGACGGTGGCTGGTGGGCGCTAGTGATTGTCGTGTTCGCACTATATCAATCAAAGCCGACAGACGCAGAATCCTCCCAACTGTTTACCGTGTACTGACCGAAAGAATCCCATGGACATCCGCAAGCCACTTGACGACAAGGCCACTGGCCTGATGCTGGTGTTGTGCCTGGTGTGGGCCATGCAGCAGATCGCGCTCAAGGCCGTTGCGGCCGATATTGCGCCGGTTTGGCAGATCGCGCTGCGTTCCGGCGGCGCCGCAATGCTGGTGGCCCTGCTGATGTTGTGGCGCGGCGAGCGCATGCCGATCGCCGGTGGCCCCTGGCGCCCAGGTGTGCTGGCCGGCGTCTTGTTCAGCCTGGAATTCCTGCTGGTTGGCGAGGCCTTGCGCCATACCAGTGCCTCGCATGTGGTGGTGTTCCTCTATACCGCGCCGATCTTTGCGGCGCTGGGTCTGCACTGGCGGCAGCCGGACGAACGACTGGGGACGCTGCAGTGGCTGGGCATTGCACTGGCGTTCTCGGGCATAACCATCGCCTTTTTTGGAGGTGCCCATGGCAATGCGGGTGGCCAGGGAGCGAGTTTGTGGGGCGACTTCCTGGCCTTGATCGCCGGCCTGGTCTGGGGTGCTACCACGGTCGTGATCCGCTGCTCGCGCCTGTCTGCCGCGCCGGCGACCCATACGCTGCTGTACCAGTTGGTCGTCGCCTTCGTGATGTTGTCGGGTGCGGCGATTGCCAGTGGCCAGACCCATGTCAACGCCACGCCACTGGTGTGGGCCAGCCTGGGTTTTCAGGTTTTGGTGGTGTCGTTTGCCAGCTTCCTGGCCTGGTTCTGGCTGCTGCGCCACTACCTCGCATCGCGCCTGGGTGTCTTCACCTTCCTGACGCCCCTGCTCGGCATCGTGCTCGGTGCCTGGCTGCTGGGCGAGGTGATCGAGCGCAGCTTTGTGCTTGGTGCCGTGCCGGTGCTCGCCGGCATCGTGCTGGTCAGCGGCCATGGCTGGGTGGCGCAATGGCTGGCGCGTGTGCGCGGGCGCAAGCAGGTGGCCTGAGCACGCCGGGCCCAGGTTGCGCCCGGGCTCGGGCTTTGCTGCGCAGTTGCGGGGTTACGCCGGCGCCGGGCAACACGGCTGCGGCAAAGGGAAGAGAATCGGCGATCTCGTTGCGGGTGCTTTTCATGCAGTCGTTTCTTCTCGCGGTCTGGCGTATCGCTGCCTCCGATCTGGCCTTGTTGCGCCGGTTTCCCCGCTATGCACTGGCCGTGCTGGCGATTGCCGTGGTTCCGGCCCTGTATGCGCTGATCTACCTGACCAGTGTCTGGGACCCGAATGCCAATACCCATGCGCTTCCGGTCGCCATCGTCAACCTCGATGCCGGTGTGCAGTACCGGGGGCGTGCGGTCGATGTCGGCGAACAGCTGACCCGGGGCCTGGTGGCCAGCAGCCGCTTCGGCTTTCGGACCATGCCCGATGCTGCGGCGGCGCGGTTGGCAGTGCGCCGCGGTGAACTGGCATTTGCCATCGTCATCCCGTCCGATTTCAGCGCCAACGCGGTGCCGGGGGTGCAAGCCGGTGCCGGCAAGGTTACCGTGATCCTGTCCGAAGGCAACAACTATGCGTCGGCCGGTTTTGCCCGGCGTTTTGCCGAAGACCTGGGGCACCAGGCCAATGAGATTCTCAACGAGCAACGCTGGGCCCAGGTGCTGGAAATCGCGGACGGTTCGGGGCGCAGCCTGCAGAACCTGCGCGCCGGCATCGCGCAGCTGCATTCGGGTCTGCAGGAACTGGAAACCGACCTGGGCCGGCGCAATACCGAACTGACGCAGCTCAGCAGCGGGGTCCGGCAGGCGGGTGTCGAGCTGCGCCGCATCGACGACGCGTGGCCGCCGCAGGCTGACCTGAAGCAGCTGCGCAGCGGTACCCAGCGTCTGGCGACCCGCCAGCGGGAAGTGGCGCAGGGCATCGAGCAGATCCGGGGCGGTGCCGCGCGGGTCGGCGATGGCACAGCGGCTCTACAGGCACACGTGGTGGCGCTCGGTGAACCGGTGGCCCCGTCCGCCGCGACCGAAGGTGGCGCGGTATTGCCCGGCGCCGCCGACCTGGCGGCAGGCAAGGTGCAGTTGCAGGAAGGGCTGGTTGCAATCGCCGAATCCAATTCCCGCATGGGCCAGGGCCTGGGACGGTTCGATACCAATCTGGGTCGGTTGGTCGATGGCGTGGCGGTTGCCGGCGAAGGCCTGCATGCGGTCGTGGCCCGTCTGCCCGCGCCAGCTTCGCTCGATGCGGTGCCCGCCAGCGGCAAAGCGTTGGTCGAGGCCACGGCGCGTTTGCGTTTCGGTGTCGAGATGGCCGGTTCGATGTTGCCTGCGCCGGCCGGCAAACCCGATGGCAGTGCGCGCGGCCTGGCCGATTCGGTCGAACCCGCATTGGAGGTGCTGGCGCCGGTGGCCAACAATGGCAGCGCATTTGCCCCCAATATGGTGGCGATGGCCTTGTGGCTGGGCGCGGTGATGATCGTCTACGTGTTCGCGATGCAGAACCTGGGCGAGCAGCATGCCGGCGCATCGCGTCTGACCCGCACGCTGGGCAAGTTTCTGGTGCCGGCGGCTACGGCGCTGGTGCAGGTGGTGTTGATCCTGTGGATGCTTGTCGTCGGTCTGGGCGTTGCCACGCCCGACCTGCCGAGTTTTGCGGCCACGATGCTGGTGGCGGCCTGGGCCTTCCTGGCCATCGTGCATTTGCTGGTGCGGGCCTTTGGCGAGGCCGGCAAGTTGCTGGCGGTGCTGTTGCTGACGCTGCAGCTGGCCGCCGGTGGCGGTGTGTTGCCGATCGAACTCAGCGGCGACCTGTTCCGCGCATTGCATGCCTGGCTGCCGTTCACATGGGCGGTCAGGGCCTTGCGCGCCAGCCTCTTCGGGGCGTTCGACAACGGTTGGTGGCAGGCCTGGAGCGTGCTGGCCGGCATCGGTTGCGTGGCGCTGCTGGCGTCGGCGTTTGTCGGGCGCTGGACGTCAGTGGCAGAGGCCGACGACCGGCCGCCATTGAATGTGTGACGCAGGCCGGCCCGGTGCCGGCCTGGGAGATCAGAGCGCGGGAATACGCAGAACCTGTCCTGGATAGATCTTGTCCGGATGCTTGAGCATCGGCTTGTTGGCCTCGAATATCACCGGGTACTTGTTGGCGTCGCCGTAAAGCTGCTTGGCAATCTTCGACAGGTTGTCGCCCGACACCACTGTGTGGAACCTGGCCTCGGGTTGCGCGATCTCGACCGACATCTTGTCGTCGACCCTGGCGACGCCGCCGACATTGCCGCAACACAGCAATGCCTTCTCCTTGGTGGCCTGGTCGGCGGCAATGCCGAACGCAGTAGCGGTGCCACTGGCGCCGTCGAAGGTGACGGTCAGGCCGGTGATCTTCAGATCCTGCGACTTGATGTAGGCCTCGATGGCGTCGCCCGCAGTGCGGTTCAGTGCCTCGACTTTGGCCTTGGCGGCGGCGTCATCGGGCGCCTGCGCCAGTGTCGCGGCGGCGGTTTCGCTGTCCTTCGATGGAAACAGCTTCTCGCCGGCGGTCTTGATGAAGTCGAAAAATGCCATGGTTGCTCCTGGGTGTGGGGATGTGGCCCGCAAGACCGGCCCGTGAGGGGCCATCCGGCGTGCACGGAAGGCCGGTCCAGTCTAGCAGTGTGGCCAGGCTATTGCGGCGTTGGCGGGGGCGTGACTGCCAGCGGGTCTCGGATCGCGGCGAACCTGCGCGGTAGTGATGGTGTGGCGGTTCAATTCCCTCAAAACTGCTCAACTATTCATTGACCCGGGTTCGTACGAGGTGAATAATGATTCTTTAGCGAATCACTGTTTCACTGGTTGAACGAAAACACGGCGTTCTTCCCCTACCCAGAAAGTGGCCTCGGCATGGACCAAGACGATTTGAGCCCTGAATGGCATGACGTCGCATCGCGCGATCAGCTCGACCCAGACTTTCCGCTCGGGGTGGAAGTCAATGGCCAGAACGTCGGCCTGTACCTTCAGGACGACGAGGTCCGTGCGCTGGAGGACATCTGCCCCCACGCCTATGCCCTGCTGTCGCAGGGTTTCCAGGAAAACGGCCAGATCGAATGCCCGCTGCATGCGGCGCGCTTCGACATTGCCAGCGGCAAGTGCCTCAACGAGATAGGCCAGCACGACATCCGCTGCTTTCCGGTCAAGGTCGAAGGCGGTCGTGTCTCGATCCGTATCCCGATCAAGGTCGAAGAGGCCGGAAAATGAGCAAGTTCCAGCCGCCCCAGGGTGTTCCGGCGATCGAGTTCATCGGCGTCGAGAAGCGTTTCGCAGCCCGCGGCAAGTCCAAGGAAGTGCTGGCGGCGCGGGATGTGACCTTCGCCATCGCACCGGGCGAGGTGGTCTCCATCATCGGGCCTTCGGGTTGCGGCAAGAGCACCTTGCTGAACATGGGCTCGGGCCTGGCCAAGACCAGCGCCGGCACCGTCAAGGTAGCCGGCCAGCAGGTCGAGGGACCGAACGAACATGTGTCGTTCATGCTGCAGAAAGACCTGCTGATGCCATGGCGGTCGATCTCCCAGAACATCGAGTTCGGTCTCGAGTTGCGCGGCATCAAGGCCGACGCGCGCAAGCTGATCTCTGACCGCTTGCTGGAGCAGTGCCACCTGACGGGTTTTGGTGCGCACTATCCGAATCAGCTATCCGGTGGCATGCGCCAGCGCGCCGCGCTGGCCCGCACGCTGGCGGTCGACCCGCTGGTTCTGCTGATGGACGAGCCCTTCTCCGCGCTGGATGCGCAGACCAAGATGATCCTGCAGCAGGACCTGGCCCGCACGGTTTCCGACGAGGGCAAGACCGTGCTGTTCATCACCCACGACCTGGCCGAAGCCGTGGCCTTGTCCGACCGCATTCTGGTCATGAGTGAGCGCCCGGGAACCATCATCGAGCAGATCACTGTCGACATTCCCGGTCGCGACAACCCGATGCAGCGGCGCAAGCACGACCGCGTCGGGCCGCTGGTCGGGCAGCTGATGGACCTGCTCAAACTTGACGCCAATACCCAGGTTCACTGAATCCCGCAAACCGCTTCACCCACCCCCAGCCGACCCAACCGCAACAAGGAGTCTCCATGCATCCGACCAACCCCATGACCATCACCCGCCGCGCCTGCCTGGTGGCTTGCGCCGCCGCCGCACTGGCCTCACCGCTGGCGGTGCAGGCCCAGGCATTGCAGGAGGTCACCTATCTGTTGCCGGCCCCCGGGACCCTGCCGGCCTTCGGCCCATGGATGCTGGCCCAGGCCAAGGGTTACTACAAGGCCGAAGGCCTGGACGTGAAATTCGTCACCGGTCGTGGTGGTGTGGATGTGGCCAAGCAGGTGGGCGCCGGCAACGCGGTAATCGGTGGCGCCATCGGTGACACGCCCATCATCGCGCGGGCCCAGGGTATTCCGGTCAAGGCGGTTGCAGTGCTCGGTGCCGGCTCCCTGATGCAGTTGGTCACCCACAAGGATCTGCACATCGAGAGCCCGCGTGAACTCAAGGGCCGTACTGCCACCGTGCTGGCCTATACCGATACTACTTACTACGCCTTGCTCGGCATGATGAGCAAGGTCGGCCTGACCAAGAACGACGTCAACATCCAGGCCGCCGGTCCGGCCGGTGTCTGGCAGCAGTTTGCTGCGCGCAAGTCCGATGCGATGGCCAGCACGCCGGACTGGACCGTCACGGTGATGGAGATGGGTGCGCAGGTCGACATCCTGCCGGCCGACGTGTACTTCAAGAGCATGGCCCAGGCCATCCTGGCATCGGACGAGACGATCCAGAAGAATCCGCAGCTGATCCAGAAGCTGGTGCGCGCCACGCTCAAGGGCATGAAGGACATCATGGCCAATCCCAAGGAGGCTGCCATAACCTATGTGGCGCACGTGCCCACGCACAAAGGCAAGGAAGCCTCGATCGAGAAGATGTTCGACATGTACAACAAATATGTCTACATGAACCAGAAAGTGCCAGGCACGATGGATGAAACCCGATTGGCCGAGCTGCAGAAGTTCTATGTCGCCAATGGCGTGGTGCCCAGCGCAGCTCCGCTCAAGGATCTGTACACCAATCAGTTTGTCGGCGGCAAGTAAGTCCCGGCAAAACAAGAAAGCGGTTTCCCATGTCTGACGATGCATCGCCGCTGGTCACTGCGGCCTGGAGTTTCGGGGTTCTGGTGGTGTTCCTGCTGCTGTGGCAGTACGGGCCGGGCTGGATCGGCATGCCCGAATTCGTGCTGCCCCCCATGACCCGGGTGGCCGAAGAGGCGGTGCGGATCTGGCATACCGAACGCCTGCTCTGGCATGCCGGCATCACCGCGCTCGAAGTGGTGATCGGCTTCGTGCTCGGATCGGCCATGGGTGCGATGATCGGCTACGCGCTGGGCGTGTCGCCCAGGGTCGAGGCGATCCTCTCGCCTTACCTGCTGGCATTGCAGATTGCACCCAAGGTCGCGTTCGCGCCGCTGTTCGTGATGTGGCTGGGCTACACGATCTATCCGAAGATCCTGGTCGCGGTGCTGATCGTGTTCTTCCCGGTGCTGATCAATGTCCTGTCGGCGATGCGTGCCATGGATTCCGACATGATCAACCTGGCGCGCTCGTTCTCGGCCACCCGCATGCAGGTGTTCCGCATGGTCGAGTACCCCACCACCTTGCCATCGCTGTTCTCCGGCTTGCGTATTGCGAGTACGCTGGCGGTGATCGGTGTCGTGGTCGGCGAACTGGTCGGCGGCAACATGGGGCTGGGCTTCATGCTGGTGTTCTTTGAAGGCCAGGGCAATACCGCCGCGGTATTCGTCGTCATCGGTGCACTCACGGTGATCGGCATCATCGCCTACTACGCCGTCGTGCTGGCCGAACGCAAGGTGCTGCACTACCTGCCGGGCGCCCAGCGGCGCATGAACTGATGGCGCAAAAAGTGAAACAACCCCCATGCCCTCTGCGTTCGCTGCCCCCTGAGTGGGCCATCAGTACCTTCGGAGCGGCCGGGCGGAATTGACATGAACAACGAACAGGAAATCCGTCTGCAAGGCCGCCGCGTGCTGGTGACCGGTGCGGCGCGCGGCCTGGGCGCCGCCTTCGCCCGCGCGCTGGTCGATGCCGGTGCGCAGGTCGTGCTCAGCGACGTGTTGCATGCGCGTGGCCAGGCGCTGGCTGCAGAACTGGGTGCGCAGGCCCATTACGTGCCGATGGATTTGTCGGATGCGATGTCGATCCAGGCAGGTGTCGACCAGGCCGCCGCCGCGATGGGGGGTCTCGACGGACTGATCAACAACGCCGCGATCACCAACTCCGGCGGCAAGACCATGGACCAGCTCGAGGCCGACATGTGGGACCGGGTGATGGACGTCAATGTGCGCGGCACCTGGCAGGCCACCGTGGCGGCGACGCCGCATCTGGCCGCATCGGGCAGTGGACGCGTCGTCAACCTGGCTTCGGACACCGCCATGTGGGGTGCGCCGCGCCTGATGGCCTATATCGCCAGCAAGGGCGCGGTGATCGCGATGACCCGTGGCATGGCGCGCGAACTTGGTGCCCAGGGCATCACCGTCAATGCGATCGCGCCGGGCCTGACCCTGGTCGAAGCCACCGAATATGTTCCGGCCGACCGGCACGACTACTACCTCAAGGGCCGCGCCGTGCAACGCCCGCAAGTCCCCGAAGACGTGACCGCTGCGGTGTTGTTCCTGATGACGCGTGCCAGCGGTTTCATCACAGGGCAACTGCTGCCGGTCAACGGCGGCTTCGTGATGAATTAACCCAGTGAAATTGTGAAAACCTTGCGGTCGGATCCCGATTCATTGCGCCGATCTGCCAGACGCAGTTGAAGGGCCACGAATCGGGCTCTGACCCCGACTGATCAAGTGAATTGAGCGAAATTGGAATCTGACCCCTATTAAATGACCCCTATTAAAGAAGGACCGACCATGAATACACAGACAGCCGCCAATCAGCCCGTCTTCAACGAGCGTGGCCTGCTCGATGCGCAGATCGCACCGGAATCCGAGATCCAGCAGGGCATGTTGCCCTCCGATGGTCAGACCTTTGCGCAATGGCTGGAGAGCCGTGTCGCACGGTATCCGACCCGGCGTTATGACTGGGATGCGCTGAAGTTCCAGGCCGACTACGACCCTAAATACCGGCGTGCGCAGATGCGTTACGTCGGCACCGGCGGTACCGGTGTGGCCAAGGACGTCAATACGGTTCCGGCCGGGCACTTCACGTTTTCGACCATGGTGATTCCGGCCGGCCATATCGGGCCCTCGCATATCCACTACGACGTGGAAGAGGTGTTCTTCGTCATGCGCGGCAAGATGAAGGTCGTCTGCGAGAAGGACGGTGAGCGTTGGGAAGCCGTGCTCGGCGAACGCGACCTGATCTCGGTGCCGCCCGGTGTGTACCGCGAGGAAGTCAACATCGGCGACGAGGACGCGCTGATGTGCGTGATGCTCGGTGCCGCCAAGCCGATCACGCCGGTGTATCCGCCCGACAGCCCGCTGACCAAGATCAAGCGCGACAAGAAGTGAACAACCCGACCGAGTCGTCCCACCGTTCTGTGCCATGTCCCTGATCGCGCAATTGCCCCAGTTCGCACCCGAGCGTGTCGCCGTTGGCCAGGCCACGGTGCAGTTTCGCCGCGCCCGATCCGCGCTGGCGGGTGAGGCCGTCACGCATGTGCTGCTGCACGGCATCGGTTCGGCATCGGGTAGCTGGCTGGCACAGTTGCAGCAGACACGCGCCGCACAGGGCCTGGCCGCCCATGTGCTGGCCTGGGATGCGCCGGGTTATGCCAACAGCACGGCACTGCCGATGGACACGCCGGTGGCGGCCGACTACGCATTGCGCTTGTGGCAATGGCTCGACGCGCTGGGCGATCAGGCGGCAGCGCCATTGACGCTGGTGGGACATTCGCTGGGCGCGCTGATGGCGGCTGCGGCGGCGGGCATGGCCAGCACACGGGTCACGCGGCTGGTGTTGCTGGCGCCGGCGCAGGGTTATGCCCGCGCCGATGCGGCAGAACGCGACAAGAAGCTGGCCGACCGGCTGGCCAATCTGGCCAGGCTTGGCCCCGCGGGCATGGCGCAGCAACGCGCCAGCGCCATGTTGTCGTCCGGTGCGAGTGCCGATCAGGTCGCGTTCGTCGCGCAGCTGATGGCGCAGATCAACCCGGGTGGCTACAGCCAGGCGGCGCGCATGCTCGCTGGCGGCGATCTGCTGGGGGACTTGCTGGCCCTGGCATGCCCGGTGCTGGTGGCCAGTGGAAGTGCCGACACGATCACACCGGCGCACGGATGCCAGTCGCTGGCATTGCAGGTCGGCGCGCCCTACGTGTCGCTTGGACCGGTCGGCCATGCCTGCGCTTTGGAAGCAGCTGCACAGGTCCATCGGCTGGTTGGCCTGGAGGGTGCGGCGTGAAGCCGGCCGCTGTGCGCGCGCCAGCGCAGTCGCCGGTGGCGCGCGCAGGCCACAAAGGCAAGCTGAAATCGGCTGTTGCAGCCGAAGACCGGTACCAGGTGCCGGCGCTGCAGCGTGGCCTGCAGCTGCTGGCGCAGTTCACCCGCGACGAACGCCAGCTCACTGGCGCCGAACTGGCGCGCCGGATGGAGCTGCCGCGTGCCTCGGTGTTTCGCCTGCTGCAGACGCTTGAACAGCTCGGCTTCGTCGAGCGGGTTGGCGACTCGGCGCATTACCAGCTGGGCATGGCGGTGCTGCGACTGGGATTCGAGTACCTGGCGTCGATGGAGCTGACAGAACTCGGTCGGCCGATCATCGACGCGCTGGCCAGCGCCACTGGCCTTTCGGCGCACCTGGTGGTGCGTGACGGCCGTGAGGTGGTGTTTGTGGCCAAGGCGGTGGGTTCTTCCTTCATGTTCAATTCGATCCAGGTCGGCGCCCGGTTGCCGGCCCACGCGACCGTGCTCGGTCGAATCCTGTTGGCCGATGTGCCGATGGATGCCCTCAAGGCTTTGTACCTGGGTGTCGAACTCAGCAGCTTCACAGCCCAGACGCCCACCACGCTGGAGGACCTCAAACAGGCCATCGATGCCGACGCCTTGCGCGGTTACGGCATCAGCCAGGGTGGATTCGAATCGGCGATCTCGACGATTGCCGCCCCGGTCTTCGATGACCATCACCGGGTTTCGGCCGCCGTCAGTGTGACGGTGCCGGCCCAGACCGTCGACCCCACTGCGCAGGATGAACTGGTGGCACAGGTGCGATCGGCCGCCCGGCGGCTGTCGCAGTGCATCAGCCATGTGCCTGCCGTGGGGTCAACCCAATCCCACCTGCTCAGAAAGTCCATGGCATGAACACCGGCTCCCGTCAACGCATCACCGTGGGCGAACTCGTCGTCCGCTTCCTTGAAATGCAGGGCACGCGCGCTGCATTCGGGGTGATCTCGATCCACAACATGCCGATCCTGGATGCCTTTCACAAGCGCCGGAAGATCCGCTTTGTCTCGGCCCGTGGCGAGGCAGGTGCCTGCAACATGGCTGATGCTTATGCCCGTGTCAGTGGCGCCCTGGGCGCGTGTGTCACCAGCACCGGCACCGGCGCGGGCAATGCCGCCGGAGCGCTGGTCGAGGCCATCACGGCCGGCACACCGATGCTGCACCTGACCGGCCAGATCGAGGCCGAATACCTGGACCGCGATCTGGGTTTCATCCATGAGGCGCCGGCGCAACTGGCGATGCTGCAGTCGGTCAGCAAGGCGGCGTTCCGCATCCGCGATGCGGCCACCGCGCTGGCGACCTTGCGCGAAGCGGCCCGGATCGCCCGCACGCCACCGTGCGGACCGGTAAGCATCGAGATTGCCATCGATGTGCAGTCCTCGATGCTCGACCTGCCGGACGATCTGGCGCTGGTTGCGCCAGCGCCGCTGCAGGCCGATGCGGCGCAGATCGATGCGCTGGCCGACAAGCTCGCCGCCGCACGGCGTCCGATGTTGTGGCTCGGTGGTGGCGCGCGCGGCGCGCCCGATGCGGTTGCACGGCTGGTGAAGCTGGGCTTTGGGGTGGTGACCTCGGTCCAGGGCCGTGGCATCGTGGCCGAGGATGATCCGGCCACGCTGGGTTCGTACAACCTGCAAAAGCCGGTGGAAGATTTCTACCAGACCTGCGACGCGATGCTGGTCGTGGGTTCGCGCCTGCGCAGCAACGAAACCCTGCGTTACAAGCTGCAGTTGCCCAAGGCGCTGTACCGTATCGACGCCAATGCGCTGGCACAGAACCGCGGTTATGCCAGCGAACTTTTCCTGCAAGGCGATGCTGCCGCCACCCTGGCGGCATTGGCCGACCGGCTTGAAGGACGGATGCAGGTTGACGCTCAATTTGCCAGCGATCTGCAGCAGGCCCGTGCGTCGGCCGGTATCCAGGTCGACGCCGCGCTCGGCCCCTATATCAAGCTCAAGAACGCGGTGTCGCGACTGGCCGACAAGCGTTGCTGGTGGGTACGCGACATCACCTTGTCCAACAGCATGTGGGGCAACCGCGCCCCGGTGCTGGAACACCCGCGCGCCGGCGTGCATGCGCTCGGTGGCGGCATTGGCCAGGGCCTTGCCATGGCCATCGGCACCTCGGTGGCAGACGCCACCCATGCGCTGGGCCGCAAGACCCTGGCGCTGGCTGGTGATGGCGGCTTCATGCTCAATGTCGGCGAACTGGCCTGCGCCGTGCAGGAGAAGGCCGAACTGGTCGTGCTGCTGATGAACGACAGCTGCTACGGCGTGATCAAGAATATCCAGGACGACATCTATGGCAGCCGCCATTGCTACGTCGATCTGGTCAATCCGGATTTCGCGGCTCTGTGCGCCAGCCTGAAAGTGCCGCACCTGCGCCTGTCCGACCCGGCACAGGCCGAGGCCACGCTGGAGCAGGCCTTGCAGATCAAGGGCGGCCCGGTGCTGGTCGAGGTCGACATGAAGGCATGGGGCGCGTTCGCCGCCAAGTTTGCCGGCCCGATCCTGAAGAAGGACTGAGGTTGTGCGCGATGTCACCTTGATCGGCTACGGCGCCATCGGGCGCTCGGTGCATGCGCGGCTGCGCGGCCACACCGGCGTGCGTATTGCGCATCTGGTCGTGTCGCCGGGTTCGCTCGCGGCGGTGCGTGCTGCCGTCGGCGCCGACGTGGCGGTGCGCGATGCCGTGCCGGCCGATGCCACGCTGGTGCTCGAATGCGCCGGTCATGGTGCCTTGACCACCCACGTGTTGCAGGCGCTCGAACGCGGCATCGAATGCGCGGTGTTGTCGGTCGGTGCCTTGTCCGAGGCTGGCCTGGCCGGGCAACTCGACGACGCGGCGCGCAAGGGCGGTACCCAGTTGCACCTGCTGCCCGGCGCCATCGGTGGCATCGACGCGATCGCCGCCGCGCGTCTCGCCGGGCTGGACGAGGTGACTTATACCGGGCGCAAGCCGCCGCAGGGATGGCGCGGATCGCCGGCCGAGACGCAGCTCGACCTGGACCAGCTGCGCGAACCGACGGTGATCCTGCAAGCCAGTGCGCGCGAGGCAGCGCGCCTGTATCCGAAAAACGCCAATGTGGCCGCCACGGTCGCGTTGGCCGGCCTCGGTCTGGATGCCACGACCGTGCGCCTGATCGCCGACCCTTCTGTGCAAGAGAACATCCACGAGATCACGCTGCGCGGTGCCTTTGGCGAGATGCAGCTGACGATGCGCGGCAAACCGCTGGCCGACAACCCGCGCACCTCGGCGCTGACCGTGTTGTCGGCCCTGCGTTTCCTGAACAACCGGGTCAATCCGACCACCATCTGAGCGATGACACGCCAAAAAACATGAGCGATACCACGATTCAGACCCAGATTGCCGGCCAGTGGCGCGACGCCAGCGGCCCGGCCTATACAACCGAATATCCGGCCGACGGCAGCATTGTCGCAACGCTGCATGGCGCTACCGCGCAGGATGTCGACGAGGCGGTGCAGACCGCCGAGCGCGTGCGCCAGCAACCAGCCTGGGCCGGCCTCAAGCGCCACGAACGCGCCGGCATCCTGTACCGCATCGCCAGCGGCATCCGTGCGCGTGGCGAAGAACTGGCACAGCTGCAGCGGCTGGACAACGGCAAACCGATCAACGAGACCCGCGCGCTGGTGGCAAGCGCCGCCGGCACCTTCCAGTTTTTTGCGTCGGCCTGCGAGACCTGGGAGGACACGATCACGCCGGCACGCGGAGACTTCGTCACGATGAGCGTGCATGAGCCGCTGGGTGTGGTCGGCGCCATCACGCCGTGGAATTCGCCGATCGCCAGCGAGGCGCAGAAGCTGGCGCCGGCCCTGGCCGCCGGATGTGCGGTGGTGTTCAAGCCGGCCGAAATCACGCCGCGCATGGCGATCGAGCTGGCGCGTATCGCCGAGGCTGCGGGCGTGCCACCGGGCATCATCAGCGTGTTGCCGGGCAAGGGCTCCATCGTTGGTGATGCGCTGGTCAAGCATCCGCTGATCCGGCGCATCGCGTTCACCGGTGGCACCAATGTCGGCATGGGCATACAGCGGCTGGCGGCCGAGAAACTGATGCCGACCTCGCTGGAACTGGGCGGCAAGTCGCCGACCATCGTGTGTGCCGACGCCGACCTCGACCATGCGGTGGCCGGTGTGTTGTACGGCATCTTCAGTTCGTCCGGCGAGTCGTGTATTGCCGGTTCGCGCGCCTTTGTGCATGCCAGTGTGTACGAGGAATTCCGCGCGCGCCTGCTCGCCGGTGTCCGGGCCTTGCGCGTCGGCGACCCGGCCAGCGAAAGCACGCAGATGGGCCCGCTGGTCAACATGGGCCACCGTGCGTCGGTCGAGCGTTATGTGCAGCTGGGCCGCGACGAAGGCGGCAAGATTTTGTTCGGTGGCGAGCGGCCCCAAGGCGCCAACTTCGACAAGGGCAGCTACTACCTGCCAACGGTGATCGAAGGCCTGCCCAACAGCGCACGCATGTGCCAGGAAGAGATATTCGGCCCGGTGCTGGCGCTGCTGCCCTGGACCGACGAAGCTGACCTGCTCGCGCAATGCAATGACAACGTCTACGGCCTGGCCGCCGGCATCTGGACGCGCGACTATAAAACCGTGTGGCGACTCGGCAGCGCACTGCAGACCGGCACGGTCTGGGTCAACACCTACAAGCAGTTCTCGGTCAGCACACCGTTTGGCGGCGTCAAGATGAGTGGCACCGGCCGCGAGAAAGGCCGCCTCGGCATTCTTGAATACACCAGCCAGAAAAGTTATTACTGGGGCATGAACGACGCCCCGATTGCGTGGAGCAAGGCATGACGACATCAGTTACCAGCAGCGCCATCGAGGGCATCGACGGCATCACCTATTCGACCGAGCGCTGGGACGATGCGCGCCGATTCTTTGCAGACTGGGGTTTGAAAGCCGTCTGCGAGGATTCCGCCTGCCAGGTCTGGGAAACGCTCAACGGCTCCCAGGTGCAGGTACGCCGGCCCGACGATGCGAGCTTGCCCCCGCCGATGGAAGCCGGCCCCACGATGCGTGCAGTGGCCTGGGGCGTGACCGACGTCGCGGCGCTTGCGCCGATCGCCAGGGCCTTGCAGGGCGTGGCCGGATTCGAGGACCGGCGCGCTGCAGATGGCACGCTGGTCGCGCTCGACCCGCATGGCCTTCGCATCACGTTTGGGGTCAGCCGCAAGCGCGCCGTCGACGTGACCGGTGTGCCGACCAACCCCTGGGGCGATGTGCGCCGCATCGACACACCGTCACCGGTGTACGACCATGCCGAGCCGGTCGAGATCGGCCATGTGGTGTTCTTCACCGACAAGCTCGACCAGATGGAGGCGTTCTACGCGTCACTTGGTTTCATCACCTCGGACCGGTATCCGGGCCGTGGCGTGTTCATGCGCTGTGCGCCCCATGCCGGTCACCACGACATCTTCCTGCTCGCATTGCCGGGCAAGGGTCCGGGCGTCAACCATGTGGCGTTCACGGTGCGCGATATCCACGAGGTCTTTGGTGGCGGCCTGCACATGAGTCGCCGTGGCTGGAAGACCCAGCTCGGCCCGGGCCGGCATCCGATTTCCAGTGCCTTCTTCTGGTACTTCGAAAACCCCTGCGGCGGCCTGATCGAGTACAACGCCGACGAGGACCACCTGACCCCGGCGTGGAAGGAACGCAGCTTCGAGCCCGGCCCGACCGTGTTTGCCGAGTGGGCGATCGACGGCGGCATCGACGGCAACACCCGGCGCCAGCCCAACGTGCAGGCCTCGGGCAAGTTCCTGACCGAAAAGAAGTAGCCACAGATATGTCCGACGACACCATGCTTCTGACGATCGTCATGAAACACCATGCCGGCCTGGCGCTGGAGGATGTGCAGTCGCGCATGAAGGCCAGCAACTGGTGGGAGCGTTTCCCGCCCGAGGGTGTGCGCATCGTGTCCTGGACTGTGGCCATGGGCCTGGGCCAGATCGTGACGCTGGAGTTGCCGCCCCATCTGTTGCCGGTGGTCAACCTGGAACTGGAGCGCTCGGCCTGGGGCGTGTTCAAGACCGAGTGTTATCCGAGTTATGACTTTGTGCCGGTGCGCGAGCGTATTCGCGAGCGGGTGCGCAACGGTGGCCAATAACCCGCCTGGCCGTCTCATCCCTGACTTTTAGAAGGAGTTCTCACCATGATTCCCATCGCTGCCGTCACCGCGCCCACTGTGGCTTCGTACCTGGATCCACACCAGGCACGCACGCGCAAACCCACCGCCTACGAAGATCTGCTCGGCGATTCGATCGAGCGCGGTTTTGCCGCCGGCCTGCATGAACTCGACGCGTTGGTCGACTACCTCAACAAGGCAGGCCCGCTGGGCCCGGACGGCCAGGCCTGGACGCCCGCGATTTTCGAAGCCGAAATGGCGCGCCTGGGCGCCTGAACCTGTTAC
>JAGPBF010000243.1 GCA_018063505.1 Rhodoferax sp.
GCAGCCAAGACCACCGACGCCAACCCCAAATTGCCGGGCACGATCTACAGTGCCGCAGCCGAGATCACGCAGGCCGGCGGCAAGGCGCTGGCGTTGCAGGTCGACATTCGCGACGAGGCCTCGGTGCTGGCCGCGGTGGCCAAGGCGGTCGAGACCTTTGGCGGCATCGACATACTGGTCAACAACGCCAGTGCGATCAGCCTGACCGGAACTGAAACCACGCCGATGAAACGCTTCGATTTGATGCAGGGCGTCAATGCGCGTGGCACCTACCTTTGCACCATGGCCTGCCTGGCCGAGTTGCGCAAGTCGGCACAGATGCGGCGCAATCCGCAGGTGCTGACCATGTCGCCGCCACTGTCGATGCGGACCCACTGGTTCGAGAACCACACCGCATACAGCATGGCCAAGTACGGCATGAGCATGTGCACGCTGGGGCATGCCGGTGAGTTCCTGAAGTATGGCATTGGCGTCAACAGCCTGTGGCCACGCACCGCCATCGCAACAGCTGCCTTGCAGATGATCCCCGGTGTGGATCTGGCCCGCTGCCGAAAGCCGGAAATCCTGGCCGACGCGGCCTACCTGATCCTGACCGACGACAGCCGTCAGACCGGCCACTTCTACATCGACGACGAATTGCTCGCAAGCCACGGCATTACCGACCTGGAGCCGTATTCGGTGACACCGGGCACGACCGATTTCATCCCTGACTTTTTTGTTGATTGAGCGCGTCCTGGCTGCCGTAGACTTGCGCTGGGTCCGATTGCCGGACAGTCCAGCCCTGCAACGGAAAGCGAGACGCTAAACAACATGTCCATGGGTTCTGCGCAGGAACTTCTAGAAGCCCATCACGGCATGCTGATCGATGGACTCACCAATGTGTTTGGTGCGTTCAACCAGGAGATGCTCCGGCATGTGCTGCCGCGGGTCGAATGGCTCGAACTCGGTGGCGGCGATGTCTTGTTCCGCCAGGGTGACCAGGACGAGAGTCTGTTTTTCGTCGTCAGTGGCCGGCTGCGCGCGTCCCATCTGGACACGAACGGCGCGCACATGGTGCTCGGTGAGATCGCGCGCGGCGAGACCGTGGGCGAGATGGCGTTCTTCACCGGCGAGCCCCGCACCGGTACCGTGGTGGCAATCCGCGACAGTGTGCTGGCCCGGTTCTCGAATGCGATTTTTCGCGAACTGCTGCTGGCCTATCCGCTGGTGTCGCTGAACATGACCCGGCAGGTCATCGAGCGTTTCAAGCGCGTCAACAACGGTCGCCAGCCTGCAACCAAGCCGGCGATCATCGGCCTGACACCCATCACGGCCGGCGCCGACGCGGTCGGGTTCGCGCACGCACTGGCCCAGGAATTGCGCCAGTACGGGCGCGTGACGGTCGTGACCTCGTCGATGATGGATGCGTACCTGGGCGAGCCGGGCGCAGCGCAGGCGCCGCGCAGCGATGCCGAGTTGTCGCGGCGCGTCACTTTGTGGCTCGACCGGATCGAGACACAGAACGAATTCGTGCTGTTCGTTGCCGACGCGGATCGTTCGCAGTGGACGCAGCGCTGTGTGCGCCATTGTGACGAACTGCTGCTGCTGGCCGATGCCGACCAGCCGGAGCAGCACCATGGCAATGAAGTAGATCTCTACAAAAGCAACGCATTGAACGAGACCCGTACCTTGCTGGTACTGCTGCATCCGGATGACCGGCGTTCGCCGACAGACACGCAGCGCTGGCACCAAGGTCGTCGCCTGGCCGGGCAATTCCATGTGCGGCGTACGCTCAGGCGTGACTGGCAGCGGCTGGCCCGCATCATCAGTCGCAATGCGGTCGGGCTGGTCCTGTCGGGCGGCGGCGCCCGGGGTTTTGCGCATCTGGGTGTGTTGCGCGCGATGGACAGCGCCGGCATTGGCATCGACATGGTGGCCGGTACCAGCATCGGCGCGGTGATGGCCGCTTACGTGGCGATGGACATGCCGGCCGACGAGGTGATCCGTGCGGCGCGCTCGGCCTTTCGCGTCAACCCGACCGGCGACTACAACCTGCTGCCCCTGTTGTCGCTGATCCGCGGCCAGCGACTGCGCCGTGTCATCGACTCCGCGGTGGTCGACAGCCGCGGCCAGCATATCGACATCGAAGACCTCTGGAAGCCTTATTGCTGCGTGACCAGCAACTACTCGACGGCGCGCGAGGCGGTGCACAGCCGTGGCCACCTGGCGCGCTCGATCCGGGCCAGTGTGTCGATTCCCGGCGCCTTGCCGCCGGTGCTGCTCGGTGGCGAACTGCATATCGACGGCGGCACATTCAACAACTTCCCGACCGACGTCATGGACCGCATGGGGGCGAGCCGCATCATCGGTGTCGACCTGCTGCGCGACCGCGGCCTGCGTTACGACATGGACGAAGTGCCCGGCGTGCTCGAACTGCTGCGCGACAGCCTGCGCGGCAAAAACCGCAAGTACCGCCTGCCCTCGCTGACCCAGTTGCTGCTCAATACCAGCATGATGCACAGTTATGCGCGCCAGCAGGCAGCCCAGTCACTGGTCGATCTGCATTTCATGCCCACGGTCTCGGGATTCGGCCTGCTCGACTGGGGCCAGTTCGATCGCATCGTCGAAGCGGGGTACCGCTATGCGATGGAACAGCTCGACAAGGCGGGCGAAGACGCAATTGCACCCTACCGGTATGGCTGAATGGGTCACGCCAATGGAGTCGATGGCGGCGCTGTGGCACAGTCGGAAAAAGAGAGTCAGGAGATGACGATGGCATATTGTTCGGCATTCAGGGCCGGCTTGTTCGCGGCCAGGGTGGTCGTCGTGACGGGGGGCGGCTCCGGTATCGGGCGGTGTACCGCTCACGAACTGGCTGCGCTGGGGGCCCGTGTGGTGCTGATCGGGCGCAATGCCGACAAGTTGCAGGCGGTTGTTGGCGAGATCACCCACGACGGTGGCCAGGCAGACCTGCAGGTCTGCGACATCCGCAAGGAGGAGGCGGTTCGTAGCTGTGTGGCTGCCATCGTCGCTGCGCACGGCCGCATCGATGGCCTGGTCAACAATGCGGGGGGCCAGTACATCACGCCGCTGCAGGCCATATCCGCCAAGGGCTGGCAGGCGGTGATCGACACCAATCTGACGGGTGGATTTCTGATGGCACGCGAGTGTTTTCTTCAGTCCATGCAGCAGCATGGCGGGGCCATCGTCAATATCGTGGCCGATATCTGGGGCTCCATGCCGGGCATGGCACACAGCGGTGCGGCACGTGCCGGCATGGTCAGCCTTACCGAGACCGCTGCGGTCGAATGGGCCGGCAGCGGGGTTCGGGTCAATGCGGTGGCGCCCGGTTATATCGCGTCCAGCGGCATGGACCACTATCCACCCGGGTTCGGCCCGCAGTTGCGCGCGATGGCGGCCACGGTGCCGCTGGGCCGGTTCGGCAATGAGGCCGAAACATCCGCCGGAATCGTTTTTCTGCTCAGCCCGGCGGCCTCGTTCATCAGCGGTACGACACTGCGCATCGATGGCGCGCGGCCCCAGGGCCGCATGGGCTGGGGCCAGCAACATGCCGAACCGACGGCAGATGCAGCCGATTCGCCTGAGGCCGTGCGGCCGTTCGAGGGCTTTCACCGGGCGGTGACGCCGCGCCTGTTCCAGAATTGAACGCGCTACCGACATTCCCACCAGAGCCACCCACCATGCAATACAGCCATGAACATCTGGAGATCCAGAATACCCTCAAGCGTTTCATCGAGGCCGAGATCAATCCGCATGTGGACGAATGGGAGGCCGCCGA
The DNA here is from genome assembly GCA_018063505.1 of Rhodoferax sp. Classification (GTDB taxonomy): domain Bacteria; phylum Pseudomonadota; class Gammaproteobacteria; order Burkholderiales; family Burkholderiaceae_C; genus CAISIP01. The sequence goes on from JAGPBF010000243.1 coordinate 3,779, forward strand.
GATCTTTCCGGCGCACGCGGTGTTCAAGAAGCTGGGCGACCTGGGCCTGCTGGGCCTGACCAAACCCGAAGCCTATGGTGGCGCCGGCCTGGACTACTCCTACTCGCTGGCGATGGCCGAGGCGCTGGGCCATATCGATTGCGGCGGCATTCCGATGGCCATCGGTGTGCAGACCGACATGTGCACACCGGCGTTGGCGCGTTTTGGCAGCGATGAGTTGCGCCAGCAGTTCCTCGCGCCGGCGATTGCCGGCGACATGGTCGGTTGCATCGGCGTCAGCGAGCCGGGTGCCGGCAGCGACGTGGCGGCCATCAAGAGCCATGCCCGCAAGGACGGAGACGACTACGTGATCAGCGGCCAGAAGATGTGGATCACCAACAGCCTGCAGGCCGACTGGATGTGCATGCTGGTCAACACCGGCGATGGGCCGCAGCACAAGAACAAGTCGCTGGTCATGGTGCCGATGGATACCAAGGGCATCGAAAAGGCGAAGAAGATCCGCAAGATCGGCATGCATTCCAGCGATACCGGCCTGATCCACTTCGATGAGGTACGGGTGCCGCAGCGTTACCGCATTGGTGCCGAGGGCCAGGGCTTCATCTACCAGATGATGCAGTTCCAGGAGGAGCGGCTGTGGGCCGCTGCCAGCTGCCTGCAAAGCCTGACCCATTGCATCCAGTGGACGGTGGAGTGGGCGCAGGAACGCAAGCTCTTTGGCAGCACGCTGGCCGACCAGCAATGGGTGCAGTTCAAACTCGCCGAAATGAAGACCGAGCTCGAAAGCCTGCGCGCATTGACCTACCGTGCGTGCGAGCTGTACGTGGCGGGGCAGGACGTGACCGAACTGGCGTCCATGGCCAAGCTCAAGGCCGGGCGCCTGAACCGTGTCATTCCGGACGGTTGCCTGCAGTTCTGGGGTGGCATGGGTTTCACGCTCGAGAACAAGGTCTCGCGCATGTACCGCGATGGCCGGCTGGGTTCGATCGGTGGCGGTGCCGACGAGGTGATGCTGGGTATTCTGGCCAAGATGATGGGTATTGCGAAGAAGCCGCCAAGAGCCTGATGACCGTTGAAGGATCAATTTTTGGAGCACGCCTTGAACGCCAGTCAACAAGCCGGTTCATCCCCGCTCGCCGATCCCGAAGAAGAGCGTAACGACATCGAGACCCTGTCCTTCCTGGTGGCGCGTTTCGCCGCCAAGGAGATCGCACCCCATGTGCGTGAATGGGACGACGCCGGTGAGTTTCCCCGTGCCCTGTACCAGCGGGCGGCCCAGCTCGGCCTGCTGGGCCTGGGGTACCCGGAAGACCTGGGCGGGACACCGTCGTCGCAGCGCATGCGCAATGCCTTGGCCTATTCGCTGGCCCGCCATGGCGCCAGCGGTGGCGTGTTTGCCAGCCTGCTCTCGCACAACATCGGCCTGCCACCCATTGTTCGCCACGGCAGCACCGAGCTTCAACGCGAGGTCATTGCGCCGGTATTGCGTGGCGAGAAGATCGCCGCGCTGGCCATTACCGAATCCGGCGGCGGCTCGGATGTCGCGGCCTTGCGCACGACGGCTCGGCGCGATGGCGACCATTTCATCGTCGATGGCGAAAAAACCTTCATCACCTCGGGAATGCGGGCCGATTTCATCACCGTGGCCGTGCGGACCGGTGATGCCAGCACCTATCTGGATGTGCTCGGCGACATGCCCGGGTCGCAACAACAGGCCCGCGGTGCACGCGGCATCTCGCTGCTGGTGGTGCCGGGCGACAGCAAGGGTTTGACCCGCACCCCGTTGCAGAAAATGGGTTGGCATTGTTCGGACACCGCACAGTTGCGATTTGACAATGTGCGCGTGCCGGCCCGTTACCTGATCGGTGAGCCCGGCGACGGATTCAAGATGATCATGGGCAACTTCAATGCTGAGCGATTGGCCATGTCCGTGGCTGCGCTCGGATTCGCGCAGGCCTGTTTTGACGAGGC
>JAGPBF010000244.1 GCA_018063505.1 Rhodoferax sp.
CAATCCGGCGCAGGCGGCCAAGGTGTTGTCGGCCGACATGCGCCTGAACATGGCCCTGCCATGCCGAATCTCGGTGTACACCGAGCAGGGGCAGACCCGGCTGGGTCTGATCACACCGGTGAAGATGTTGACCGCGTTGTCGCAGGATCCGGCCCTGCAGGCGGTGGCCCGTGAGGTGGAGGACAAGACCATCCTGATGATCGAGCAAGCGAAGTAGGGCGACGCAGGCAGAGCGCCCCGGCTGTCCGACACGCCGACTGTGTGGTATCGCTGGGGCAGACCGCGCGGCCTGATGCCACGATCGTTCCGATTTACCTGCAAGTGGCTTTTGCTGGCCCGGCAGTGTGGGTGAACGGCTCCGCGAATGTCCCCCGAAACGGGCTGCGCCCGTTTCTCCTCCTTTATTTCGCTGCGCCGTCCACCCGCACTGCCGCGCGCGTGACGTCGCAGGTGCAAAAAGCCGGGTTCAAAGGGTTCCGACAGCCCGACAGCCCGACAGCCACTCGATCAGGATGGTGCTGCGTTCTGCGGAGCGAAATAAAGGAGGAGGCCGAAGGCCGGGCGACATTCGCGTAGCAGAGTGCGGCGCCAGCCTGATCGCACCCACCGTCCCCCCAACATTCGACTGCCAAGCGCCAAGTGCCAAGTGACGTGCCAGCTCCTCCACCCCCGGGCCTGCAGCAGCCACCCCCGCTCAGCCCACCGAATCCTCCAGCGCACGTTTGACCGGCATGATGTGGATCGCCTGCGGGTCGATCTCCAGGAACACCGTGGCACCGGATTGCAAACCCAATCGCCGCGCGAAACGGGTCGTCACATCCAGATGGACCGTTGCGTGCGGCAGATCGTGCGGCTGGCAATCGAGCGTGGCGATTTCGCCCAGGATCCGAAGGCTGCGCAGCTGGCCGGAAACCAGGTTGAGGCCCTGGGCAGGTGCCACATGCAGCTGCACGTGTTCGCCCGACAGCACCCAGCGCACCACGGTGCCTTCTTCCAGCCGACCCTTGTCGCGGGTGTACAGGTCGATACCCTGCTTTGCATCGCCCCAGCGCAGGCGCGCCAGGCCGCCGACCGTGGCCGCTTTGTGGAAGATTCCTTGCTGGATATCGCGCAGACCCACCAGCGCGGCCACCCGGGCATTGCGCGGCTGCGACATCACCCGCTCCGGCGGGCCGTCCTGCAGCGTGGCGCCCGCGTCCAGGATGCATATCCGATCGGCCAGCAAACGCGCCTCGCGCAAATCATGGGTCACCATGATGATCGGCAAGGACACGCGGGCGCGCAGCTTCACCAACTCGTCATACAGCGACTGGCGCGTGGGCTGGTCGACGGCGGCAAACGCCTCGTCGAGCAACAGCACCGCTGGCCGGCGCGCCAGCGCGCGGGCCAGTGCGACCCGCTGGCGCTGGCCGCCGGAGAGCTCATGCGGCTTGCGCAGCGCCAGCTTGTCCAGCTGCATGTCGGCCAGCAGATGCATGGCCGTGTCGGCGCTGGATTTGTCGGGCAAGGCCAGCCTGACATTGTCCAGCGCACTGAGATGCGGGAACAGTGCGTAATGCTGGAACACCATGCCCACGGGCCTTTGCTCGGCCGGCAAATGGACTCCATTGGCCGAGTCGAACCAGACCTGCTCGCCCAGGCAGATATGGCCTTGCGCTGGCCGCAGCAGGCCGGCAATGGCGCGCAACACACTGGTCTTGCCACTGCCCGAGGGTCCGACCAGCGCCAGCAGTTCGCCCGCTGCACAGTGGACTCTGGCCTGCAGCGGAATCGGTCCGGCCTGGAGCAGCTGGGCTTGCAGCATGGGTTCAGCCATGCGCCGTGCGGGCCGGACGTGACAACCAGGTCGAGGCCAGCAGCGTGGCCATCGACAACACCAGCAGTGTGGCAGACATGATGCCGGCCGCTGCCATGTCGAACGCCTGCACCTTGTCGTAGATCGAGATCGCGATGGTGCGTGTCTGCCCCGGGATACTGCCGCCGACCATCAGCACCACGCCGAACTCGCCCATCGTATGGGTGCCCGTCATGATCATGGCGCTGACGATGCCACGCCGTGCCAGTGGCAGTTCGACGCGCCATAACCTGCGCCACGGCGACAGGCCACAGGTGCGCGCCGCGTCGTGCAACTCGGTCGGTATCGACTCGAACGCCCGTTGCATCGGCATCAGCGCAAACGGGATGTTGAAGATCACGCTGGCCACCAGCAGACCGGTGAACGAAAACGCCAGCGTGTGCCCGAACAGCTGCTCGAACATGGCCCCGAGCGTGGACGCTCCGCCCATGGCCACCAGCAGGTAAAAGCCCAGCACCGTGGGCGGCAACACCAGCGGCAGCGTCAGCATCGCCTCGAGGACCGGACGCAGCACATGGTTGCTGGTGGCCAGCCAGCGCGCCGCCACAATTCCGAGCGGCAGCAGGATCAGCGCGGTGGCCAGTGCCAGTTCGACCGACAGCCAGAGTGCGGGCCAGTCCATGGGCGTGTCAGTCGGCGGATTCGCCCGGCAGCGCGAAACCATGGCGCTTGAACACAGCGCGCGCTGCCGGTTGCTGCAGGTACGCATAAAAAAGGCGTGCCGTGTCGCCGGCCTTGCGCGTGAGCACCATGCGCTGGTGCAGCGGCTGGTGCAGCTTGTCGGGGATCAACACGAAAGAGCCGCCTGCGCTGACAGCCGGTGCCAGCGCCAGCGAATACGCGAAGATGCCACCCTGCGCCGAACCGGAGGCCGCGAACTGTGCGGCCTGCGACACGTTCTCGCCCAGCACCAGGTGCGGCTGCAGCGTGTCCCACAGGCCTGCGGATTGCAAGGCCTGCATCGCTGCGCGCCCGTAAGGCGCATGCTCGGGATTGGCGATGGCGAATCGTTTGACCTGCCCGGCTGCCAGCGCCTGGCGCAACCCCTGCAGTTGCGCATCGGGTTGGAACTTCGAATTGTGCGGAACGAACAACACGATGCGGCCACTGGCGTACCGGACACCGCGGTCGGGCGTGAGTTGCTGCCCGGCCAGCTGGAACACGTAGGCTTCGTCGGCAGACAGGAACATCTCGAATGGCGCGTCCTGGGCGATCTGGCGGGTGAAGTTGCCCGATGAACCATAAGTGATACGCACCGCGCGCCCGCTCTCCTTCTGGAACCGCGCGGCGATGTCGTCGAGTGCGAACTGGAGGTCGGATGCCGCTGCGATCGTGGGCACCTGTTGCGCCAGCGCCAACGCGCTGGCCAGCAGCCATGCACCTGCCAGCAGCAGTTGGGTGAGCTTGGTCATCAATCGCATCGTGTTTTGATCTGGAGGCGAGCCAAGTCTAGTGGACGGCGCGGCATCGACCGCGTACGGGTTTGTCAGAGGGCGGTTCCGGTTGCGGGTGCTACAGGCCGGATCCAGCGTGCCACCAGCCACGGCGTGATGACGGCATAGATGGCGAAGGCGCCGGTCGGCGCGGTCAGCGGCGTGCCGAACATGCCGACGAAGAAGGACTGGCCGAAACTCGACATCAGCGCGGCGGCCAGGCCGAATGCTGCGGCGCGCCGATGGAAGCGGCTGGCGTCGGTCATTGCCCGGTCTCGCGCAGCCGCCACATGCGCTGCGCGGCCGTTCTCAGGCGCCCTGGCCGCGGGTCAGTTGCAGCGTCGCCAATGCCATCACCTTGGCCGAGTCCACCATGTCCTGGATGCCGACAAACTCATCGGGCTGATGGGCCAGGTCCAGGATGCCGGGGCCATAGGCGATGCAATGGTTCATCTTGCCGGTGCGCACGATGTGTTTCTGGTCGTAGGTGCCGGGGCTGGAGATATAACCCGGCTCGCGTCCGAGCACACGCGCAATGGCGCGCGCCGTGGCGTCCACCACCGGTGCGTCCCTGGGTGTGGCGGTGGGCAGGAAACTCATGATCTCGCGCAGGCCGTAATCGAATCCGGGCCGGGTGCTCTTGAGCTCTTCCAGCATGCCGACGATCTCGGCCTTGACCGCTTCGAGCGACTCCTCGGAGATGAAACGCCGGTCGAGCACCGCGCGGCAACTGTGCGAGACCACCGGCGAGGGCAGGTCGCCGGTGGGGCGGCCCTGTGCGTCGACGCTGTAGTTCTGTTCGACCTGTCCGCCGTGCAGGCTGTTGATGTTGAGCGTGCTGACCCTGGCGCCGGGGGGCTCCACCGGTTGCGCGGTGCGCCGGTCGCGCAGTTTGGGGCCGAGCTCGGCTTCGAGCAGGTGCAGGAAGGCGCCCATGTGGTTGATCGCCGAGTCGCCCAGAAAGGGCATCGAGCCATGGGCGATGCGTCCGCGCGTTTCAACCTCTGCCCACCAGACGCCGCGGTGGCCCAGGCAGATGCGGTCCACCCCCAGCGGTTCGGGGATGATCACATGGTGCACCCGGGGCCGGCTGAAATAACCCAGGCTGGCCAGGTATCCCACGCCGGCATATCCGCCGGATTCCTCGTCGACCGTGCCGCTGATCTCGATTGCGCCAGGAAAGCGGATGCCGGCGTCCAGGATGGATTCGACGGCGATCACGCTGGCCGCAATGCCGCCTTTCATGTCGCAGGTGCCGCGGCCGTAAATCTTGCCATCCAGCACCTGGGCGCCGAAGGGGTCATGGGTCCAGCCCGGGCCGGGTTCGACCACGTCGATGTGGCCGTTGAAGTGCACGCATTCGCCGCTGCCCTGGCCCTGCATGCGTGCCACCACATTGACCCGCGGGTGGCTGTCCTTGTCGCCTGGCGCGCCTTCGGCGCGCAGGTACTCGACCGCGAAGCCGCGCTTGCGCAGCCGTTCGCCGAGCAGCCGGGCACAGGCCTCGTAGGCATCGCCAGGCGGGTTCACGGTGGGGATGCGTACCAGATCCTGGGTCAGTGCGATCAGTTCATCCTGCCGGCTGTCGATACGTGCCAGCAAGGCGTCGGTGTCAGTGGATTTCATCGTGGACATATTGTGGTGTGGCGCTTCAAAGGGGCCCCGACTGGCGGCGCAGCGCAAGCAGCGGATCCCTGGCGCCAGGGCGCAGGTACGACGGGGCAATCGCCGGCAACGAGCTGGCCCTGATGCCGAGTTCTTCGAGCCCGGGCAATACGCCGGAGGCGATGTTGTCGACCTGCAGCGACGCGAGGTTGTCGCGGCTCATCAGCGGTTCGCCAGGCAGCCATTCCATCACGGTAGCCTGCAACCGCGCCAGTACGTCCGGCAGGGCGATCACCGGCCGTGCATTGCCCGATAGCCGGCCGGCCAGCCGGACCAGTTCGCGCAGCGTGAACACATCCGGGCCGCAGGCCTCGAACACCGGCCCGGCGGCGATGGCGCCGGGGGCATGCAGGCGATCGAGCGAGCGCAGGCGGTTGACGATGGCCTGCGCCACATCCTGCACCCATACCGGCTGGAACCGGGTATCGGCACCGGCCAGTGGCATCACCGGGAAGATCGCCTGCAGCTTGGCGAACATGTTCAGAAAATGGTCCTGCGCACCGAACACCACGCTTGGGCGCAGGATCGTCGTTGCCAGTTTGCTCGCCAGCAACACGGCCTCGCCTTCGGCCTTGCTGCGCTGGTACATCGAGGGCGCGTCGGGCGCAGCACCCAATGCACTGACATGGACCAGATGCCTGACCTTGCCGCCGATGCAGGCGCGCGCGAGCTTTTGCACCAGCGCCACGTGCACATGGTTGAACGCAGCCGCGTCACCATGCAGGATCGCCACCAGGT
>JAGPBF010000066.1 GCA_018063505.1 Rhodoferax sp.
CATCCACGCGCTCGCGCGACACCAGTTCCTCGGCCGCGCGCACGGCATCACCCGGATTGGTGTTGTCATCGCGGGTGATCAGCTCGAGCTTGCGCCCCTGGATTCCCCCGGCCGCGTTGACCTGCGCCACCGCCAGTTCCATGCCCTTCTTGTAGGGCTCCAGGAATGCCGGCTGGGCCTTGTAGCTGTTGATCTCGCCAATGCGGATCGGGCTCTGGGCACTGGCCTGAAAACCAGCCAGTGCCAAGGGTGCCGCCAGGGCGGCGCCAATCAGTTTGCGTCGGAGATTCATCTTGCCCGGTGTCCTTCTCGAAAGTTGAAAATCAAATGGATTCGCGACCGGCCCTCTTGCGCTCATGTTCCTTGAGGTGACGCTTGCGCAGGCGGATGCTCTTGGGGGTGATTTCGACCAGCTCATCTTCCTCGATGAACTCGACCGCGTATTCCAGCGTCAGCTGGATCGGCGGCGTGATCTTGATCGCATCCTCCTTGCCGCTGACGCGGAAGTTGGTCAGCTGCTTCATGCGCACCGCATTGACGATCAGGTCGTTGTCGCGGCTGTGGATGCCCACGACCATGCCTTCGTACACCGGGTCGCCGGCCTTGACGAACATGCGGCCACGGTCATCGAGCTTGCCCAGCGCGTAGGTCACGATCTCGCCCTCGTCCATGCTGATCAGCACGCCATTCTTGCGGCTTTCGATGTCGCCGCGATAGGCCTCGTAACCGTCGAAGATGTTGCTGGCCAGGCCGGTACCGCGGGTCAGATTCAGGAATTCGTTCTGGAAACCGATCAGGCCCCGCGCCGGAATGCGGTATTCCAGGCGTACCCGGCCGCGGCCGTCCGGCTCCATGTTGACCAGGTCGCCCTTGCGCAGGCCCAGTGCCTGCATCACGCCGCCCTGATGGCCTTCCTCGATGTCGACCGTCAGCATCTCGATCGGCTCGTGCTTCTCGCCATTGACCATGCGGAACACCACACGCGGCTTGGACACGGCGAGCTCGTAACCTTCACGGCGCATGTTCTCCAGCAAAATGGTCAGGTGCAGTTCGCCCCGGCCACTGACCTCGTAGATGCCGTCCTCGTCGGTGTCGACCACGCGCAGTGCGACATTGGCCTGCAATTCGCGATCGAGCCGGTCGCGCAGCTGGCGGCTGGTCACGAACTTGCCTTCGCGACCGGCCAGCGGCGAGTTGTTGACGCAGAAATTCATCGTCAGTGTCGGCTCGTCGATCGAGAGCATCGGCAGTGGCGTCGGGTTGAGCGGATCGGTCAGCGTCACGCCGATACCCACCTGCTCGATGCCACTGACCAGCACGATGTCGCCCGGGCCGGCGTCGGTGGCCGCAATCCGCTCGAGCCCTTCGAACTTCAGGATCTGCTGCACCTTGGCCTTGCCCGACTTGCCGGCTGCGCCTTCCATCACCAGCACCTCCTGGTTCACGCGCAAGGTGCCCTGGCTGATACGGCCCACGCCGATCCGGCCAACGTAGGTGGAGTAGTCCAGCGAGCTGATCTGCAACTGCAACGGCGCTGCAGGGTCTCCCTTGTTGGCCGGCACATGTGACAACACGGTGTCGAACAGCGGCGCCAGGTCCTTGCCCCATTGTTCGCCGGGCGCACCCTCTTTCATCGCCGCCCAGCCGTTGAGACCGGAGGCATACACCACCGGAAAATCAAGCTGCTCCTCGGTCGCGCCGAGTTTGTCGAACAGATCGAATGCGGCATTGATCACGTAGTCCGGTCGCGCGCCCGGCCGGTCAACCTTGTTGACGACGACGATCGGCTTGAGTCCCAGTGCCAGCGCCTTCTTGGTCACGAAACGGGTCTGCGGCATCGGGCCTTCGACCGCATCGATCAGCAGCATCACGCCGTCGACCATCGACAAAGCGCGCTCGACTTCGCCACCGAAGTCCGCATGGCCGGGGGTGTCGACGATGTTGATGTGGGTGTCTTTCCAGTCCACCGCGCAGTTCTTGGCCAGGATGGTGATGCCGCGTTCCCTTTCGAGGTCGTTGCTGTCCATCACGCGTTCGGCAACCTTTTCGTTGGCCCGGAAGGTTCCGCTTTGCCGCAGCAGCATGTCGACCAGGGTGGTCTTGCCATGATCGACGTGGGCGATGATGGCGATATTGCGAATCTGTTTGTAGCTCATGGTTCTCTTTTCAAGTAATCGTGGTTGTCGCGGCACGCGCAAGAATCTGTTCTATCTCTATCGGGCTCAGCAGTCGGTCGGGAATCAGTTCGCCGGCTGCAACGTGGCCTGTGCCCAGCAAGGCATGGGGCGAATGGCCAAAAACCGCTGCCAGCGGGATGTCAGGCCATTTGCCACGCCTGCGCACGCCACTGAGAAAACGCCCTGCATCGTCGGGTTCGAGCATGACCCGGGCATGCCCTTGCAACAAATCCTCGACCGGGCGCAGCGCTGCCAGGCGCTCGTCCTGCGGCATGGCTTCGAGCCGGGCCAGCGTCACGCATTCGCCGATGCCGAAACCACCGGTCTGGACGCGGCGCAGCCGTGTCAGATGGGCGCCGCATCCCAGCGCCTCGCCGATATCCTGTGCCAGCGTGCGGATGTACGTGCCCTTGCTGCAAGTCACCTGCATGCGCACGGTGACCTGCTCGCCATCGGCGACCAGCGCCAGCGCCAGATCACGAATGGCAACGGCGCGTGCCTCGCGTGCCACCTCGATGCCGGCACGCGCATATTCGTACAGTGGCCGTCCGTCTTTCTTCAGGGCACTGTGCATCGGAGGAGTCTGGCGGATTTCGCCCAGGAACTGTGTGCGCACCCGCTCCAGGTCGTCGGCATCGACCTGTACCGGCCGACGCTGCTGAACCTCGCCCTCGGCGTCGCCGGTACTGGTGGTTGCGCCCAACAGGGCCACGGCCTCATAGGACTTGTCGGCGTCCAGATGCAACTGGCTGAACTTGGTGGCCGCTCCGAAACACAGTGGCAACACACCACTGGCCAGCGGATCGAGCGTGCCGGTATGGCCAGCCTTCTCGGCGCGCAGCAACCACTTGGCCTTCTGCAAGGCCTGGTTGCTCGAGAGTCCGAGCGGCTTGTCGAGCAGCAACAGGCCATGCACCGGGCGGCGCACGACCTTGCGGCTGTGAAGCTCTGGATCCAATCTGTTTCCCATACGCTGGCTCTGTCGGACAGCGCCCAATCGGAATTGGAAACTGACCGGTCTTGATCAGTCCTCGTTCTTGGAGCGCGAGGCAACAGCCTGCGCAATGAGCGCATTCATGTCGGCCGCACGCTCGGTGGTGCGGTCGAACACGAAATGCAGGGTGGGTACGGTATGAATATGCAGGCGCTTGAACAGCCCCGCGCGCAAAAAGCCTGCAGCCTGGGTCAACCCGACCTGCGTCTCCGCCGGGTCGCCCTGTAACAGGCTGAAAAACACCTTGGCGTGGGCATAGTCAGGCGTGACCTCGACCGACTGGATCGTCACCATGCCGACCCGCGGATCCTTCAACTCGCGCGCGATCAGCTCCGTCAGATCGCGCTGGATCTGATCGGCCACCTTGAAGGCGCGGTTGGGGGTCGCGGATCTGCGCACCATGATGAAATCTTACGTCGATCCCGTATCTGCCTACAGCGTACGCGCCACTTCGCGGATCTCGAAGAACTCCAGCTGATCACCTTCCTGGATGTCGTTGTAGTTCTTGATGTTCAGGCCGCATTCGAAGCCTTCCTTGACCTCGCGCGCGTCGTCCTTGAAGCGCTTGAGCGAATCGAGCTCACCGGTATAGATGACCGTGTTCTCGCGCAGCAGGCGCAGGCGCGCCGCACGACGAACCACACCGGAGGTGACCATGCAGCCGGCAATCGAGCCGATCTTGCTGACCTTGAACACCTGGCGGATCTCGGCCGTACCGATGACCTCTTCCTTCTTGTCCGGTGTCAGCATGCCCGACATGGCTGCCTTCAGATCGTCTACCGCGTCGTAGATGATGTTGTAGTAGCGGATGTCGACGCCATTGTGTTCGGCCAGCTTGCGCGCCCCGGCATCGGCACGGGTATTGAAGCCGATGATGACCGCCTTGGAGGCGATCGCCAGGTTCACGTCGGATTCGGTCACACCACCGACAGCGGCGTAGACCAGTTGCACCTTGACCTCGTCGGTCGAGAGCTTGAGCAGGCTTTGTGCCAGCGCTTCCTGCGAGCCTTGTACATCGGCCTTGACAATGATCGGCACCGTCTTGACCTCGCCTGCCGTCATGTCGGAGAACATGTTCTCCAGCTTGGCGGCCTGCTGCTTGGCCAGCTTGGTATTGCGGAAACGGCCGGCACGGTAGGTGGCGATCTCGCGCGCACGGCGCTCGTCCGGCAACACCATGAACTCGTCGCCCGCTTGTGGCACCTCGGTCAGACCCTGGATTTCGACCGGAATCGAAGGACCGGCCGTCTTCACCGGCTTGCCGTTCTCGTCGAGCATCGCACGGACCTTGCCGAAGGTGGAACCCGCCAACACGATATTGCCAGTCTCCAGCGTACCGGACTGCACCAGCACCGTGGCCACCGGGCCGCGACCCTTGTCCAGGCGCGCCTCGATGACCAGGCCCTTGGCCATGGCCTGCACCGGCGCCTTGAGTTCAAGCACTTCGGCCTGCAGCAGCACCTGCTCGAGCAAGGCATCGATGCCTTCGCCCGTCTTGGCAGACACATGCACGAACGGCGAACTGCCGCCCAGTTCTTCCGGGATCACCTCTTCGGATACCAGTTCGTTCTTGACCCGCTCCGGATTGGCGCCCTGCTTGTCGATCTTGTTGATGGCCACGACCAGCGGCACGTTGGCCGCCTTGGCATGCTTGATGGCCTCGCGCGTCTGCGGCATCACGCCGTCGTCGGCGGCCACCACCAGAATCACGATATCGGTCGCCTTGGCACCCCGTGCACGCATGGCGGTGAACGCCTCGTGACCCGGGGTATCGAGGAAGGACACCACACCACGCGGCGTCTGCACATGGTAGGCACCAATGTGCTGGGTAATGCCACCGGCCTCGCCCGCAGCCACCTTGGCGGTGCGGATGTAGTCCAGCAGCGAGGTCTTGCCATGATCGACGTGACCCATGACGGTGACCACCGGTGCACGCGGCAAGGATTCGCCTTCGGCGGAACGTCCGGTTTCCTCGTCGGTGAATGCCTCTGGATCGTCCAGTGCCGCAACGATCGCCTTGTGGCCCATCTCCTCGACCACGATCATCGCGGTGTCCTGGTCCAGCGGCTGGTTGATGGTGACCATCTGGCCGAGCTTCATCAGGTGCTTGATCACCTCCGACGCCTTGACCGCCATCTTGTGCGCCAACTCCGACACAGTGATGGTCTCGGGCACGTGCACTTCGAGTATCCGCGTTTCCGCCGGTGCCGACTGCATGCGGTCATCGCGGCTGTCGCGGTCGTTGCTGCCGCGGCGCCCACGCGGGCCCCCACGCCAGTTGCCAGCACGTCCGGCACCGGTGTCTCCGCGCGTCGGAATGGCTTTTTTCTTGGCCGGATCGCCGGCCCAGCTGCTCGACAACTTGGCAGACTTGACTTCCTTGCCGGTACCTGCAGCGCCTGCGGCCTGCCCTGGCGCACCCGGTGGTTTGGCCTTGACCACGGCACTGCCAACCGCCGGCTTGTGCAGCGTGCCTTTGGCCACGGCCTTGGGCTCCTCGGGCTTCTTGGCAACCTGCATCGGCTTGTTGGGAGTGGCCATCATCTCGCGGATCGCAGCGGCTTCGGCTTCCGCCTTGCGCCGGCGATCACTCAGATCGGCCGCACGTGCGGCGTCAGCGTCAGCGTCGGCGCGTGCCTTGGACTGTGCGGCCGCCTTCTGCCTGGCTTCGGTACGCACTTTCTCTTCTGCCTTGGCGGCTGCGTCTTCGGCTGCACGGTCGTCCGAACCACCTTCGGTCACCGGAGCCATCACCTTGTTGCTGGCGGCGGACGCGCTGGCCGCAGCCGCGGCGGCTGCGGCGGCTTCGGACGCGGCACGCGCCTGGGTTTCCTGCTCTTCGCGATGCTTGCGCTTTTGCGCCAGGTCTTCTTCCTGGCGACGGATCAGCTCAGCCTGACGCCGCGCTTCTTCTTCGCGGCGTGCAAGTTCGACATGGTCCACCACCGGCTCGGCCGGTGCTGCACGCTCGACTTCGGCCGGCGGCGCCTCGGGGACGCTGTCCATGCCTTCGTCGCGACGGATGAAGGTGCGCTTCTTGCGCACCTCGACCTGAATCGTGCGCGCCTTGCCCGATGCATCGGCCTGCTTGATTTCAGAGGTCGATTTCTTGACCAGCGTGATCTTCTTGCGGTCGGAAGCCGACGAACCGTGGCTCGACTGCAGGAAATTCAGCAAGCTGTGCTTGTCGGAATCGGTCAGCGGATCACTCGCGGCCGCTTTCGGCACTCCAGCGGCCTTGAGCTGCTCGAGCAGCGTTGCGGTGGATTTCTTGAGTTCGCTGGCGAACTCGGCGACTGTCGTACTGGACATATGTGGTACTACCTCTCGTTCGGCATGACAAGCCTTTTTGGCATCTGTCAGCCATCACTCAAACTGCGTTGTCATGACCCATTACTCTTGCGAGGCGGCTTCATCGGTGAACCAATGTTCGCGCGCTTTCATGATCAGGGTCTTGGCTTCGTCCTCGGACTGACCGGTGATTTCTGTAAGCTCGTCCACGGCCAGGTCGGCCAGATCGTCAAGGGTGTGGACGCCTTTGTCCGCCAGCTTGCCGATCAGATCGGCATCCAGCCCCTCGAGTTCGCGAAGATCCTGCGACACAGCGTCGACATTTTCTTCGTGGGCGATTTCCATCGTCAGCAGGGCATCCTTGGCACGGTTGCGCAGTTCATGCACCGTATCCTCATCGAAACTCTCGATTTCAAGCATTTCCTGCAGTGGCACATAGGCCACTTCCTCCAGGCTGGTGAAGCCCTCGGCAATCAGGATGTCGGCGATTTCCTCGTCCACATCCAGTTTCTCCATGAACAGCTGGCGTCCCGTGCTGGCTTCGTCGGCCATCTTCTGGGCCGACTCGTTGGCATCCATGATGTTGATCTTCCAACCGGTCAGCTCGGACGCCAGGCGCACGTTCTGGCCGCCACGGCCGATCGCGATGGCCAGGTTCTCCTCGTCCACCACCACGTCCATCGCATGGCGCTCTTCGTCGACGACAATCGAGGACACGTTGGCAGGCGCCAGTGCGCCAATCACGAACTGGGCCGGGTCTTCGCTCCACAGCACGATGTCGACACGCTCGCCGGCCAGTTCGTTGGTGACTCCGTTGACCCGGGTTCCGCGCACACCCACACAGGTGCCGATCGGATCGACGCGCTTGTCGTGCGACAACACGGCGATCTTGGCGCGCGAACCGGGGTCACGGGCACAGGACTTGATCTCGAGCAGGCCTTGCTCGATTTCCGGTACCTCGGTGCGGAACAGTTCGATCATGAACTCCGGCGCCGAACGCGACAGGATGATCGGCGCGCCGCGCAGCGTCAGGTCGACCTCCATGATCATGGCCCGCACCCGGTCGCCCGAGCGCAGGTTTTCCTTCGGGATCATCTCGCTGCGGCGCAGCCGACCCTCGACGCGGCCGCTCTCGACAATGATGTCGCCCTTGTCCATGCGCTTGACGGTACCCACCAGGATCTTGTCGCCGCGCGACATGAAATCGTTGAGCAGCATCTCGCGCTCGGCGTCGCGGATCTTCTGCAGAATGACCTGCTTGGCCGCCATCGCACCGATGCGCCCGATCGGCACGGACTCGATCGGCTGCTCGATGTATTCATCGACCTCGATGTCGGGGATCTGCTCCTGGGCTTCGAACAGCAGGGTTTCCTGATCGGGGAGCTGCAGTCCGGCCTCGTTGGGAACCACATGCCAGCGCCGGAAAGTCTCGTAGCTGCCGTTGTCACGATCGACGGCGACCCGGATGTCGACATCCCCGGAGTACAACTTCTTGGTCGCCTGCGCCAGCGCCGCCTCGACGGCCGCAAATACGACATCGCGCTCGACGCTTTTCTCGCGCGAGATGGCTTCCACCAACATCAACATTTCACGATTCATGTCACTGCACTCCCGTTTCTGTCCAAACCGGCACCATCCGTGCGGCCATCGAGCCGCAAGCTTGCGGCACCCATAACTTCATACCCCATCGGGTGCGGCGGAGGCGCCACGACCCTTGAAATTCACCAGCGGCGCCAATCGCGCCTCACGTATCTCGTCGAGCGAAAAACCCAGCGCATGCACCGGCGCCGGCGGCCGGTTCTTGCTGATCCGCTGACCCGGCTTGGCCTTCTGCGGATCGCTCCAGACCAGCTGCCACTGCTCGGCTCCACCCTCGACTGCGGCACCGCGCTCCAGCGTGCCGCGAAATTTCTTGCGATTCGCATTGACCTGACCCAACGCTGCCGCACCCACAGGCGCCTTGAGCGTCACATCGACCTCATGCCCCAGAAACCGCTCAAAATCTTGCGCATTGCGCAACAAGCGATCGATGCCGGGCGAGGACACCTCCAGCCGGCTGTATTCGATCGCGTCGACCTCCAGCGCAAACAGCAGCTGGCGCGTTACCGTCTCACAATCTTCCACTGTCACGAACCGGGGCTCGCTCAACGGCGCATCCTGCGCCGGCGCAACCCAGGGCCAATCGATCGTGACCCGCAACAGGCCACCCGCCAGACGCTCGATTTCGATCAGTTCGTAACCAAGACCGGTCACTGTCTGCTCAACAATCTGTTGCAACGCCATTCGATTCAATTTCCTTGCGCTTGTTCAGCCGCTACCGCCCTGCGTTTGATGAACGCAGAACATGCAAAACTGCCCGACCAAAAAAAACGGGCGGTGAAAACCCGCCCGTTTGGTCGTGAAGAGGGCATTCTAGCCCAAAAAGACGGCCAGATCCACCCCTTTGACGCCCAAATTGGTGGGTGCCGGGCGCTTTTAAGGCTCAGGCCACGGCCTCGACCAGCTTGCGGGTATACGGATGGCGCGGTGCGTCCAGAACCTCGGCCAGCGAGCCGGACTCGACGATCTCGCCCTCCTTCATGACGAGCACCTCGTGGGCCATGGCCCGGATCACATCCACGTCGTGGGTGATCAGCAGGTAACTCAGCCCGCGCTCGCGCTGCAGGCGCTGCAACAACTCCAGTACCTGCTGCTGGATCGTCACGTCCAGCGCACTGGTGGGTTCGTCGAGTACCAGCAGGCGCGGCTCGACAATCAACGCCCGCGCGATCGCCAGTCGCTGGCGCTGGCCACCGGAGAACTCATGCGGATAACGACCGAGCAAATTGGGAAACTCCTGCTCGTCCAACCCGACTTCGACCAGCGCCTGCAACACGCGTTGCTGGCGCGCGCCAGCGCCAAGGCTTGGCTGGTGCACCAGCAGGCCTTCGCCTACGATTTCCTCGACGGTCAAGCGCGGCGACAACGACGAGAACGGATCCTGGAACACCACCTGTATCGTGCGGCGCAGTCCCTTGTCGGCCTGCTTGCTGCTGCCCCATGGCTGCGCATTGACCTCCACACGACCGGCGAATGGCTGCAGCCCCAGCATCGCCAGCGCCAATGTCGACTTGCCCGACCCCGATTCACCGATCACACCCAGGGTCCGGCCCGGCAGCACCGAAAAGCCGGCCCCCTTGACGGCCACGAATGCACCTTTGCGAAACCAGCCACGAATACCGGGGATCGGGACCGGGTAGCTGACCTGCAGATCCTGGGCGCGCAGAATCGGTGCTTGCGGCGCCACCGCATCCAGCGCCTGGAATTCGACCACATTGCGCCGTGGCCGGCTGTCGAGCAGCTTGCGCGTATATGCATGCCGGGGATTGGCGAAAACCGCCGCGACCGGTCCATGCTCCACCAGGTGGCCTTTTTCCATCACCGCCACGCGGTCGGCGAACTTGCGCACCAGGTTCAGATCGTGCGTGATCAGCAACACGGCCATGCCGTTTTCGCGCTGCAGCGCCGACAGCAGGTCCAGGATCTGGCCGCGGATCGTGACGTCCAGCGCCGTGGTCGGCTCATCGGCCAGCAACAGTCTGGGTTTGCAGGCCAGCGCCATCGCGATCATGGCGCGCTGGCGCTGGCCACCGGAGAGTTGGTGCGGGAATGCCTGGGCGCGCCGCTCGGGCTCGGGAATCCCGGTACTTGCCAGCAACGCGATGACAGCCCGGGCACAGGCGGCCTTGCTCAGACCCTGCTTGAGCTGCAGCACCTCGGCAATCTGGTTGCCGATCGGAAACAGCGGGTTCAGTGCCGTCATCGGCTCCTGAAAAATCATCGCGATGTCGCGCCCGCGGATGGCCCGCAGGTCGCGCTGCGGCAACGCGAGCAGGTCGACCTCGCCCTGGGGCCCGGCAAAACGCGCAGTGCCGCGGCAATGGGCATCGGCGGCCAAGCCCAGCAGGCTCAGCGCAGTGACCGTCTTGCCAGAGCCCGACTCACCAACCAGCGCGACTTTTTCGCCGGGTGCGATGGAAAAGTCGATGCCCTTGACGACGTCAACGCCGGCGAACGCAACCCGCAAACCCTGCACCTCGAGCAGATTCCCGGATGGCAACGCTGTCGCTGACCGGCTCGGCGCGCTCATGACACGCCCCTGCACTGCGCCTGCATCGGCCGCTTGTCGGCGACGATCGAACCCATCATGGCTTGGCCGGCGCGGGTGCCGGTTCGTGGTCGACCTTGCGCGGGTCCAGCGCGTCACGCAACGCGTCTCCCATGAAAGTCAGCAACAACAGGGTGATCACCAGCACCGCGAACGTCGACATGGAGATCCACCAGGCATCGATGTTGTTCTTGCCCTGCGACAGCAACTCGCCCAACGATGGTGTGCCGGGCGGCACGCCCAGGCCCAGAAAGTCCAGCGAGGTGAGTGCCAGGATCGCGCCGCTCATGCGAAACGGCAGGAAGGTGACGACCGGCGTCAGGCTGTTGGGCAGGATGTGGCGCACGATGATCTGCCAGTTGCCCACACCCAGAGCCCGGGCCGCCCGGACATAGTCGAGCTGGCGGTTGCGCAGGAACTCGGCACGCACGTAGTCCGACAACCCCATCCAGCCGAACAGGCTGAGCAACACCAGCAACAGCGCCAGGCTGGGCGCGAAGATCGCGCTGAAGATGATCAACAAATACAACTCCGGCATCGCCCCCCAGATTTCGATGAACCGCTGGAACGCCAGGTCGGTCTTGCCGCCGAAAAACCCCTGCAAGGCCCCGGCCAACAATCCCAATGAAACACCGGTGACCGTCAATGCCAGCGCAAACAGCACACTGACCCGGAATCCGTAGATCAGTTGCGCCAGCAGGTCGCGGCCGCGGTCATCCGTACCCAGCCAGTTCTCCCGTGTCGGCGGCGACGGGTTGGGCAGGGTTGCGAAATAGTTCAGCGTCTTGGGGCCATAGTGGTTCAGCGGAAACACCGCCCAGTTGCCCTTCTCGGACAGGCGCTCGGTGATGAACGGATCCAGGTAATCGGTGGCGGTCAGGAAGTCACCGCCAAAGGTCGTCTCCGGGTAGTCCTTGAACAAGGGGTAGTAGTTGCTGCCCTCGTAATGCACGATCAGCGGCCGGTCGTTGGATATCAGCTCCGCGAACAGACTGAGCAGGACCATCGTGCAAAACGCGACCAGGCTCCAGTAACCCAGCCGGTTGCGGCGAAACCGCAGCCAGGCGCGGCGCGAGGGGGAGTTGCCGGGCGAGCGTTGTGACCGTGGGCTTGGCTTCATCAGTCGAACTTCACGCGGGGGTCCACCCAGACGTAACACAGGTCGGAAATCAGCTTGGTGACCAGGCCGATCAGCGTGAACAGGAACAGGGTGCCGAGCACGACCGGATAGTCGCGCCGGATCACGCTCTCGTAGCTGAGCAGGCCCAAGCCGTCGAGCGAGAACAGGGTTTCGATCAGCAGCGCACCGGTGAAGAACGCACCAATGAACGCAGCCGGGAACCCGGTGATGATCGGGATCAACGCGTTGCGGAACACGTGTTTCCACAAGACCTGGCCTTCATCGAGCCCTTTGGCGCGCGCCGTGACCACATACTGCTTGCGGATCTCCTCGAGGAAGGCGTTCTTGGTCAGCATCGCGGTGACCGCAAAGCTGCCCAAGACCATCGCTGTGACCGGCAACGTGATGTGCCACAGGTAGTCGACGATACGGGCGCCCCACGACAGTTCGTCCCAGTTGCTGGACGTCAAGCCGCGCAACGGGAACCACTGCAACTGTCCGCCAAAAATCACCAGCAGCGCTACGCCAAGCACGAACCCGGGAATCGCGTAGCCCAGCAACACGATCAGCGTGGTGAGAAAGTCGAACCGCGAACCTGCACGCACCGCCTTGGCCACGCCCAAGGGAACGGCAATGCCGTAGCTGATGAAAAACGTCCACAAACCCAGCGTGATCGACACCGGCAATTTTTCGATGATGAGCGCGCCGACATCCTTGTTCTGGAAAAAACTGCTGCCCAGGTCAAATCGCGCGAAGCGCCCCAGCATGTCGACAAACCGCTGGTAGGCGGGCTTGTCGAAGCCGTACAAGGCCTTGATCTGCTCCAGCCGCTTGGCGTCCACGCCCTGCGCGCCCCGGTAACTCAGCGCGCCGGATTCGGCGCCACCACTGCCCGCCAATCCGGCCTTGGCCTCGGCCATGTACTGCTCCACCGGGCCGCCCGGCACGAACTGAATCACCATGAACGTGATCGTCAAAACACCGAGCAGGGTCGGGACCATCAGCAGCAGGCGCTTGAGGATGTAGGCGAACATGGTTTATTTCCGGGCCCACCAGGTCTCGATCGCCCAGGTCTCGCCCTGTGCATACGGCGGCATGCCCTGCGGATATTGCGCTGTCGCCGCAGGCCGCGCAAGCCGCCAGGCGTTGTAAGCCATGCGGTGGGTGCTGGCCGTCCATTGCGGAATCAACAAGTGTTCGTGGCTGACCACCCGGTCCAGCGCCCGGCAGGCAGGCAGCAGGTCCGCCTTGCTGCTGGCGCCAACCATGCGCGCGACCAGGGCATCGATGGCAGCGCTCTTGACACCAGCCAGGTTGCCCGAATCCTCGATGTCGGCAGCCTTGCTGCCAAAGAGGTCGGCATATTCCTGTCCCGGGTTGTTGGTACCCGGATAGGCGATCGACGTGATGTCGAAGTTGAACTTCTGCAGCCGCTGCTGGTACAAGGCAAAGTCGACCGGCCGAAATTCAAGCACCACTCCGATCTTCTCGAGGTTGCGCGCCCAGGGCGTGACCACCCTGGCGCCGGACTCGTTGCTGTCAAGGTATTCAAGAACGAATGCGTCACCTTTGGCGTTGCGCAATTTGCCGTCCCGTACAGCCCAGCCGGCGGCATTGAGCAGCGCCTTGGCCTTGCGCAAGTTGCCGCGCAGTGACGCATCGCCGTCGGTCCGAGGCGGCACGGCCATCGGGCCGAACACGGCGTCTGGCACCTTGCCGCGCCAGGGTTCGAGCAAGGCGAGCTCCTGTGCCGACGGAACTCCGGTGGCGGCACATTCGGTGTTGCCAAACAGGCCGTTCACCCGCTGGTACGAGTTGTAGAACATCTGCCGGTTCATCCACTCGTAATCGAACGCGAGCCCCAGCGCCTCGCGCACCCGCACATCCTGCAGCATCGGGCGCCGGGTATTGAGCACATAACTCTGGAACCCCGATGGCAGGCCGTGCTTGAACTCGACCTTGACCAGTTCACCGGTGTCGAATCGCTTGCCGGTGACACGGCGCGCCCAGTCGCCGGCCGAGAAAAAGCGCATCAGGTCGAATTCTCCGGCCTTGAACGCCTCCAGCCGCGCGGTGTTGTCCTTGTAGATCTTGACCGTGATGCGCTCGAAGTTGTTGGTACCGCGGCGCACATTGAGGTCGCGCGCCCAGTAATCGGGATCCCGCACATAGGTGATGTCCTTGCCGAACTTGACCGGCCCGATCCGGTACGGACCACTGCCGATCGGAATGTCCATCACCACCTTGTCAAAACTCTTGGCGACGCCGTTCTCGACGCCCCACTTGCGGCTGAATATCGGCAGGCCGCCCACCGTGAGCGGCAATTCCCGATTGGCCTGGCGAAAGCGAAAACGCACCGCACGCTCGCCTAGCACGTCAACCCCGGCTACGTCGTGCAGCAGTGTCTTGTAGCCGGGGCTGGTATGCGGTCCGACCAGCGTGTCGTAGCTGTGCTTGACGTCGGCGGCCAATACCGGATCGCCATTGTGGAACCGGGCTTCGGGCCGCAGCCGGAATGTGACTGACAAACCATCGTCTGCCACGGACACGTCCTGCGCCAGCAAGCCATAACCCGAACCGGTTTCGTCCTGCGAACCTGCCAGCAATGCGTCGAACATCATCGCCGACAGGTACGCTGGCGCATTGCCGCGCATCGTGAACGGGTTGTACTTGTCGAAGGTGGACGTGCGCTGGTTGCTGACCAGGCGCAGTTCGCCACCCTTGGGCGCGTCGCGCCGAACATAGTCGAACTGCTCGAAACCCGCGGGATATTTGAGATCACCCCACAACGCGTATCCATGTTCCGCCCAGCCCGGAAAGGCCAGCAAGGACAAGCAAAGGAAGGACAAAACGCGCATGCGACAATTCTGCAGGATTTTTCTGTGGAGATAGTCGCATGGGTTTTCTTGCTGGCAAGAAATTGCTGATCACCGGCGTATTGAGCAACCGTTCCATCGCCTACGGCATCGCCAAGGCCTGTCGCGCCCAGGGCGCGGAACTGGCCTTCAGTTATGTCGGAGAACGCTTCAAGGACCGCATCACCGAATTCGCCGCCGGGCTCGATTCGAAGCTGGTGTTTGATTGCGATGTCGGAGACGATGCCCAGATCGAGAAGATGTTTGCCGATCTGGCGCAGACATGGCCACAACTCGACGGCTTCGTGCATGCGATCGGTTTTGCACCACGCGAGGCGATTGCCGGCAATTTCCTGGACGGCATGACCCGCGAGAACTACCGCATCGCCCATGACATCAGCGCCTACAGCTTTCCGGGCATGGCCAAGGCGGCCCTGCCCTACCTGAGCGACAAATCTGCGCTTTTGACGCTGACCTACCTCGGCGCCGAGCGTATCGTGCCCAACTACAACACCATGGGACTGGCCAAGGCTTCGCTGGAAGCCTCGGTGCGTTACCTGGCCGAAGCCATGGGACCACGCGGCACCCGCGTCAACGGCATCAGCGCCGGTCCGATCAAGACCCTGGCCGCCAGCGGCATCAAGGATTTCGGCAAGCTGCTCGGCACCGTGGCCGCCGCCTCGCCGATCCGGCGCAACGTGACGATCGACGATGTCGGCAACGTGGCGGCCTTCCTGCTCAGCGACCTGGCTGCTGGCGTGACGGCCGAGATCACCTATGTTGACGGCGGCTTCAACAAGGTGGCTATTTCCACCGTGGTGGAAGCGGCAGGCGGCTGACGCCCCAGCCTCAGTCCTTGGCCACGCAATCGGCGTAGTAGCGCAATTCACCCTGCGCGTCGGGCTCGGTCACCAGGCCGTGGATATCGGTACCGAAACCCGGGCATTGAAGGTTGAACTCGCGCGAGAACTTCAGGTAGTCGACGATCTTGCGATTGAACACCTCGCCGGGAATCAGCAGCGGGATTCCCGGCGGGTACGGCGTGACCAGGCCCACCGTGATGCGGCCTTCGAGTTGGTCGATCTCGACCCGCTCGGTCTTGCGCCGCGCGATATGGGCATAGGCGTCGCTCGGCGTCATTGCCGGCGCAAGGTCGCTGAGGTACATGTCGGTGGTAAGCCGCGCAATGTCGTACTTCGCGTACAGCTTGTGGACGAACTGGCACAAATCGGCCAGGCCCATTTTTTCGTATTTCGGGTTGTCGCGGCAGAACTCGGGCAGGATGCGCCACATCGGCTGGTTCTTGGCGTAGTCGTCCTTGAACTGCTGCAAGGCCGTGAGCAAGGTGTTCCAGCGCCCCTTGGTGATGCCAATCGTGAACAGGATGAAGAAACTGTACAGGCCGGTCTTCTCGACCACCACGCCATGCTCGGCCAGGAACTTGGTCACGATGCTCGCCGGAATACCGGTCTTGGCGAACTTGCCGTTGAGGTCCATGCCGGGCGTGACGATGGTCGACTTGATCGGGTCGAGCATGTTGAAGCCGGCCGCCAGCTTGCCAAAGCCATGCCAGTTGACACCCGACTTGCCCTTGCGTGACTCGCCCTTGATGATCCAGTCGTCGGCCCGGCCGATGCCTTCGTCGGCGAGGTGGTCGGGCCCCCACACCTTGAACCACCAGTCGTCGCCGTATTCAGCGTCGATCTTGCGCATCGAACGGCGGAAATCCAGCGCCTCGGCGATGCTCTCCTCGACCAGTGCTGTGCCGCCGGGCGGCTCCATCATGGCTGCCGCCACATCGCAGCTGGCGATGATGCTGTATTGCGGGCTGGTGCTGGTGTGCATCAGGTAGGCTTCGTTGAACAGGTGGCGGTCGAGCTTGACCTCCTGCGCATCCTGCACCAGCACCTGGCTGGCCTGGCTGATACCGGCCAGCAGCTTGTGGATCGACTGGGTCGCGTACACCACAGCCTTCTTGGGCCGGGTGCGCTTCTTGCCCATGGAGTGGTAGGCACCGTAGAACGGATGAAACGCCGCGTGGGGCAACCAGGCCTCATCGAAATGCAGGTTTTCGACGTAACCGTCGAGCATGCCCTTGATGGTCTCGGTGTTGTACAACACGCCGTCATAGGTTGATTGCGTGATCGTCAGCACACGCGGCTTGACGTTCTTGGCGTCCACGCCCTTGAGCAGCGGGTTCTTGCGAATCTTGGCCTGAATGGCGGCGGGCTCGAATTCCTCTTTCGGAATCGGGCCGATGATGCCGAAATGGTTGCGTGTGGGTTTGAGGAACACCGGAATCGCACCGGTCATGATGATCGCGTGCAGGATGGATTTGTGGCAGTTGCGGTCCACCACCACCACGTCGCCAGGTGCCACACAGTGATGCCACACCATCTTGTTCGAGGTACTGGTGCCGTTGGTGACGAAGAAGCAGTGGTCGGCGTTGAAGATACGCGCCGCATTGCGCTCGGAGTCCGCCACCGGACCGGTATGGTCGAGCAGCTGGCCGAGTTCCTCGACTGCGTTGCAGACGTCCGCGCGCAGCATGTTCTCGCCAAAGAACTGGTGGAACATCTGCCCCACCGGGCTCTTCAGGAACGCCACCCCACCGGAATGGCCGGGACAGTGCCAGGAATAGGAACCGTCTTCGGCGTAGTCGAGCAAGGCCTTGAAGAATGGCGGCTGCACGCCTTCGAGATAACTCTTGGCCTCGCGGATGATGTGGCGCGCCACGAACTCCGGCGTGTCTTCGAACATATGGATAAAACCATGCAGTTCGCGCAGGATGTCATTTGGAATATGGCGCGAGGTCTTGGTCTCACCGTAGACGTAGATCGGCACGTCCAGGTTCTTGCGCCGCACCTCGGTGATGAACGCTCGCAGGTTCATGATGGCCGGACCAAGATCGGCGTCGGTCGTGAACTCCTCGTCGTCGATCGACAGGATAAAGGCGCTGGCACGCGACTGCTGCTGCGCGAACTGCGACAGATCACCGTAGCTGGTGGCGCCCAGCACCTCGAAGCCCTCGATCTCGATGGCCTGCGCCAGTGCACGGATGCCCAGGCCGGAGGTGTTCTCCGAACGGAAGTCTTCGTCGATGATGACGATGGGGAAGCGAAATTTCATGCGGTCTCCGTGCCCCCGGGGGCGAACTCTTCAAAGCAGATTCAACCCGGGCAGTGTAAGGAATTAACGCCCAGCTCTCCGGCTGGCGCGCCGCAAATGCTCCAAAATGTGGTTTGATCAATACATGGGGACACTAATGGCTGAATCAACGCTCTGGTGGCTGGCCACCGGCGCAGCAGTCGGCATCGAGCTGGTCACCGGCACTTTCTACCTGCTGATGCTGGCCATTGGCACTGCGGCTGCAGCCTTGGCCGCACATGCCGGGCTGGGAACAACCGTGCAATTGCTGGTGGGCGCCTTCGTCGGCGGTGGTGCCGTGGTAGTCTGGCACCAGATCCGCAAACGCCGCGCCGGCGACCCGTCGGTGCGATCCATGCGCAGCGTCAACCTCGATGTCGGCGAAACCGTCATGGTGAGCGGCTGGCAGAGCGACGGCACGGCCCAGGTCACATACCGCGGCGCCAACTGGACCGCAATCCACCGCCCTGGTGTCATGCCGGCCACCGGGGCGCACCGTGTCTCCGAGCTGGTGGGCAGCCGCCTGCTGGTCGACAAGATTTCCTGAAACACCCGTCACAACCAAACCAACAAAGAAAGAGATCCCCGCATGGAAATCGCCATCGTCCTGTTTGTCATTGCCGCCATTTTCATCACGCGCTCCATCAAGGTGGTTCCGCAGCAGAACGCCTGGGTGGTCGAACGCCTGGGCAAGTACCACGGCTCGCTGTCGCCAGGCCTCAACATCCTGGTGCCATTCATCGACCGGGTGGCCTACAAGCACAGCCTCAAGGAGATTCCGCTGGACGTGCCCAGCCAGGTCTGCATCACCCGCGACAACACGCAGCTGCAGGTCGATGGCGTCCTGTATTTCCAGGTGACCGACCCGATGCGCGCCAGCTACGGCTCGTCCAACTACATCATGGCGGTGACCCAGCTGGCCCAGACCTCGCTGCGTTCAGTGATCGGCAAGCTGGAACTGGACAAGACCTTCGAAGAGCGCGCCATCATCAATGCGCAGGTCGTGCAGGCGATCGACGAGGCGGCGCTGAACTGGGGTGTCAAGGTGCTGCGTTACGAGATCAAGGACCTGACGCCGCCCAAGGAGATCCTGCACGCGATGCAGGCCCAGATCACCGCCGAGCGTGAAAAGCGTGCGCTGATCGCGGCCTCCGAAGGCCGGCGCCAGGAGCAGATCAACATCGCGACCGGCGAGCGTGAGGCCTTCATCGCCCGCTCTGAAGGCGAGAAGCAGGCCGTGATCAACCGCGCGCAGGGTGAAGCACAATCCATCATCGCCGTCGCAGACGCCACTGCCGCCGCCATCGAGCGCATCGCCGCCGCCATCGAACAACCCAGCGGCCAGCAGGCGGTGCAATTGAAGGTGGCCGAACTCGCCGTCGAGGCCTATGGCAAGGTTGCCAAGGATGCGACAACGACCCTGATCGTGCCGAGCAACATGACCGAGGTGTCCGCGCTGATCAGCTCGGCCATGACGATGATCCAGACCAGCAAGGGCAAATAATTCGGCCGGCGGGTCCGCAGTGCCAGACAAGGCCGACGAAGCCGCTGATACAATTGCGCGCTCCGGAGAGGTGGATGAGCGGTTTAAGTCACACGCCTGGAAAGCGTGCGAGGGGTAAAACCCTCCGCGGGTTCGAATCCCGCCCTCTCCGCCAGGAACCCGTTTTCAGTGGTCCGATACAGACCACGAATCACCCCTAGAAGCCCCTTACCACGGGGCTTTTTTGTTGTCCGCCGTCTGATACGGGGTATGCAAGCCATAGCCTAGCGGGGGTATCTTTCGGGGTATCGGTTGATCGTTGGTAACCGTCCAGGCATCCCACCCTTGATTCCTTGCGAGGAGTAAAGGATGACCTTGCCCTTGAAAAACGTATCCCTTGCTGAGTGGTTCAATCCAAGCAAGGAGAACGGAAATGACGAATACGACACACAGGGCGCGTTACACGCTCGAATTCAAGCAAGAGGCGGTGCGGCTG
>JAGPBF010000245.1 GCA_018063505.1 Rhodoferax sp.
CTGAGTTGCAGACGGAGTTTCGACTGGCCATGCCCGATGTTGCGGAGGCCACCGCCTTGCCCAATCTGATGCGCCGTCTGCACCAGATCGCACCGGACGTTCGCGTCGTGTGTCGGGAAGTGGCGCGCGAGAACTTCGAGCGCGAACTGGCCAAGGGCAGCCTCGATTTTGTCTTTGACCGAAGGTTTGCCGCTTCGCCGCAACTGCAATGCGTGCACATGGGGCAGCAGGAAATGGCCATCGTGGCAGCGGAACAGCGTTTCCCCGAACAACAGGCACGCATCAGCTCAAAGGACTATTTGCGTGCACGCCATGCCGTGGTGACGCATTTGGAGGGACACGACCCCATAGACAGCATCCTGGCGGAAAGCGGGGCCAGCCGCCATGTCGTGCTGCGCTGTGCCCACTACCTTTCCGCTTGTCGCGTTGTGGCGCAAAGTGATTTGCTGTTGACCATGCCACGCCGCTATGCCGAAGAACTCGCGACGCTGATGCCCTTGCGGGTGTTGGATATGCCCATTCCCATCGCGCCGGTGCAGGTGTATCTGTACTGGCACCGTGTGCGGGATGATGACCGCGTACACCGCTGGATGCGGGAAGAGATGATTGCCTTGTCAGAAAAAGGTAGCGCTCGCGCAAAGTCCTGAGTCGAGCACACCTGCGCGCTGGGGGATGGCGCACTTACCAGTGCCAATGGAAGAGCGATCGATGCGATGACACCGCGTGTTCATGAATTTCGTTCATAACTTGGCATCAATACATGTCACTTGCCTGCATGGGTGACCAGCGCCTAGCATGCGGTTCATGTTGCAAGCGCGTTGTTTCTTTCGCACGTTCACACTGCGGATCAATGGGCTGAATGCAGCTTCTTCATTTCATTGCCAGGGGTACCTTTGATGGGCTTGAACAAGAAAATCTGGATCGCACTGCTTGTTTTGATCTTTGGGTTCCTGGCAGCCGGCGCGTTTGTCTGGAAACGCTATATTCGCGCGCCCTGGGATGACGAGTACGCCTATACCAAGGGATTGCAGGCCGTTGTTTATGCATTTCCGTACGTGTTGAACAGTTCGGTGCGCTGGGCCTGGTCACAACCGCAGAAAGAGGGTGAACCTGTCGTTGCACCGACCGATGCCATCAACCACTTTTTCCATTCGCCTCGTTTGACCGGTCCGCAATACCGTGATGGGGGTACGCCCAACAATGACACGGCCTATTCAACCACCTGGGCGTACGTTGACAAGGAGCCGCTGGTCATCAGCCTCCCCGAGATTGGAAATATTCCGGGAACCAGCAAGCCGCGCTATTACAGCCTGCAACTGGCCGCCTTTGATTCCGACAACTTCGCCTATATCGGCACCCGCACCACGGGCAATGGCGCAGGGCACTACGCCATCACCCCCAAGGGCTGGCAGGGACGCTTGCCATCCAATGTGAAGTTCCTGGCCGAAGCGCCGACACCCTGGTTCCTCATATTGGGCCGCACCTTGGTCACCAGCAATGAAGATTTCCCGGCTGTGGCAGCGCTGATGCATCAATTTGACCTGCGCACCCTAGGTGATTTCGAGAACAACGTGCAGCGCCGTCCACCTGCGCCGGCGCTGACACCGGTGCCGCATTACAAGAAAGAACAGCTCGCGCTGGTCAGCAATTTCTGGTCCATTGCAAATGGCGCGATGACGGCGAATCCTCCGGGGCAAGAGGATGCACGGTTGATGCGTTTCTTTCGCGACATCGAAGTCGGACCTGGGCGCGATCTTTCTCGACTGAGCGAAGGCATGAGACATGGACTGGATCGCGCCGTGCTGCGCGGGCTGACCCTGCTGCCGGAGGTCAACCAGACCAATTTCGGAACCAAGCTGGTCAACGGATGGAAGTACCCTCCGATGGATTACGGCCGCGCCGGTGTCAACGGCGCCTGGCTCACGCGCGCCTCACTGCAATCGCTTGGCGGCATTGTGGCCAACGACCCGGAAGAGGCTGTGTACATCGTGGCCCATGCCGATTCCGGTGGGCAGCTTCTCAATGGCAAATCGCATTACCGCATTCACTTTGCCAAAGACCAGATTCCCCCGGTGAAGGCGTTCTGGTCGATGAGCCTGTATGACAACACCAATAACCTGGTGGACAACGCGCTCAACCGCTATTCCCTGGGTGATCGCAGTCCTGGCCTGGTATTCAACCCCGATGGCAGTCTGACGCTCTACGTGGGTCATGAGCCGCCGGATGGGGCTGCGCAAAGCAATTGGCTTCCAGCTCCTGCGGACGAGTTCTACCTGGTGCTGCGTGCGTACCTGCCCAGCAAACCGATTGTTGACCAAATCTGGGAACCGCCTGCGGTGGTGCGGCAGTAGCTATTTGGCGAAGCAGCGTCTGCGTTGTTTGTAAGCCTTGCCGGGGCGCCGACACGTCGCGCAACGATGGGCGCAGGCTGGACCAAGAATTCAGAAATTATGTTTCTCTGTTCCGGACCTTCATGTCGGGCAGCAAGCACCGCCTTGCGGTCCATCGAATCGATGCTGTGGCCAGCCGCAATTTGGTCCCTGTCGGGATTCGACAAGCCTTCAGATCCCGCTCCACGCATGCCGCGCCATCGCCACCGCCAGCACACCCATCGTCACGCCGATCAGTCCGTCCAGCACGCGCCAGGCAGTGGGCCGTGCGAACCAGGGCGCCAGCCAGCGCGCGCCCACGCCCAGCAGGCTGAACCAGGCCAGGCTGGCGGTGCTGGCGCCGGCGGCAAACCAGCCCTGTAGCGGCGCCGGCTGCTGCGCGCCCAGGCCACCCACCAGCAGCACCGTGTCCAGATACACATGGGGGTTGAGCAAGGTGAAGGCGGCGGCCTGGGCCAGCGCGGCGCGGCGGCTCAAGGCCTCGCCGCCCCCGGCGGCCTGAAGGCTGCCGGCGTGGCGCATGCGCCGAAAGGCTTTCCACCCGTACCAGGCCAGGAACGCCGCGCCCGCCAGCGCCAGCACACGTGCCATTTGCGGACGGTCGCCCAGGGCG
Source organism: Rhodoferax sp. (assembly GCA_018063505.1). Classification (GTDB taxonomy): domain Bacteria; phylum Pseudomonadota; class Gammaproteobacteria; order Burkholderiales; family Burkholderiaceae_C; genus CAISIP01. Next base: position 3,004 of record JAGPBF010000245.1, read on the forward strand.
CGGGCCATGCCGAAGACGCCGGCGATGATCAGCGCGGCGTCGGCCAGCGCGCAGAACAGCACCACCGCGCCGACATGCTCGCGCCGCAGGCCCTGGCGCAGCACAAAGGCGTTTTGCGCGCCGATGGCCACGATCAGCCCCAGGCCCAGGGCAAAGCCTTGCAGAAAGACGGGGGCGACGGGCCCGGCGGAGGTGGACAAGAGTGGCATGGCGCCCATTCTCAGGGCTTGGGGATTCGGACGCGCCGCGCCGGTCGATTCAGACCGGGCCGCGTTGCATGCGTGCCTGTTGCGGCCGGCAGACCGTCAGGGTGGCGGGATGGGGTGCGACACAATCCGCACATGTCCGCATCCAATCCCTACCTGAGCGACATCGAGGCGCCGACGCGCGCCGACGTTGACGCGCTGCCAGGTTTGACCGTTCTCGAATTCGGCACCACCTGGTGTGGTCATTGCCGTGCCGCCCAACCCGCGATCGCCGAGGCACTGGCACAACCCACGCCATGGCGGCACATCCGGGTAGAGGACGGGCCTGGTCAGGCGTTGGGGCGCAGCTTCCACGTCAAACTCTGGCCCACGCTGGTGCTGCTGAAAGACGGCCAGGAAGTTGCACGCGTGGTACGCCCCCGGCACCGCGCGGACATCACCGACGCCATGTACGGCGCGTGATCGTCGAGCCCGGGCGAAGACGGCAGCGCTGCCGCCGGTGGGCACGTTATCGCTGGCGACGGGCATGCTCAGATCGATGGTTCGAGATCCCCGGCCTGCTGACGGACGCGCGGACCAGGCCGGTTGGCGGTTTCGCGCCACCGCGCAGCCTCGTCGGAAACGTCAATCGCCACGCCCATGGCCAGAATGTCGCTCGCGGCAAGGCCGAACATCTGCTTGAAGGTGAAGCTCAGGTGGGCGGAGCTGGAAAACCCTGCCAGGTGCGCCGATTCCGTCAGGTTGCCGCCCTGTGCAATACCCCGCATCACCGAGGCCATCCGGCGCCACAGGCGATACCGACGGAAAGGCAGGCCGACCTCTGCCGCAAACCGGGCGCGAAACCTGGAGGGTGAGAGGCATGCCAGCGCAGCGGCATCCTGCAGACGATGGAACTCATGCGGCCGGCGTTCGATTTCAAGGACCACCTTGGCGATGCGCGCATCGCGCGGTGGGGTTCTTGCAAGGCCGAAGGCTGCAAACGCGGCATGAAGGTCGATGGCATGGGCCTCGTGAATCAATCTCCATCGACCCTGCTCCAGCTGATCCTGGCTCATCGGACCACGGCCATCACCCAAGGGGTCGAGATACAAGAAAGCCATGGGGCCCGTGCTCATCAGATGGTGCAGCGTTTCCGATGGAATCACCGCCACCGCATATGAACGCCATTCGGTCCAGCCTTTGCTGCGACGCCAGGTCCTCAACGAAAAATCTTCAGCCAGCGAGACAGCAACCGTGGCGGCCACATTGACATGAGGCGCCAAAGCCAGACCAGGGCCGATGTACATGGCCCTGGCTGACCCTACACATATTCTTGGCAAGACAGGCGAATTCTGAAAGCTCATCGTGCGCGCATTTGAAAAGATAGGCGTTCCTGGAGGTGTGACTGGGCCTTCGTCTGAACATTGGATACTCGTTGAGGAAACCCCATGAAGTACGTGTCCGTTCTTGCGCTTCTGATTGCCGGTGTCATTCATTTATTGCCGCTCCAAGGCGTTCTGGGTACAGGCAACCTGGCGCGACTCTACGGAATCACCGTTTCTGACCCGAACACCGCCATCTTGCTTCAGCACAGGGCGCTGCTTTTCGGCATCCTGGGCGCGCTCATGCTGATGGCGATCCCGGTGTCTTCCTTGCGGATTGTGGCGCTGTCCTTGGGGTTCGTCAGCGCCGCGAGTTTTATCGTTGTTGCCGTCTGGGTCGGAAACTACAACGCCGAAATCAACCGTGTTGTGGTGGCCGACGTCATCGCATCGTTGCTGCTGGGCTTGGGACTCTGTGCTGAGGTGCTCCTGAGATCCTCCCAGACGGCCTGACGCAGAAAGCGGCGCAACGGCCCCGCTTGGCACAGCGCCCCGCCAGACCGTCTGGATCGGGTCGGCGCCGGTGCCTGTTTACTGCCGGCGCAGGTTCTTGTCGAAGAACACCGCCGACTCCTGCGCCATGCGATCCAGGAACGCCGTCCGGTCGAAGCCTGCCGGGTCAGCGGCCACGCTGCCGTCCGGCGAGGGCAGGTCCACCGTCGGTGTGTTCATGAACGCGTAATGTCCGGCGTTGGGCACGAGCTGCAGCGTCGTTTGGGTGCCGTTCATGTTCTGCATGACCCATGACGCGTGGAAGCGCGGCACGAGGAAGGTGTCTTTCTCGCCTGCGTAAATCGCCACCGGCACGGTGATCGACGCCAGCGAGGACGCGCTGAACGCCACGCCCATCGGCGCCAATGCCATCACGGCGCGCACGCGTGGATCGGCCTGCACTGGCTCTTCCTGCCCGTCTGCGGCAGCGCCGGCCGGCACCGACGCGCCGCCGATGCTGTGCGACAGATCGCACAGCACAGGGTCCAGCGCCGCCTCTGTCCCGCAATGGGCGCGCAGGCGCGACAGCACCGGCTTGCCGCCCGCCAGCGCCAGCACGGTGTAGCCGCCCGCCGAATGGCCCAATGCGCCGAT
>JAGPBF010000067.1 GCA_018063505.1 Rhodoferax sp.
CCGGCGACTGGCGGTCGAAGGTGGTCGTGCTGGGCATGGAGACCACGCGCACCGCGATCTTGCGCGTTGCCAGCAATTCCTGCGCCTTGAGTGCCAGTTGCACTTCGGAGCCGGTGGCGATGATGACAGCCTGGGCCTTCTTGCGCAGGCCGACTTCGGTGGGTTCGGCCAGCACGTAGGCGCCTTTGCTGATCGCGTCCAGACCGGCGGCATCGGGTGCTGCCGGGCACATGCCCTTGGGGGCGTAGCTGATGCCCTGGCGGCTGAGCAACATGGCGGTGGGACGCGTCGTGTTCTCCAGCGCGACAGCCCAGGCCACCGCGGTTTCGGCGGTATCAGCGGGACGCCACACGTCCAGGTTGGGAATCAGCCGCAACGAGGCGGCGTGTTCGATCGACTGGTGGGTCGGGCCGTCTTCACCCAGGCCGATGCTGTCGTGGGTGAACACATGCACGACGCGCAGTTTCATCAGCGCGGCCATGCGCACCGCATTGCGGCTGTAGTCGCTGAAGGTCAGGAAGGTGCCACCATACGGAATGAAGCCACCGTGCAGCGCCACGCCATTCATGATGGCGGCCATGCCGAACTCGCGCACGCCATAGTTGATGTGGCGTCCGCCGACCATGTTGCCGTTGTTATCCGCACTCAGCGCGACCTTGCCGTCGAGGTCAAAGCGCAGGCTCGGCGTGCTCTTGGTGTTGGTCAGATTTGAGCCGGTCAGGTCGGCGGAGCCGCCCAGCATCTCCGGCAAGGCGGCGGTAAAGGCTTCCAGTGCGATCTGCGAGGCCTTGCGCGAGGCCACGGTCTCGGCTTTCTGGTCGGCCGCGATGACGGTATCGACCACGGTCTGGGCAAAGTTGCGCGGCAAGGCACCCTTCATGCGGCGCTGCAGTTCCTTGGCCAGCTCCGGGTAGGCGGCCTTGTAGGCAGCAAAACGCTGGTCCCAGGCCGATTCGGCGGCTTTGCCGTTGGCCTTGGTATCCCAGGCGGCAGAGACGTCCGACGGGATCACGAATGGCGGCTCGGTCCAGCCCAGCGCCTCGCGGGTCAGCGCGATTTCGTCCGCGCCCAGTGGTTCGCCGTGTGCCTTGGCCGTATTGCCGCGGTTCGGGCTGCCCTGGCCGATGCGGGTCTTGCAGATGATCAGGGTTGGCGACTGGCTCTGTGTCCGGGCCTCGGCAATGGCCTTGGACACCTCGGCGGCGTCATGGCCGTCGATCGGGCCGACGACGTTCCAGCCGTAGGCCACGAAACGCAAGGCGGTGTTGTCGATGAACCAGGGCGCGACCTGTCCGTCAATGGAAATGCCGTTGTCGTCGTACAGCGCCACCAGCTTGTTGAGCTTCCAGGCGCCGGCCAGCGCCGCGGCTTCGTGGCTGATGCCTTCCATCAGGCAGCCGTCGCCCAGGAACACATAGGTGCGGTGGTCGACCACGGCATGGTCTGCCCGATTGAACTCGCTGGCCAGCAGCTTCTCGGCCAGCGCCATGCCCACGGCATTGGCAAGTCCCTGGCCCAGCGGACCCGTCGTGGTTTCCACGCCCGGCGTGACGCCGTGCTCGGGATGGCCGGCGGTCTTGCTGTGCAGCTGGCGGAAATTCTTCAGCTCCTTCATCGGCAGGTCATAACCGGTGAGATTGAGCAGCGAGTACAGCAACATCGACGCATGTCCGTTGGACAACACGAAACGATCGCGGTCAAACCAGTGTGGATTGCGCGGGTTGTGTTTCAGATGGCCGGCCGGCAGATCGCCCTCGCCTTTTGGGCCCCACAAGGCCACTGCCATGTCTGCCATGCCCATCGGTGCCCCGGGATGGCCGGAGTTGGCTTGTTGCACGGCATCCATTGCCAGTGCGCGAATGGCGTTGGCCATTGTCTGAGGTGTAGTCATGGTGGGGCGATCAGGAAAGGTGCCAGGCACCGAAAGGGCGCGGACCCCGGATTTTATCGTCGGCCCGGAACCGGCACTGTCGCGCGGCGTTTGCGCGGGCCGCGCGGAGGGACCGGCATGCGGCGCCGGATGGCGCCCGGGCCAGGCCATGCCGGTATGCCCTGCAAGGTGGTCTGCGTCGTTTATTGGCGCTAAAGTCTGACCATGATTGGCTCTTTTGCGGTCCCCTGTGGACAGTCCTCTGCGGTGGTGCATCGATGAGTTGCGCCGCCATCATCCTGGCCGCGGGTCGCGGTGAACGCATGCGCCCGCTGACCGATGCTTGCCCCAAACCCTTGCTGCAGGTGCGCGGCAAGCCCTTGATGCAATGGCCGCTCGAAGCACTGGCCCGCGCCGGGGTGCGTGATGTGCTGGTCAATACCGCCTGGCTGGGCGAGCAGATTGCGAACCTGTTCGGCGACCGGTTCGATCTCTCGTGCGCACAGGGCGAAACCGTTCCCGGGACGGCCGGCAGTGGTATCCGGATGCATTACTCCGACGAAGGCCGCGATTTTGGTGGCGCGCTGGAAACCGCGGGCGGCATCGTGCGAGCCCTGCCACAACTGGCAGACCCGTTCTGGGTGCTGGCCGGCGACGTATTCGTGCCGGGCTTCGAATTTTCCCAGGTGGATGTGGATGACTTTCGCGCCAGCGGGAAACTGGCGCAGATCTGGCTGGTGCCAAATCCCTCGCACAACCCGGACGGCGATTTCGGCCTGAGCGATGCGGGTCTGGCCACCAACCAGGGCACGCCCCGCCTTACCTACAGCACCATCGGCCTGTACCGCCATGCCCTTTTTGCACTGCCGTACTGCGACATTGTTGCGGGCAATCCACAAGGCAGCAAGGCGCCGCTGGCGCCGATATTGCGAACTGCGATAGACCGGTGCATGGTCAGCGCCCGGCGATACACTGGTGCCTGGGTGGATGTCGGCACGCCGCAGCGGCTGGCGCAACTCAACCAGGTCCCTGAATCCTGAGCAGCCAACAATGACGCAAACGATCCATCAGCAGCGACGCGCACGCCTTGCGAGCCAACTCGGCACGAACGGCATCGCGATTGTTCCCACCGCACCCGAGCACCCGCGCAACCGGGACAGTGACTACCTTTACCGCCACGATAGCTATTTCTATTACCTCAGCGGCTTCTCGGAGCCGCAGGCCTGGCTGGTGATCACCGGCGATGGCAAGACCACGCTGTTTTGCCAACCCAAGGACCTGGAGCGCGAGATCTGGGACGGTTACCGACTGGGCCCCTTTGATGCACCGCAGCGCCTGGGCGTGGATGCGGCCTTCTCGGTGGCCGAACTCGATGTGCAGTTGCCGCGGTTGATGGATGGCCGCGATGTCGTCTGGTATCCGTTTGGCACCCACAAGGGGCTGGAGACGCGTATCGACAGCTGGCTGGGTGGTTTGCGTGCCAGGGTTCGCTTCGGTGCGTTGGTGCCGGCGCAGCAGCGCGACCTGTGCAGCCTGCTCGACGAGATGCGCCTGGTCAAGGATCCGTCCGAACTCGACACCATGCGCCGCGCCGCGCAGATCAGCGCTGGCGCCCATATCCGCGCGATGCAGCTGTCGGCGCGCATGTTGCGCGAAGGCAAGGACGTACGCGAATACCATCTGGACGCCGAGCTGCTGCACGAGTTCCGTCGCCATGGTTCGCAATATCCGGCTTATGGTTCCATTGTTGCCGCCGGCGCCAACGCCTGCGTACTGCATTACCGTGCCGATACCGCGCCGATCCGCGATGGCGAGCTGGTGTTGATCGATGCCGGCTGCGAGCTCGACGGTTATGCCAGCGACATCACGCGCACCTTTCCGGCCAATGGTCGCTACACCGGTCCGCAGCGCGCCCTGTACGACCTGGTGCTGGCCAGTCAGCAGGCGGCCGTCGCCGCCACGCGCAGTGGCGCCCGTTTCACCGATCCGCACGAAGCCAGTGTCAAGGTGCTGGCCCAGGGCATGCTCGACCTGGGCCTGCTCGATGGCAACAAGGTCGGCGCGCTGGACGATGTGATCGACAAGCGGGCTTATTTTCAGTTCTACATGCACCGCACCGGCCATTGGCTGGGCATGGATGTGCATGACTGCGGTGCTTATCTCGAACCCGATGAACTGGGCCAGACCAGCGAGCGCAAGGACGCACTCAGTGGCGAGACCATCGTCAATCGCCCGGCCCGTATCCTGCGGCCCGGCATGGTGTTGACGATCGAGCCGGGCATCTATGTGCGGCCAGCCGACGGCGTTCCGCTGCAGTTTCACAACATCGGTATCCGTATCGAGGACGATGCAGTCGTGACTGCCGAAGGATGCGAGTTGATCAGCCGTGCGGTCCCGGTGGACGCGGCAGAAATCGAAGCCCTGATGCGCGGCTGAAACACGGATCCCTGGCACCATGGCGCGGATCTGGCCGGAAAGTCCCATGCGGCTGCGACCGCTGGTTCTCGCCAGCCTGATGGCCATTGCCGGCGTCGCCCATGCGGCCGAAGAGTTCATCTATACGGTGCAGGCCGGCGATCACCCGTGGAACATCGCGCAGCGGTATTTGCGCAACACCTCCGATGCGATGGGGCTCATGCGCCTGAACCGCATCCCGAATGACCGCACAATGCCGCCCGGCCTGCAGTTGCGCATCCCTGCGCAATGGCTCAAGCTCGAGGCGGCTGCCGTGCAATTGATGGTGGTGCATGGCAATGCCACCGTCATCAGGGTCGATGGCAGCAGCCATGCGGCTGTCGCGGGCGAAAGCATAGATACGGGTTCGCGGATCCGGACCGGCGAGAAATCCAGTGCGCTGCTGCTGTTCGACGACGGCTCACGGGTCCTGTTGCGCCAGGCGTCCGAGCTGCGCTTGCTGCGTTCGGACAAGCGCGCGCTCGATGGCGGCTTTCTGGTGACACTGGACTTGCTGCGCGGAGGCCTCGAGAACATCGTCACGCCCCAGACCCGCCCCGACAACCGGTTCGAGATCCGTTCGCCGGCTGCCGTGGCGGCGGTGCGGGGTACGCGGTTTCGGGTCAACGCGAGTGCGCAGACCACCTGGACCGAGGTGCTCGACGGTGCCGTGGATGTCAGCACTGCGGCCGGTCAGGTGCAGGCTGGCGCCGGCTACGGCACGGTGGCGCAACTGGGCCAGGCACCGGTGGCGCCCAGGGCCTTGCTTGCGGCGCCGGACCTGTCCGTCCTGCCGCAACGCCTTGAGCGGTTGCCGATCGACTGGCCTTTGATGCCGGTGCCTGGCGCCGTGCGGTATCGGACCCAGTTGGCGCCTGACGCCAGTTTCACCACCATCGTCTCCGATGAATTGACGGCGGCGCCGCGCGCACGGGTGCTCGATATTGCGGACGAGCGCTACGTCATGCGGGTTCTGGCGATCGCCGCCGATGGGCTTGAAGGTGTTCCAGCCGAACATCCGGTGCTGGTGTTTGCGCGGCCGCTGGCTCCGTCCTTGATCAGTCCGCCGCCCGATGCACAGACCACCATGTCCCGACCGGTGTTCCAGTGGACCCAGGGCGACCCGACTTTGCACTACCGACTGGAGTTGCGGCGCTCCGAAGATGCAGGCAGCGCGCCGATGCATCTTCAGACAAGCACCAGTGCCAATGGCACTGCGCTCGATATCGACCTGACGCCGGGTCTGTACCATTGGCGGGTCGCGTCGATCGTGCCCGCGACCGGTCGCCAGGGGCCCTGGGGCGACCTGCAGGCGTTCCGATACCTGCTGCCCAGCCCCGACATGCAGCCGGCCCAGGTCGAGCCAGGCAATGTGACGGTTCGCTGGCCGGCCCTGCCCAATGCGCAGGCGTACGACTTGCAGCTCACCCAAGACACTGGATTCGAGTCGCCGCTGGCGGCCGTGCGTGTGCAGGCGACGCAGCATGCGATGGCCGACCTGGCGCCGGGCAGTTACCAGTTGCGGCTGCGTTCGGTCAGCCAGGACGGCTTTGCCGGACCCTGGGGCCAGGCGCAGACGTTCGTGGTGCCGGAACCGCCGAAGCCTGAACCCAGGCACTGGCAGAAGCTGCTGCTGGTGTTGCCGGTATTGCTGATCCTGGGGTTATGAGCGCCCCCAGCCCTGGCTCCGCCAGGCCCCCCAAGGGGGTGCAAGAAAACTTGGGAGCGGCCCGGCGTTTTCTCATGAATCGGCCCACGCCGATGCCGGGGAAACCAGAATCGCATTGGCGGGAAACAGCTTGGCCGAGATTGCTGATGCCGATGTGGACGGCGCTCGCCGTCGTCGCTGTGCTGGCCTGGTTGCAGCCCGCTGCCGTCACCCGACTGGATCTGCTGGTGTACGACGCATTGCTCCCGTCGCATCCGCCCGCGGCAGACTCGGCGGTGGTGCTGGCAATCGACGATGAGAGTCTGACCCGGCTGGGGCGCTGGCCCTGGCCGCGTGCCGTTCACGCCCGTATGCTCGATGCCCTGCGCGGCGCTGGCGTGCCGGTGGTCGGCTTCACGGTTCTTTTTGCCGATGCGACAGACGCGGACGATGCGACGCTGGCGCAGGCCATGCACCGGCAAGGCGGTGTGGTGTTGCCGGTGGCGCCATTGCAGCTGGTGGACGGAACCATCGTCGATGGCTTGCCCACGATGGCGCTGCGTGAGGCCACTGCCCGCATGGGCCATGTGGACGCCGAAATCGATCTCGATGGCCGGGTCCGGCGCATCTACCTCAAGGCGGGTGCTGGTGCTGCGCGTTATCCGGCCTTCGCACTTGCCTTGCTCGAGCAATACCAGCCGCAACAGGTTCCGGCAGTACTGCCAGGTGCCCGCTCTGCGGGTCGCGTGCCATCGGCCGAGAGCACCACGCGCTGGCTGCGTGATTACGAAGTGATGTTGCCACGCATGGCCGCGGCCGAACCGATCAGCATCTCACGTCTGCTCGACACGCCCGGCCTGTTGCAGCAACTGCACGGCAGGATGGTGGTCATTGGTGTCTCTGCTTCTGGCCTGGGAGGTGCATTGGCCTCGCCGCTTGCGGGCCCACGCACCAATATGCCGGCCGTGCAGTTCCATGTGCAGGCCTATGATGCCTTGCGTGCCGGCACCCTGATTTCGCCTGCAACAACTTCTGTGTGTCTGGTCTTGAGCCTGCTGCTGGCCTGCCTGCCGGTGTTGTGGCCGGTCGCTGGACGCCAGCGTTTGCATCCATGGTGGTTGGCCGCCACCGTGCTGGCGCCTGTGCTGGTATGCGTCGGCTTGTTGCACGGGTTGCAGATGTGGTTTGCCCCGTTTACCGTGACGCTGGCGCTGGTGGCGGGGGCCGTGGTCTGGCTGGGTGTGCACATTCGCCAGAACGGCCGCAGCCTGATCCGGACCCAGCAACACGCAAGGGCGACGCTGGAGGCCATTGGTGACGGGGTTGTCGGTGTCAACTTGCATTCGACGGTCGTGTATGCGAATCCGGTGGCGTTGCGACAGATGGCCAGCAACCAGCTGGTCGGGCGACCCCTGGCAAGCGCCATGGCGCTGGACACCGACAGCCTTTCCATGCTGGGGGCTGCGGTGGACGAATGCCTGCACCGGGAGTGCGAAGTGCGTCCGGAACTCTTTCTCGCAATGCCGCAGGCCGAGGGCCCGACCCGTAGCCTGCGGGTCAGTGTCAATCCATTGCGAGATCCGGACAACCGCCTCGAAGGTGCGGTCATCGTGATGTCGGACGTCACCGATACCGTGGCCAGCGCCAACCGCCTGCGGTATGCGGCGACGCACGATGCGCTGACCGGCCTGCCCAACCGCACGATGCTGCTCGAACGGCTGGGCCTGGCGCTGGCGCGCACGCGGCGCATATCGAGCACGGTGGCCGTCCTCTTTCTGGACCTGGACCGCTTCAAGCGCATCAACGACAGCCTGGGACATAGCCACGGTGACGAAGTGCTCAAGGTGACCGCGAGCCGGCTCAGTGGCATCTGCCGCAGCACGGACTTTGTCGTGCGCTGGGGTGGCGATGAATTCGTGGTCGTGATGGAGGATGTGTCAGGCCCCGATGCGGTCGCGACCGCGGCATCCAAGCTGATTGCAGCGCTGGGTGAAGACGTCAATGTCAATGGCGTGCGGCTGACCAGCAACTGCAGTGTCGGCATTGCGTTGGCGCCACAGGATGGCACCGATGTCGAAGGCCTGCTGGCCAAGGCAGATACGGCGATGTACCGCGCCAAGTCGCACCCTGACGCCGGATTCCATTTCTATTCTTCCGATCTCAAGGTCTGGACGCGCGAGCGACTGGAGCTTGAAGTCCAATTGCGCCACGCATTGAGTGAAGGCCAGTTCGAGCTGCATTACCAGCCGCAGTTCCGTCTCAGCGATGAGGTGCTGGTCGGTTTTGAGGCCTTGCTGCGCTGGCGCCGCGAACCCGACACGCTGGTGCCACCGGCAGAGTTCATCGGCGTGGCCGAAGAGTCCGGGCTGATCGTGGAAATGGGTGCCTGGGTGGTGCAACGTGCCACTGCGGATATTGCGTCGTGGATCGCACAGGGGCTTGAGCCCATGCCGGTGGCGGTGAATGTTTCCGCCCGCCAATGCGTCAATCGCAACATTGTCGAAGTCGTGCGCCTGGCCCTGGAGGAGTCGCTTATTCCGCCGTCCATGCTGAAGCTGGAGTTGACCGAGACCACCGCCATGACCGATGCCGCGCGGGTGATCGATTTGCTCGAGGAGATCAGTGCCATGGGCGTGCGGATCTCCGTGGATGACTTCGGCACGGGTTATTCGTCGCTGGCGTACCTCAAGCGTTTTCCGATCAACGAGCTCAAGATCGACCGTTCGTTTGTGCAGGACGTGACCTCCGATGCCGATGACGCTGCGATCGTGCGGGCAACCATCGTGCTGGCGCACGAACTGGGAATCCAGGTGGTCGCCGAGGGTGTGGAAAACGACGCTCAGAAGGCGTTCCTGCAAGCGCAATCGTGCGACATCGTCCAGGGTTTCCTGTTCGGCCGCCCTCAGCCACTTGCCGTTGCGACATCGCTGTTGTAGTGCACGCCTACAATTTCAACCCTTGACCCGGGTCGGCCACCGTTGAGGCCGGCCACATGTTGCCTGAAACGGCTGGAGATTGTGTATGTCTGAGACGATGCCTGGTTCCGAAGACAAGCGCGCGGAATTGCGCAAGGCGGCACTGCAGTACCACGAATTTCCGAGACCCGGAAAGATCGCGGTGACCGCGACCAAGCAACTGATGACACAGCGGGATCTGGCGCTGGCTTATTCGCCCGGGGTTGCCGCCGCCTGCGAAGAAATCGTCGCCGATCCGAACAACGCGTTCAAGTACACCAGCCGGGGCAACCTGGTGGCAGTGGTGACGAACGGTACCGCGGTGCTGGGTCTGGGTGATATCGGCCCGTTGGCGGCCAAGCCGGTGATGGAAGGCAAGGCCGTGCTTTTCAAGAAGTTTTCCGGCATCGATGTGTTCGATATCGAGATCGACGAAAAGCACGACCTGGACAAGCTGGTTGACATCATTGCGTCGCTCGAGCCCACCTTCGGCGGCATCAATCTGGAAGACATCAAGGCGCCGGACTGTTTCTACGTGGAACGCAAGTTGCGCGAGCGGATGAACATCCCGGTATTCCATGACGACCAGCATGGCACTGCCATCGTGGTCGGCGCGGCACTGATCAATGGCATGAAAGTGGTCGGCAAGGATCTGAAGAAAATCAAGCTGGTCACCTCTGGCGCCGGCGCTGCAGCGCTGGCCTGCCTGAACCTGCTGCTCAAGCTGGGCTTGCCGCGCGAGAACATCTTCGTGACCGACCTTGTGGGCGTCGTCTATGAGGGGCGTACCGAGTTGATGGACGAGGACAAGCGCGGATTCGCGCAGCCGACCGCGGCGCGCACGCTGAGCGAGATCATCGAGGGCGCCGACGTTTTTCTGGGCTTGTCTGCAGGCGGCGTGCTCAAGCAGGACATGGTGCTCAAGATGGCGGCCAGGCCACTGATCTTCGCGCTGGCCAATCCGAATCCGGAAATCACGCCGGAAGACGTGAAAGCAGTCCGTGACGACGCCATCATGGCTACCGGGCGCACCGACTATCCGAACCAGGTCAACAACGTCCTGTGTTTCCCCTACATCTTCCGCGGCGCACTCGATGCCGGCGCATCGACCATCACCGACGAGATGGAGATTGCCGCAGTGCAGGCCATCGCCGAGCTGGCGCAGGCCGAGCAGAGCGAGGTCGTGGCGGCAGCGTACGCGGGTCAGCAGCTCGCTTTTGGTCCGGAGTACCTGATACCCAAGCCGTTTGATCCGCGCCTGATGATGAAGATCGCGCCGGCTGTTGCGCAAGCTGCCCTCGACAGCGGCGTTGCCTTGCGGCCCATCGGCGACATGCAGGCCTACCGCGACCGCTTGCAGAGTTTTGTCTATGCCTCCGGCAACACCATGCGCCCGATTTTTGCTGCGGCCAAGGGCGCAAGCCGAAAACGGGTGGCGTACAGCGAAGGTGAGGAGGAGCGTGTTCTGCGCGCCTGCCAGATCGTGGTGGATGAAGGCCTGGCCCGACCGACACTGATCGGCCGGCCAGCGATCATCGCCCAGCGCATCGAGAAGTTCGGCTTGCGCCTGCGTGAAGAATTGGACTATGACGTTGTCAATGTCGAACACGATGCGCGTTACCGCGATTTCTGGCAGACCTATCTGCGGATGACCGAGCGGCTGGGTGTCACGCAGCAGATGGCCAAGATCGAAATGCGGCGGCGTCTGACGCTGATCGGCGCGATGCTGCTGCACAAGGGCGATGTGGATGGCCTGATATGCGGGACCTGGGGAACCACGACCATGCATTTGCACTACATCGACCAGGTCATCGGCAAACGCAAAGGCGGCAGTCCGAACACACCGCAGGATGTGCCGATCTACGCCTGCATGAACGGGCTGATGCTGCCCGAGCGCTTCGTATTTCTGGTGGACACCCACGTCAATTACGATCCCAGCCCGATGGAGCTGTGCGAAATCACCGTCATGGCCGCGGATGAAATGGTCCGCTTCGGCTTGCAGCCCAGGGTGGCGCTGCTGTCGCATTCCAGCTTCGGCAGCAGCAACCAGCCCACCGCCGTGAAGATGCGCCAGACGCTGGCATTGCTGCGCCAGCAGGCGCCCTGGCTCGAGGTCGATGGCGAGATGCATGGCGATCTGGCGCTGGACGGCGCGGCCCGTGCGCGGCTGATGCCCAACAGCACCTTGACCGGAAACGCCAATCTGCTGGTGATGCCCAACATCGATGCGGCCAATATTGCCTACAACCTGCTCAAAACCGCTGCAGGCGGCAATATCGCCATCGGGCCGGTGCTGCTCGGCGCCGCCAGTCCGGTGCATATTTTGACTGCCAGCACCACTGTGCGCCGCATCGTCAACATGACCGCGCTGACGGTTGCCGACGCAAATGCCAATCGGTGAACCTTTGCCGATAAGCATGCGCTGACTTTGCAGCGAGTTGCTGCATTGCACAAGATGCCCATTTTTTGTGCAGGCACTTGCAATTTCAAGGCGGATAGGCGAAACTACAACCCGAACGATTTGCGGGTAAACCCTCGGTTCTGGAGCGTAGATGCATGGCGTCTGTCAGAGGAATTAAGTTAGGACTTACTGGCTTAACACTTGCCGCAGCGTTATTCTCGGGTCTTGTTGGTGCCAGGGCGCCGGCGGATGCACCAGATCGCGTTGCGCCGATTTCGGTTTCCGAGATTCCGGTCCCAGGCGCTCAGACTTATGAACTGATTGCACGAGGTGGTCCTTTTCCCAGTGAGAAGGACGGTACGGTGTTTGGCAATCGAGAGCGCCTGCTCCCGGCCAAGCCGCGGGGTTACTACCGTGAATACACCGTGAAGACGCCTGGGTTGAACCATCGCGGAACCCGCCGGATCGTATGTGGCGGGGAATCGAGAAGGCCTGATGTCTGCTACTACACGGCCGATCACTATGCGAGTTTTCGCATGATCGTGCGATAGATTTTTGTTGGAAGTGAATATGTCTTATCTAGAGAATGAAACGGGAGTGGATATGCCACCGACTCGTCAAGAGACCGAGGTGCCGTTGCGCGGTGTGCGAAGCAACATCGTCCAGTCGATCCGTGCCTTTCGGGTTCCGGATCTCCAGGATGCCGCGCGCAGCCTGGGGCACCATTTCCTGTATGCGAACCTGGCCGAAGCGCAGTCCAAGCAGGAAGTGCTCGACATGATCGGGCAGCAGTTCACGCTGCCGGCCCATGTCGGCAAGAACTTCGACGCGCTGTACGACAACATGACCGATCCGGTGCACAAGTCGGGCCCACAGCCTGGTTTTGTCGCTGTGCTGGAGCATATTCCTGCCAACAGCAAGTTCGACAAGGAAGCACGCGAACAACTGCTCGACATCTTCCGGGATGCCGCTGACTACTGGGGGGACCGGAAGATACCGTTCCGATGCTTCTATTCTTTTCTGTAGCCCGTTCTGCACAAACCAGCCAAGCAGAACGGGCGAACGAGGCAAAGACCGACAACCCGGCCAACCCGGCCTTGTCGGGCATCCATCTGACCACCGAGTCCGGCGAGAAGATGCCGACCGACAAGTTGCTGGATGTGTCACCACTGGCGCTGCGCATGAGCAGCCCATTCAACGCTGAATACTGGCTGGCCACGGCCTGACCGGTTCCAGGCGCCGGCCATTTCAGGCCGGACCGCCAGGCGTTCTGAAGCCCGTCCCCGAGACGGGCTTTATTGTTTCTGCAGGGCCTGCGCCAAAGCGATGTATTGGGCTACCGGAACTTCCTCGGCGCGCCGCTGTAGGTCGAAGTTGCCCTCAAACCTGCGCTCCTCGAGCCACTTTCCAAGCGAGTTGCGCAACAATTTGCGCCGCTGGCTGAAAGCGATCTGCACCGCCTGGCTCAGCAGCGCAAGATCTACTCCCGGCGCCTGGCCATGAGGCACCATGCGCACCACGGCACTGTCGACCCGCGGCGCAGGTGAAAAACTCTCCGGCGGCACATGCAGCACGTTCTCCATCGCATAACGCCACTGCAGCATCACGCTGAGCCGCCCGTAGGCAGCGGTCGCCGGTGTGGCAACCATGCGGTCGACCACTTCCTTTTGCAGCATGAAGTGCTGGTCCTGCACTTGCCCCACATGGTCCAGCAAATGAAACAGGATCGGCGTGGAGATGTTGTACGGAAGATTGCCGACAACCCGCAATTGTGCAGCCGTCCGGTGGCTGGCATCGCCGACAGGCTGGACATCAAAGCTTCGCGCCAGGGCAGAAAAATCGACCCTCAGAACATCGGATTCGATGACGGTGAGATCGCTGCGCGATCGAAGCCGCGCGGCCAGATCCCGGTCCAGTTCGATCACGGTCAGATGCCCCAGGCGCTCTACCAGTGGCTGCGTCATCGCACCCAGGCCCGGTCCGATCTCGACCATTGCCTGGCCTGCGCGGGGCGCGATCGCATCAATGATGGCGCCGATGATGGCGCCATCGGTCAGGAAGTGTTGTCCGAACCGTTTGCGGGGGGCATGTGAGCCGGTTGCACCGGTTCCCGGGCGCGCGCGTTTTTGCGAGTTGCCATTGGCATTCCTTGGAGCCCGCGCCATAGTGCGGTTCAGGCGGGTGGCTCGCGCATGTCGACGTACGCACGGGCCCGCAGTTCGCGGCTCCACGATTGATAGGCCTCGTCGTACTTTTTCTCGCGCAGCAGGTTGCGTACCGCCTCGCGTTGTTCGCGCGCGCTCAACGGGTTGATTCTGCGCTCGCGCACCTGGATAAGGTGAACGCCGAATCGCGAGACCAGTGGTTGGCTGATTTCACCGGGCTGCAGCTTCTCCATGGTTGCTTCGAATTCGGGTACGAACTGCCCTTCGACTGCCCAGCCCAGATCGCCGCCTTGCGCCGCGCTGCCATCTTGTGAGAACTCCTTCGCCGCCGCCTCGAAGCTGATCTGTCCCGCCAGGATGCGCTTGCGGATGTCGGTCAGCTTGGCGACGGCGGAGGCTTCGTCCATCGCCGCGGTTGCCCGCAACAGGATATGGCTGGCCCGCGTTTGTGCGGTGCTGGTGGCCGGCCCGCCGGAGACGCGTTTCTCGACCAGGCGCAACACATGAAGGCCGGCCCCGGAGCGCACGACGGCCATGGCGCCGGGGTCGAGGTTGCGCACCGCGTCGACAAACAGCTGCGGATAGCGGTCGACCGGCCGCAGCCCGAAGATGCCGCCTGCGTCGGCATCTGGGGCCTGTGACAACTCCCGCGCCAGCTTGGAAAAATCCACTCCGGCCCGGACCTGGTCGATGATTTGCTGTGCTTTCGCCTGGCCCGCCGCCAGTTGCGCCGGCGAGGGAGATTCGGGCAAGGCCAGCAGGATGTGCGCGATGTTTACCTCGGCAGGCGTGCCGGTGTTGTTGCGCTGCTGCTCCATCAGGTAACGATCGATGTCCAGTTCGGAGACCTTGATCCGCTGGCTTACCTCCCTCTCGCGCACCCGCGACAGCAGCATCTGATCGCGCAGGTTGCCGCGAAACTGGCTGCGGGAGACTCCGTCGGCACTGAGTCGGCGATACATTTCGGCGGTGTCGACCTGGTTCTGGCGGGCGACGGACTGCTCTGCCTCGTCGAGCGCGAAATCCTCGATCTTGATGCCCGATTCACGTGCGAACTGGATCTGCGCGCGATCGTTGATCAGGCGTTCGAGCGCCTGCTCGGCCAGCACTTCAGGGGTCGGTATCGGCTGTTGCTGTTGCGCCAGGAACTGCCCCAGGCGCTGCATCTCCTGGCGGACCTGCAGATTGGTGATCGGTTCCGAATTGACAATTGCCACGATGTAGTCGGATGCAGTTTGCGTGGTGGACGCCGCACCGGCGATTGCCGGCAGAGCGCCGCCAGGCAGGCGCAGCCCTTGTGCCTGAATCGCCGGGCTGCCTATTCCAAGAAGCGTCGCCAGCAGCGCCGGACGCAAGAAACCAATAGTCATGTCGAACCCACCATCAATGGTAATTGCTGAACCTGCTCGGGCTGGAGGTAGTCTCGCGCAGGAACTGGTAACGCGGAATGCTCTGTTTGAGCGTTTCCAGAGGATTGGATCCCAGGCGCGAGAAGCCGACAAATTCCAGCTGGAACAGGATGCGGTTGCTGGCACTGGAGGTGCTTGTCTGCATGCGGTCCAATACGACCCGCCCCAGCCAGCATCCGCCGTCATATTCGAATCCGACGACCGAGTCCACCAACTTCCCATCGCGCAAGCTGAAGTTCATGCGGCCCACGGAATACCAGCGACCCGGGCCCTGACCCTGGCCGGCGCCCAGGTCCTGTCCCTTGTCGCCCCACAGATCGTTGATCGGCCATTGCCATGCGACATCGACCTGCTCGCTCGAATTCCGCTGGAACCGGTAGGCGGCGCTGAGCACCCGGTAATTGCCCGGGCTGTAACGCCCACCGATGGTGGAGCGTGTGGTGCGCCGGCTATCCCAGTCAAACTGCACGGTCGAGTCGAACGACCAACGCGGATCGAGATTGACAGTTGCACCGACCAATATGTCACTCAGGCCTTTGGCCAGCGCGGTCTCGCCGGGCAGGACGACGCGCTGATCCTTGAACAACACGCGCTGCGCAATACCGAAGCGCGCTGCTTCGGCGCCGCTGCCGGGATCGAGCAAGCGGGTCGAAACCCCCAGTGTGAGCGTGTTGCTGTCGGCAATGCGATCGTTGCCGACGAAGGCGTTTTCGGTGTAGATGCTGGCGAAATTGAAATCATTGCGCCCCGAGTCGTAGTTCGGCAAGAAACCCTGGTTGCGATAAGGTGTCAGCACGTAAAAGGCGCGCGGCTCCAGCGTCTGGCGAAATGCACGCCCGAAGATCTGGGTATCGCGTTCGAATACCAGGCCGCTGTCGAGGCTCAGCGTTGGAACAAAACGGCTGGCGGAGGTCGCGCCATTGGCAAGCGCCGAATTGAACTGGTAGTTGGTCGCGTGCAGGCGCAGCTTGGGTGTGATGAAACCGGCTGACGATACCCAGGGGCGGGAAATCTCGAGTGCCGTGAAGGCGCGGTTGCCGTTCGCTTGCCCGGTCAAGTTGCTGTCGGAATTGAATCGCGTGGCGTCCGCGTCAACCGACATGTCGAAGCCGTTGATATTGACCCGGGCATAACGCATGGCCAATTGCGGCATCCGGTCATACGGTGGCACGATCGGCGAAGTCACATCCTGAAGCGTCTGCCATTTGAGCATGCGGATGCTGGTCGACAGATAACCGCGCGACCATGTCACGCTCAAGTCGTTGGGCAGCAGGCGTTGCGTCAACCCGGGGCTGACCCGCGTGAAGTCGCGCCAGTAGTTGTCGTCGCTGACCCGGTTCAGCGACAGGCTCAGGCCCAGCGCGCCGACATAGTCCAGTCCGGTGCGGATGGTGCCGCTGTGCGTGAGCGAGTACCCCCAGCGGTTCATGTCGCGCAGCTTGTCGCCGGGCATGAAGTTGCCCCGCAACTCGCCCAGGTAGTCCGCTTCCAGGTAGCGAAATTCCGCCCCCAGGTCTACACCGCGCTTGCTCATCACGGTGGGCGATATCGTTGCATCGCGGTTGGGCGCGATGTTCCAGTAATACGGCGCCGTCACCTCGATGCCATTGACGTTGTCGATGCCGAAGGTTGGCGGCAACACACCCGATTTGCGCCTGCTGCTCAGCGGGAACGTGAACGACGGAACCGGCAGCAGCGGAACACCCTTGAAGCTGAGCAAGGCGTTCTCGGCCTGGCCGACGTCTTCCTCGTTGTCGATGCTGATGCTGGCCGCCCGGATGATCCAGTCCGGCATCCAGCTCGGGCCGCCGCGTTTGCAGGTCGTGAAGGTGGCGTTGCGGATGATGGCGCGTTTCTCGTCGATGAAATCGACCCGTTCAGCCTCGCCATGCCCCTGGTTCTTGAGCAATTGATAACGGGGATTACGGAAGAATCCTTCGAAGGACTCGACCTTGAGCTGGAGCTCTGGCCCCTCGTAGACGTCGCCGGCCCGATTGATCAAGACATTGCCCCTGGCCTTGGCCAGATCGTCCGGCTGGTAATACTCCAGCCGGTCGGCGCGGATCACCATGTCACCGCGGCGCAACTCCGCGTTGCCTTGGACCACCGTCTCCAGGTCGGTGCGCGAGGACATTGCGTCTCCGCTCACGAAGCTGGGTTGCCCGTCGCGGTCCGCGCGGGGAATCGCATCGCGCAACATACGGGAGCTTCTGAGCTGCAGCGGAGCCTGGGCGGACGGGTCCTGTGCCAGCACGGTCGGGCTGGACAGGCAGGCACCCGCGGCCACCAGCGCCAGCGCAACCCGGGAGCGGGCCGGACCGGCGGCCTTGTGTTCGGGTTCAGGCATCGAGCAGCGCATTGCAGGAAACAGGTTGGGGTATCGGTGAAGTTGCGATCAGCCCGCTCGGGGCGGGTTTGTAGAATGGATTATCCATGAGCAATACCGCTACCCCTGCCGACGCGTCGCACGCCACCCCTGCGGCCGTCGCCTGGCCCGATGCCGACCGGCAGGCCAGATTTCACAACTGGTTGTCCGCAATTGCTTCTGCACACGGCCTGCTGGCCGATTCCGTGCAATTGGCCTCGGCCGATGCGAGTTTTCGCCGCTACCTTCGGATCGACAGCGCGCAGGGTACGCGCGTCATCATGGACGCGCCGCCGGACAAGGAGGATTGCCGGGCTTTCGTGCGTGTGGCCGAGCTGATGGCACAAGCCGGCCTGAAGGCTCCACAGGTGCTGGCCTGGGACCAGGCCCATGGTTTCCTATTGCTCACCGATCTGGGTCAACAGACCATGATGCAGGCGATCGACCGCGAACATCCGCAGGCCAATCTCGCCTTGTATCTGGACGCCGTGGATGCGCTGGTGTGCTGGCAGAAGGCCTCCCGGCCCGGCGTCCTGCCGCCCTACGACGAAGCCCTGCTGCAGCGCGAACTGGGCCTGTTCCCGCAGTGGTATCTGCTGCAGCACCGGGGTGTCACGCCCGACGCCCGGATGGCCGCCACGCTGGAGGCGGGTTTTGCGCTGATCGTGCGAGAAAACCTGTCCTGGCCAAGCGTGTACGTGCACCGTGACTTCATGCCGCGCAATCTGATGATGCCAGTGGCAGCCGCAGACGGTGCCGATGCCGATCGGCGCCTGGGCGTGCTCGATTTCCAGGATGCGGTCCATGGCCCGATCACCTATGACATTGCCAGCCTGATGCGCGACGCGTTCCTGAGCTGGGACGAGGAGTTCGTACTCGATGTCACCATCCGGTATTGGGAGAAGGCGCGCGCGGCCGGGTTGCCGGTAGGCGACGATTTTGGCCTGTTCTACCGCGCGGTTGAATGGATGGGGCTGCAGCGTCACCTCAAGGTGGCCGGCATCTTTGCCCGCCTGACGCTGCGTGACGGCAAGCCGCAATACCTGGCCGACACCCCGCGCTTCATCAGCTATATGCGCGCTACCTGCGCCCGTTACCGGGAACTCAAGCCTTTGCTGCGCCTGATCGATGCGGTCGAAGGTTTGCAGGAGCAAGGTGGTTATGCGTTCGGCAGGGTTTAGCAAACCG
Organism: Rhodoferax sp.; assembly: GCA_018063505.1. Classification (GTDB taxonomy): domain Bacteria; phylum Pseudomonadota; class Gammaproteobacteria; order Burkholderiales; family Burkholderiaceae_C; genus CAISIP01. The sequence goes on from JAGPBF010000067.1 coordinate 18,455, forward strand.
GGCGCGGCTGTGCGCATCCGCTGATGCCGGCCGGCCCGCGTTTTTATTGTCCGGTGCCACTGGCGCCGGGGATCACGCTGGACTTGCCGGACGGCGCTGCGCGCCATGTCCAGGTATTGCGTTTGCAACCCGGTGGCGCCATCACGCTGTTCGGCTCCACATCGCCGCAGTTCAACGGTGGCGAGTTCGCGGCCACTGTGACCGCCATGGGCAGGCAGTCGGTGCAGGTGCTGGTCGCAGGCCATGATCCGGTCGAACGCGAAGCTGCTCGCGTATTGCACCTGGCCATCGGCATTCCGGCCAACGAGCGCATGGACTGGCTGGTCGAGAAAGCCACCGAACTCGGCGTCGCCACGATACAGCCCTTGATGACCGAACGCACGGTTGTGCGGCTCGATGCGCAGCGCGCCGCCAGGAAACTGGCCCATTGGCAGAGTATTGCCGTTGCGGCCTGCGAGCAGTGTGGCCGCAACCGGGTTCCGGTGATCCATCCGGTACTGCCGTTGGCACGCTGGTACCAGCTGCGCACCAGCGTGCCGCCAGCACAGGAATCTGTCGCCCTGGTGTTGTCGTTGCAGCGGCAGTCGCACGACTTGCGGGAATGGACCGGCACAATCCAGGGGCAAAATGCGCAGTCCGTGACATTTCTTTGCGGCCCCGAGGGCGGACTGGGCCGCGCCGAGGAAACGCTGGCGATCGCCGGCGGTCACCTGCCGGTTTCGCTGGGCGCGCGGGTGTTGCGATCCGAAACCGCGGCACTGGCGGCACTTACACTGCTCGCATGAACCGAAACCTCGCGCTGCTGGCGGTTTGCCAGGGTTTGCTGCTGACCAACAACATCATCTTCATTGCCATCAATGGTCTGATCGGATTGAGCCTGGCGCCGCTGGGATGGATGGCGACGTTGCCGGTCATGGGATACGTCGTCGGCGGCGCTCTGAGCACGCCGCTGGTGGCGCGCACGCAGTCTGCCTGGGGGCGCAAGGTCTCGTTCCAGATCGGACTGATGGTGGCGCTGGTGTCTTCGCTGTTATGTGCCTACGCGGTGGTTTCGCACAACTTCTGGCTGCTGGTGACCGCCACGGTCATTGCCGGTTATTACAACGCCAACGGCCAGCTGTACCGCTTCGCCGCGGCCGAGTTGGCGGCGCCGGGATACC
>JAGPBF010000068.1 GCA_018063505.1 Rhodoferax sp.
CGCAAGCGCTGGCGCTGGACCCGCGTCATCTGCGCGCGCTCAACAACAGTGCGTTGATGTGTGCGCAAGTGGGTCAATGGGACCTGGCTGTCGAACGCCTGATGGTGTGCCGCTCGCTGGCGCCCGCGGCGCTGCAAGCCTGGCTCAACCTGGCCGACATCCAGATTGCGGCGCGCCGATTTTGCGCGGCGCAGGACACACTGGATCAAGCAGGCACACGTTTCCCGCCCGCGCCGGCCATTGCGGTCCGGCAGGCGATCGCAAGGGCATTCGACGGACAGATCGAATCGGCCCAACGGGTGCTCGATGCACTGGACGCCGACGGCCAGACCCTTCTGGTGTCGCTCGTGGCTGGCGCAAACCACTGCGAGCAGCGGCTCAACCGCAAGCAACTCGCCAGCAAGCCCGATGCGTACGAGCTGTTCTGCCAGCAGGCCTATGAAGCCATGCAGGTGTGCGATTGGCGCGACCACGACCGCTTGACCGCGGTACTGCGCGAATTGCTTGCGCGCTCGGCCCGCACCGGCGAGGGCCGGGACTGGCGTGATGCCCAACTTTGCGGGCTGATGCTGCCGCTGCACGAAGATGAAATGGCCCAGATCCGGCGCGTGTCGATCGACACCATCGGCAGGCAGCTGACCGGCGCCATGCCGGCATTCACCGCGGCACGGTCGACCCGGCGCGACAACCGGATACACGTGGGCCTGGCGATCCAGAGTCTGCGCGATCCGAAGGTCGTCAACGGATTGCGCCGGCAGCTCGCGCTGCACGACCACACGCGCTTCGCGATCCACGTCTATTCGCCGACGCCACAACCCGAACCGGCAATGACCCGGAGCATTGCAGACACCTGTGCGTCTGCGATCGAGATTGCCCACATGAGCGACGATGAATCGGTTGCGCGGATCCGGCTCGATGAACTCGACATCTTTGTCGACATGGCTTTCGACACACCCTGGTGCCGACCCGAAATCCCCGAGCGCCGGGTCGCACCGGTCCAGATTCGCCAGACGACCTGGCACCGGCACCATCCCGCGCGGCCGTGCGAATACAACATGTCCGATCGTTTCGTCCATCCGGACGAACTCGATTTGGAGCCCTATGGTGCGGTCGTTCGATTGCCCGTGAGCTGCTGGCTGGCGACCCACGACGATCTGCCGCTGGCGCCTGCCCCTGAACGTGCCGATGTTGGCCTGCCCCGTGACGCCCTCGTCCTGTGCGCCCAGTTGCCCGCCTTGATGGTCGACCCGCAGAGTTTCGGCCTGTGGATGAAGATGCTGCAGGCCCTGCCCGATGCGGTGTTCTGGTTACCCGCCTTTGTACCGGTCGCGCAACGCCATCTGCAGGCCGCAGCGCAACAGGCTGGCGTCGACCCAGCACGCCTGTTGTTTCAGCCACGTGGCTCACGCGAACAGTTGCTGGGCCGCCTCGCGCTGGCCGACCTGTTTGTCGATACCGTGCGATTCAATGCCAACCAGGGGCTGGTCGATGCCTTGCGCATGGGCGTGCCGGCGGTCACCTGTGCGGGCAACAGCATGGCGTCCCGTCTGGGCGGCAGCATCCTGAAGGGCGCCGGTCTGGCCGAAGGCATCACGAACACCAAGTCGGCATTCCTGGAGCGCGTCGTACAGCTGGGCCAAGACCGTTCGGCCTTGCGCGACTTGCGCGGCCACCTGGCCGCTCAACTGGCGCAGGCCCCGTTGTTCGATGCCGCAGCGAGAGTGCGCGAGTGGGAATCCGCCTGGTCCACGATGGCCGAGCGCAGCCGCGCTGGCCTGGCGCCAGCCGCGTTCGACGTGCCGTTGTCCGCACCAACAAGAACCACAGCAGTCAGCCCTCTGGTCAGCTGAACCAACTGGCGTGGCGCCAGGCCACGGAGGGTCGTCAGCGGCCCATCAGCTCCCGCACCTGTTGCAACGCAGCGGGGTCTTCCATGGTCGTAAGGTCACCGGCGTCGCGACCTTCACATACCGCAACAATGGCACGGCGCAGCAACTTCCCGCTGCGGGTCTTGGGCAAGGCCGTGACGAACTGCACCCTGCTCGGGCGCGCCACCGCACCCAGGTCATGGTCGACTCTTTTCATGATCTCGCCTTCGAGTCTGAGGCAGGCCGCGGTGTCGTCCATGGCACTGGTGTCCTTGAGGATGGCAAACGCCATCGCGACCTGCCCCTTGAGCGCGTCGGCCACACCCACCACCGCAACTTCGGAAATATTGGGATGGCCGGCAATGCTCTCCTCGATCTCCCGCGTTCCAAGCCTGTGGCCTGCCACGTTGATCACGTCATCGGTGCGGCCAAGGATGAAGAAATACCCATCCTCGTCACGGATTCCCCAGTCAAAGGTGCTGTAGATCAGTTTGCCGGGAATACTCTTCCAGTACGTATTGACGAAACGCGCGTCGTCCTGCCAGACCGTCTGCATGCAACCCGGTGGCAACGGCCCTTCGATCGCGACCACGCCTTTCTTGCCAGCGCCTACCAGTTCCTCGCCGGTGCCTTCGTCGATCAGCTTGACGTCGTAGCCGTAGATGGCCTTGCCGGGACTGCCGAACCTGCTGGCGGCCTGCTCCACGCCATTGGCCAGGCCCAGGATCGGCCAGCCGGTCTCGGTCTGCCAATAGTTGTCGATGATGGGTTTGCCCAGGCTCGACGAGATCCACTGCGCGGTCGGCTCGTCCAGCGGTTCTCCGGCCAGGTAAAGCGCGCGCAGCGATGACAGGTCGTACTTCGTCAGCAGCGCCGGATCCTGCTTCTTGAGCACACGGATCGCCGTCGGCGCGCTGAACATCACACTGACCTTGTACTTTTCGACCAGGCTCCACCAGATGCCCCCGTCGGGCCGGGTTGGCAGGCCTTCGTACATGATGGTCGCCATGCCGGCGATAAGCGGACCGTAGATGATGTAACTGTGACCGACCACCCAGCCGATGTCGCTGGTGGCGAAATAGGTCTCGCCGGCATTGCCGCAGAAGATATGTTTCATGCTCGCCGCCAGCGCCACGGCATAACCCCCGGTGTCGCGCTGCACGCCCTTGGGTTTGCCCGTCGTGCCACTGGTGTACAGCGTATAGCTCGGGTGCGTGGACTCGACCCAGACACACGGAACCACGGCGTCCATATGCTTGTCGCGCAGCGCATCCCACAGGTGATCACGGCCTGCGACCAGGTCCATCGGCACCAGCTTGCGATCCACCAGCAGCACCGTTTCGGGTTTGTGGTTCGACAGCGCAATGGCCTCATCGAGCAGCGGCTTGTACGGCACCACCTTGCCGCTGCGGGAGCCGGCATCGGCGCTGACCACCAGTTTCGGGCTTGCGTCTTCGATGCGCGACGCGAGTGCGCCCGAGGCGAAGCCACCGAACACGACGCAATGAATGGCACCGATGCGGGCACAGGCCAGCATCGCAAACGCAGCCTGCGCCACCATTGGCATGTAGATCAATACCCGATCGCCCTTTTGCACGCCCAGCGCCAGCATGCTTGCCGCCATCCGCTGCACCTCCAGATTCAGTTCCGCGAAGCTGTAGACCTGCTCCTGATCCGTCTCGGTTGACACCGCGATCAGTGCGGGCTGGTCGGCCCGGCTGGCCAGATGGCGGTCGACCGCGTTGTGGCATAGATTGGTCACCCCTCCGACAAACCAGCGCGCAAATGGCGGATCCTGATAGTCGCAAACCTGGCTGGGTTTTGTCTTCCAGTCGATCAGCCCGGCCTGCTCGCTCCAGAAGGCGTCGCGGTCGCTGATAGAGCGCTGGTAGAAGTCGGCGTATGTCGTCATGTCTCGTCCTGTTCTGGGTGCTGCATTGCAACAGCCATTGTGCTCCTCGAACTTGCTGCAGCCTGACGCTGCCAGAGCACTTGCCGCTACGATCGGGCGCATGCAAGGTCAGACAATCACGCCCTCCGTAGCACCGGTCCAATGGCGCTTTCCGCCGCGCTGGCGGATCTTGCCAGGCGTCGCCCATGGCATTCGCCAGCCGGTGATGCTGGGCGAATGGCATTGCAAATCCCGCGCGCCCCATGACTTCACGCGATTGGACAAGGCCATGGCGCAGTGGATCCCCGAGCCACTGCCAGAGGGCATCGCGCTGTTGCACGACACCGCGTCGCTGTTGCGGCGCATGTTGTTCTGGGTTGGCGCCGCGCAACGCCAGCTCAAGGTACCGGTGTTCGCCAGCGCCAAGGTGGTACCGGTCACGCTCGACAGCGATGGCGGGTTATGGTCTGTCGCCATGCCTTATGTGGCACCCCAAGCCAACCTTGCCGCCTTGTCATGGGTCAGCCAGCAGGTACATCTTGTGCTGCACGCTGCAGGTACAGCACAGGCTCCTGCTGCAGCGCAGGACATGGCGCCGCTGGCGGGCGCATTGCAGGCCTATGCATTGCGCGACTTCAACACCATCCGCTTTCTTGCGGCGGCCCATGCGCTGGACATCCCGACGCGACCGGTGGTGCCTGGCGTCCATGCATTTGGTCAGGGACGCCATTGCCGCTGGCTGGAGAGCAGCTACACCGACCGCACGCCGGTCGTCGGCTCGCGCATCGCGCGCGACAAGGTCCGCACCGCCCAGGTCCTGCGTCAACTGGGCCTGCCAGCACCAATCCATGAACGTGCGCCCTCGCAGGAGGCGGCGGTGCAGATTGCGCGCATGCTGGGGTATCCGGTGGTCGTCAAGCCGGCGGACCGCGACCAGGGCATCGGTGTGTCGGCCGATCTGCGTGACGATGCCGCCGTGCAACAGGCCTTCGCGCATGCCAGCGGCTTCTCAAAGGACATTCTGGTCGAGAAACATGTGCACGGCCAGGACTACCGGCTCACAGTGCTGGACGGGCGACTGATCAAGACCGTGTTGCGACGCCCTGCCGGCATCCTGGGCGACGGTCAGCAGACGATTGCCGCGCTGGTTGCGCAGCTGCGCGACGATCCGGCCCATGCCAGAGCCGGCACCGCGCGCGGCCACGGACTGCTGGAACTCGATGCAGAAGCGCACGGGTTGCTGGCGCAAGAGGGCATGTCTGCGGCAACGATTCCGGCCCAGGGCGTGTTTGTTGTGCTGCGCCGGCGCGCCAATGTGTCGGCCGGCGGAACACCGGTGCTGGTGAACGGCACGGTACACCCGGACAACCAGCGCCTGGCAGAACGTTGTGCCCGCGCCTTGGGCCTGGACCTGGCCGGCATCGACCTGATCATCGGCGACATCGGCCAGTCGTGGCTGCAAACCGGCGCCCTGGTCTGTGAAGTCAATGCCCAACCCCAACTCGGCGCTGGCCTGACGCCAGGCATTTATGCGGATGTACTGCGCCAGTTGCTGCCGGGTCCCAGCCGCATCCCGGTGGCGCTGATCGTGGGGGCCGGCCAGTCCGTGGCCGCCGAACTCCTGGCGCAACACAGCCGTCATGCGGCTCCCTGGGGTCTGGCTGATACACACGGCCTCTGGCAGGGGCGTGAACGCATTGCGGCGGTTCAAGGGTCCGCGTTCGATGCCGCGCGGATGCTTGAGGCCAACCGCGACATGGCTGCGGCTGTCGTGGTCACGACACCGGCACAGATCACGCTCACGGGCCTGGCCTTCGACCATATCGACGTGCTGGTGCTGGCCGGACCCGGTGCAGACGGACACTGGCAAGACGCGCAAATGCAGCAGATGTGGGCCATGGTCCTGCCACACATCGGCCACATCGTGGTGCTCGGCCCACGCGCCCAGGCCTGGTTGCCTGCGCCAGAACGATTGGCCGAGACGTCGGCGCATTGCCAGCTTGCCGACGGCAGCGGCCCCGCCATGCTGGCAACGATTGCGGGGCTGATGCGGGCAGCAGCGTGAGCGGCAATTGCGCGAACCCGCAGGAAACCTACCGGGGCTTGCGACTGCCCGGTCGTCAGCCAGGCAACAAACGAATCAGACGCCCATCGGCGGCATCGGTCAACAGGTACAGCAACCCATCGGGGCCCTGGCGGACATCGCGGATACGTTCACCGAATTCGGTCAAAAGCCGGGTCTCACGCAGGATGCGCACACCGGCGCCGTCCGGCTGCCATTCGATGCGATCGAGAAAGCGGCCAGCCAGTGCCCCGACGAACAGGTTGCCCTGCCATACCGGGCCATAACGCGCGCTGGTCAGGAACGCCATTCCGGAGGGTGCAATCGATGGCACCCAGTAATGCACCGGTTGCTCCATGCCGTCCCTGCGCGTGAGCCCCTCGCCGATCTTGCCGCCACCATAGTTCTCGCCGTAGGTGATGACCGGCCAGCCATAGTTGCGCCCTGGAGCCGGCAGGTTGATTTCGTCGCCGCCCTGGGGTCCATGCTCGTGGGTCCACAAGCGCCCGTCGGGTGCCAGCGCAGCGCCTTGCATGTTGCGGTGCCCGTAGCTCCATATCTCCGGCCGCGCGCCGGCCTGTGCCACGAATGGGTTGTCCCGAGGCACACTGCCATCCTTGTTGATTCGGACCAGCTTGCCGTGGTGGTTGTCCAGCGTCTGCGCGTCGGCCATGCGCCGGAATCGATCTCCCAGCGTCAGGAACAGGCTGCCATCGGGCTGCCCGGCCTTGCGGCCTTCGACGATGCGGCAGCCGAAATGGGCGCTGCTGGCGAATTTCGGCAACTGGCTGAAAATCACCCGGACATCGTCCAGGCGATCGCGCTGTTCCGACAGCCGCGCACGGGCCAGCGCGGTGCTGTTGCCACTGCCGCTGGCGGCCGGTTCGGCAAAACAGAAATAGATCGTACGGTTGCGTTCGAAATCGCTGTCCAGCACCAGATCGAGCAGACCGCCCTGCCCTTGGGCTGCCATCGAAGGCAAGCCGGCCACGGGCGCCCCGACACGTCCGTCGGGCTCGACGACCCGCAGCCGCCCCGCGCGTTCAGTCACCAGGAACCGCCCCTCGGGAAGGAACGCCAATGCCCAGGGGTTCTGCAGGCCGGAGGCAACCGTCTGCGGCCGCAGTTGCTGTGCCAGGCCGGTGCAAGGCAGCAGCACCGCCAGCAGCGCCAGGGCAAACCCTCGCCCGAGTACCATGTGCCATCCGGTTCGGCACTGGCGGTGCTCCAGCGCGGCGATAGCTTGGTTCATCGGAATTGCCCTTCCTGAGTGCCGATTCAATCGCCGATGCGCACGACCACGCGTCCGCGCACCTTGCCATCCATCAATGCTGTCGCCTTGGCAACGGCGTCCGACAACGGAACCTCGTCGATCATGCTCTCGAGCAGGACCGGATCGAGGTCACGCGCCAGCCGCTCCCACGCGCGCTGGCGCCGCTGCAACGGTGCCATCACCGAGTCGACCCCCACCAGCGTGACGCCCCGCAGGATGAACGGCATGACGGTGGTGGGCAGGTCGGATCCCTGGGCCAGACCACAGGCCGCGACGACGCCACCGTAACGGGTCTGGGCCAGCGCATTGGCCAACGTGAACGAACCGACGGCATCGACGACACCGGCCCAGCGTTCCTTCTGCAACGGTTTGCCAGCGCTGGCCAGATCGGCACGTGGCACGATGGCACAGGCCCCCAACGCCTTCAGATAGGCTTCTTCGCTCGCCTTTCCAGTCGCTGCAAGCACCGTGTAGCCCAGGCGACCCAGCAATGCCACGGCAACACTGCCCACGCCGCCGGTAGCGCCCGTCACCAGGATCTCGCCGGAGGCCGGCGTCACCCCATGGTCCTCCAGTGCCAGCACACACAACATCGCGGTATAACCCGCAGTACCGATGGCCATCGCCTGGCGTGGTGTGAACGCATCGGGCAGGCGCACCAGCCATTGGCCCTTGAGCCGCGCCTTCTGTGCCAGGCAGCCAGGATGGGTCTCGCCGACACCCCAGCCATTGTGAATAAACCGGTCACCCGGCTTCCAGTCCGGATGCTGCGACTCGAGCACCGTGCCGGCGCCGTCGATGCCAGCGACCATCGGCCAGTTCCGGACCACCGGTCCGCGGTTGGTGATGGCCAGGCCATCCTTGTAGTTGAGTGTCGAATACGCGACGCGCACCAAGACGTCGCCCGCTGGCAAGCCCGCTTCATCGAGCTCGGTCAACCCGGCACTGAAACCGTCTGTCTTGTTGAGTTCAATGGCCTTGTACATGGACTCTCCTGTTTGTGCCGACCAAACCGTGTAGCGCAGCCCAAGCGGTCTCGGCGGCGGCAATGGCACCATCGTAGTCGATGCGTGCCGGCCCGGCTTTGACCCTGAACTGCAGCGAATTTATCTGGTGCGCGGCCGGCAGATACCGGCCGGCGTCGGTCCAAACGTGGCTAAAATGCCGCAAACCATTTCAAATCAAGTACTTGCACCAGCAATCGCTTGACCCTGCAAGCCCAGCCACTTACCCTGCCCTGATGCGCGTGATTCCAAGATTGACTCTGCTGCTGGCCATGGCGCTGACCCAGGCCGCCTATGCCGCACCGCAGCAGGCCGGTTCGCCAGACGATCTGGACCAACTGCTGGCCGAACGCGGCCTGATCGGGCAGATCAGCCAGGTCGGCCAATCGGTCGGTGGCAAGGCCTCGGAGCTGGTCATCAGCGCGATGGGCTTTCTCGGCGTTCCGTACAAGCGTGGTGGCACTTCGCTGGAAACCGGATTCGACTGCAGTGGTTTTGTGCGCGCGATGTACCAGCAGACCATCGGACTGATACTGCCCCGTACCGCAGATCAGCAGGCAGCGGCAACCGTGACAATCGAGAAAAGCGAGCTGCAGCCAGGCGATCTGGTGTTCTTCAACACCTTGCGCCGCGCTTTCAGCCACGTCGGCATCTACGTCGGCGACGACAAGTTCATCCACTCGCCCAGGCCCGGTGCCGAGGTGCGGGTGGAAGACATGCGCCTTGGATACTGGCGCAGCCGATTCAATGGGGCGCGACGGGTCGAGACAACGGCACGGCCCTGAGCCGGCCTTCTCGCTGTCCGGTCAGGACGAACGCCCGGTTCGCCTGCGCGCCTTGATCAGCCTGGCCGCCCGCACGACACCCAGCACAGCGCGGCTCACGACTTCGGGCTGGTCCAGATGGACGTTGTGGCCGGCGTCAACCACCACCTTGATCCTGCCCAGGCTCGACATGCGCGACATTCGCCGCTGACTGGCCTCCCAGACCTTGCCAAGCGCATCAGGCCAGCGACTGGTGGCATTGCTTTGGGTCAGTACGATCAGGGGAACGTCGGGAAAGGTGCCGGCGCGGCGCGCCTGCTTGAGCGTCAGCGGTGCGGCCAGCAATTCCGCACGGGTCACTGGTGAGAGCACCGACAACAAGGCCTGCGGCGGTTCGTACAGCAGCCGATTGACGCCATATTGTCGGCAGCGCTGCGTGAATTCCTCATGCCGCGCATCGACCAGCACCACGCCGCAAACCTCATCCGGATAGGTCTTGGCAAACAGCTTCACGACGGTTCCACCCAGTGAATGCCCCACCAGCACATAAGGCGGAGCCAGCCCTTCGGTACGCAGCATTTCCCGCAACTCCAGCACGATCTGCAGTCCGTCACGCGAGGCTTCGGATGCTTCGCTCTGACCGTAACCGGCCCGGTCATAAGCGACCGCACGGGTGACATCAGACACCGTATTGAACACCGACGCCCAGTCGCGTTTGCCCTGGCCTATGCCCGATTCGAACACCACCGTGGGTGAGCCGGTTCCGGCAACCACCAGCGATCGCACGCCGAACGAGGTGTGGCTGAACTGCGCATGTGGCAATTTCGCAGCCGGTTGCGGCTTGCGTCGCAGAAAGTGAAATATCGAGGGCAGGCGCCGGGCCACACCCGGAGCCGCAGGCTTGGTGCCGGCGGTCTTGCGGGCCGCGGGCGGCTTGTCTTGCACAAGGCGCTCGGGCTTGGGCTCGGGCGACGCCTCACTCATGCGCCCACTCCGGCAGATGCGGCCAGAAAGCCCGATGGATAACGCGTCTTGTCAATGCAATGCATGTCATGCGGCCGCTCGCCTGCAACCTGAAAATACCCCGATGCGGGGATCTTATTCCATTGTCCGGCGCGCGACGCCCGGCGGCAGCTCAGCGACGCGCCGGCGGCAGATCGGTACAACTGCCGTGGGCCACTTCGGCCGCCATGCCGATGCTCTCGCCCAGCGTCGGATGCGGATGGATGGTCTTGCCGATGTCGACCGCGTCGGCGCCCATTTCAATGGCCAGTGCGATCTCGCCGATCATGTCGCCCGCATGCGTGCCCACAATGCCGCCACCCAGAATCCTGCCGTGCCCGTGGGCCTCGGGGGAATCGTCGAACAGCAGCTTGGTGAAACCCTCGTCACGGCCATTGGCAATGGCGCGGCCCGAAGCGGTCCAGGGGAACAGGCCCTTTTTCACCTTGATGCCCTGGGCCTTGGCCTGGTCCTCGGTCAAGCCGACCCATGCCACCTCCGGATCGGTATAGGCGACGCTGGGGATGACCCGCGCGTTGAACGCTGCGCTGGCCAGTTCCTTGTTGCCCCGCAACTCGCCGGCAATGACCTCGGCTGCGACATGGGCCTCATGAACGGCCTTGTGCGCCAGCATCGGCTGGCCCACGATGTCGCCGATGGCGAAGATATGCGGCACATTGGTGCGCATCTGTATGTCGACGCCCACGAAGCCGCGATCGGTGATCGCCACGCCGGCCTTCTCGGCACCGATCTTCTTGCCGTTGGGCGAGCGCCCGACCGCCTGCAGCACCAGGTCGTAGGTCTGCGGCTCGGGCGCCTTGCCGCCCTCCTGCGCCGCGGCAAAGTGCACTTCGATGCCTGCATCGGTCGCCTTGGCCGACACCGTCTTGGTGCTCAGCATGATGCTGTCGAAACGCGGTGCATTCATCTTCTGCCAGACCTTGACCAGGTCGCGGTCGGCGCCCTGCATCAGTCCGTCGAGCATCTCGACCACGTCCAGCCTGGCCCCCAGCGTGCTGTAGACCGTTCCCATCTCCAGGCCGATGATGCCGCCACCCAGGATCAGCATGCGCTTGGGAACCTGTTTCAGGGCCAGTGCGCCGGTCGAGTCGACAACCCGCGGGTCGTCGGGCATGAACGGCAGGCGCACCGCCTGCGAGCCCGCAGCGATGATGCAGTTGCGAAAACCGATGGTCTGCGTCTTGCCGGTCTTCTCCTGACTGTCTCCGGTGGTTTCCTCCACCTGCACATGGTTGGGGCCGACAAACGCGCCATAGCCGCGAACGGTGGTCACCTTGCGCATCTTGGCCATCGCAGCCAGGCCACCGGTGAGTTTGGCGACAACCTTGCCCTTGTGCGCCCGCAGTTTGTCGACATCGACCACCGGATCCGCATAACTGATGCCCAGGTCGGCGAAATGGCGCACTTCGTCCATCACGGCTGCCACATGCAGCAAGGCCTTGGACGGAATGCAACCCACGTTCAGGCACACCCCGCCAAGGGCCGCGTAACGCTCCACCAGCACGACCTTGAGGCCCAGATCGGCGGCTCGGAAGGCTGCCGAATAACCACCCGGCCCGGCGCCCAGGACCAGCAGATCACACTCCAGATCGACGGCACCGGCAAAGGCCGGCATGGCGTTCGACGCGCCGGGGGTTGCCGGCTGTTGCATTGCTGGCGTTTTGCCGGCCGCAGCCGCAGCGGCCTGCGGTGGCGGTGCAGTTGCCACCGGTGTGTCCGCTGCGGCCTGCGCGGCAGCCTCCAGCGTCAGCAGCACCGAACCTTCGGCCACCTTGTCGCCGAGTTTGACCTTGAGTTCCTTGACCACGCCACCATGCGAGGCGGGAATCTCCATCGACGCCTTGTCGCTCTCGACCGTGATCAGGGATTGCTCGGGCACGATCGTGTCGCCCGGCTTGACCATCAGCTCGATCACCGTCACTTCGGCGAAGTCGCCGATGTCCGGAACCTTGATTTCCATTTGCGCCATGAGATCGTTCCTCTCGTATTGCTAATCCATTGGGATGGTGGCCGTCGGTATCGACACACCAGCTGCGCCAGGGTGTGAACGCTGCTGCGGGCTTACAACAACACCCTGCGGAAATCGCCCAGGATCTGGCCCAGGTAGACATTGAAGCGGGCGGCGGCCGCGCCATCGATGACCCGATGATCCCAGCTCAATGACAAGGGAAGCATCAGACGCGGCACGAAGGCCTTGCCATCCCAGACAGGCTCCATCGTGGAACGGCACACGCCCAGAATCGCCACCTCGGGCGCATTGATGATGGGGGTGAAATAACGCCCGCCGATACCGCCGAGTGACGAGATCGTGAAACCCGCGCCCGACATGTCGGCGGGGCCGAGTTTGCCGTCACGGGCCTTCTTGGCCAGTTCACCCATTTCCTGCGAGATCTGCATCACGCCCTTCTTGTCGGCATCCTTGATCACCGGCACCATCAGGCCATTGGGTGTGTCTGCGGCAAAACCGACGTGGAAATACTGCTTGTAAACCAGCTGGTCCCCGTCGATCGATGCGTTGAATTCGGGGAACTTGCGCATCGCCGCGACACAGGCCTTGATCAGGAAAGCCAGCATCGTCACCTTGATGCCCGACTTTTCATTCTCCTTGTTGGTCGACACGCGGAATGCCTCGAGGTCCGTGATATCGGCATCGTCGTGGTTGGTGACGTGCGGAATCATGACCCAGTTGCGGTGCAGGTTGGCTCCGCTGATCTTCTTGATCCTCGACATGTCCTTGCGTTCGACCGGGCCGAATTTCGCAAAGTCGACCTTCGGCCACGGAATCAGGCCCAGGCCGGCACCATCACCACCGGATGCGCCGGCTTTGCCGCCTTGCGCGGCAGCCGAAGCCCGCGTCTGCGCCGCCCCGCCCATCACGGCACGGGTGAATGACTGCACGTCTTCGACCGAAATCCGTCCCTTGCTGCCGCTACCCTTGATCTCCTCCAGTGGCACACCGAGCTCGCGTGCGAACTTTCGCACCGACGGAGACGCGTGCGGCAAGCTGGTAGAAACCGGTGCAGTCGGATCATGCGCCGGCATTGGTGCACTGGCCGCTGCCACCGGCGCCGCGGCCGGTGTCGGCAGACTGGCCGCCGCCTGCGGTGCTCTGGCGGCGGGTGATGGCGCCGCTGGTGCAGCAGCCACTGCAGCACCAGCCACCTGAACCAGCGCCAGTGGGTCGCCGACATTGATCTTGTCACCCAGCTTGGCGAAGATTTCCGTGACCACGCCTGCCACGCTGCTGGGGATTTCCATCGAGGCCTTGTCAGACTCGACCGTGACCAGCGATTGCTCTACCTTGACCGTGTCGCCGACTTTCACCAGCACTTCGATGACAGCCACATCCTTGAAGTCGCCGATGTCGGGCACCATGACCTTGACCGGTCCGGCGGCACTGACCGCCGGCGCTGGGACGGCCGCAGCCGGTGCAGATGCAGCCGGCGCAGATGCAGCCGCTTTGGCCGAAGCTGCAGCCGCTTCTGTGGCCTTGGCAGGCGCCGCATCCGCAACCCCGCCGTCCTGCGCCTCGATGCGCGCAATCACCACGCCCTGCTTGACCTTGTCACCGAGCTTGACAATGATGTCCTTGACCACGCCGGCATGGCTGGACGGAATCTCCATCGATGCCTTGTCGGACTCCACCGTGATCAGCGACTGCTCGACCTTGACCACGTCGCCCGGCTTGACGAGCAATTCGATCACCGCCACTTCGTCGAAGTCGCCAATGTCCGGCACCTGAATGTCTACCAACGCCATATTCCTGCCTCCAGATTCTTTTGTGGGCTAAGCGCCACTGGTTCCGGCCAGCTTGTCAGCCGGCCGGGTGTGATCGGTCTTCAAGCGTACAACGGGTTGACCTTGTCGACATTGAGCCCGTATTTCTTGATCGCTTCGCTGACTTTGGCCACCGGTACGGTGCCCTCTTCGCTCAATGCCTTGAGCGCTGCCACGACGATGTAATGGCGGTTGACCTCGAAGTGTTCACGCAGCTTGCTGCGGAAATCGCTGCGACCGAAGCCGTCGGTACCCAGCACCTTGTAGGTTCGACCCTTGGGCAGGAATGGACGGATCTGCTCGGCATACGACTTGATGTAATCGGTCGAGGCCACCACCGGTCCAGGGTGCTTTTCGAGCTGCTGCGCCACGAATGGCACACGCGGCTCGGCATCGGGATGCAGCAGGTTGAAGCGTTCGCAGTCCTGGCCGTCACGGCCGAGCTCGTTGAGGCTCGGGCAGCTCCACACATCGGCCGCGACACCCCACTCGGTGTCGAGCAGTTCCTGTGCGGCAATCGACTCGCGCAGGATCGTCCCCGAGCCCAGCAACTGCACGCGCGGCGTGCGCTTGGCGCCCGGTTTGCACAGGTACATGCCCTTGATGATCTGCTCTTCGGTGCCAGCCGTGAGGCCGGGCATTGCGTAGTTCTCGTTGAGCAGCGTGATGTAGTAATAAACGTTCTCCTGGCGCTCGACCATGCGCTGCAGACCATGGTGCAGGATCACGCCGACTTCGTGCGCGAAGCTCGGGTCGTAACTGACGCAGTTCGGGATGGTGCCTGCCAGCACATGGCTGTGACCGTCTTCATGCTGAAGCCCCTCGCCATTGAGCGTGGTGCGACCGGAAGTACCACCGAGCAGGAAGCCGCGCGCCTGCATGTCGCCGGCCGCCCAGGCCAGGTCGCCGATGCGCTGGAAACCGAACATCGAGTAATACACGTAGAACGGAATCATGATGCGGTTGTTCGTCGAGTACGACGTTGCCGCAGCGATCCAACTGCTCATGCCACCGGGTTCGTTGATGCCTTCCTGCAGCACCTGGCCAGCCTTGTCTTCCTTGTAGTACATGACCTGGTCCTTGTCGACCGGCGTGTACTTCTGCCCTTCCGGGTTGTAGATCCCGATCTGGCGGAACAGGCCCTCCATGCCAAAGGTGCGGGCCTCGTCGACCAGGATGGGCACGACACGCGGGCCGAGTTCCTTGTCGCGCAGCAACTGGGTCAGGAAGCGCACAAAAGCTTGTGTGGTGCTGATCTCGCGGCCTTCGGCGGTTGCGTCCAGCACGGCCTTGAAGGTGTCCAGCGGCGGAATCGTGAACCGCTCGTCGGCCTTGGCGCGACGCTTGGGCAGGTACCCGCCCAGCGCCTCGCGCCGCTCGTGCAGGTAACGCATCTCCGGTGTGTCGTCGGCGGGCTTGTAGAACGGGATCTTGGACAGTTCGCTGTCCGGGATCGGGATGTTGAACCGGTCGCGGAAGTAGCGGATATCTTCGTCCGAGAGTTTTTTCGTCTGGTGCGCGGTGTTCTTGCCCTCACCGGCCTTGCCCATGCCATAACCCTTGACGGTCTTGACCAGCATCACCGTCGGCTGCCCGGTCGTCTGGTTGGCCTTGTGAAATGCCGCATAGACCTTTTGCGCGTCGTGGCCGCCACGGCGCAGTCCCCAGATTTCGTCGTCGGTCATGCCAGCGACCATTTCCAGCGTGCGCGGATCGCGACCAAAGAAGTTCTTGCGTACAAAGGCGCCGTCATTGGCCTTGAAGGCCTGGTAGTCGCCGTCCAGCGTGTCCATCATGATCTTGCGCAGTGCACCGTCCTTGTCACGGGCCAGCAGTTCGTCCCATTCGGAACCCCACAGCAGCTTGATGACGTTCCAGCCTGAACCGCGGAACTCACTTTCGAGTTCCTGCACGATCTTGCCGTTGCCTCGCACCGGGCCGTCCAGGCGCTGCAGGTTGCAGTTGACGATGAACACCAGGTTGTCGAGCTTTTCGCGTGCGGCCAGGCCGATGGCGCCCATGCTCTCGGGTTCGTCCATCTCGCCGTCGCCGCAGAACACCCAGACCTTGCGGTTGGAAGTGTCGGCGATGCCACGGGCATGCAGGTATTTGAGGAAACGCGCCTGGTAGATCGCCATCAGCGGGCCCAGGCCCATCGAGACGGTCGGGAATTGCCAGAATTCGGGCATCAGCTTGGGATGCGGATAACTCGAAAGCCCATTGCCACCGACTTCCTGGCGGAAGTTGAGCAACTGCTCCTCGCTCAGACGGCCTTCGAGGTAAGCCCGGGCGTATATGCCGGGCGACGAATGGCCTTGTATATATAGCAGATCACCGCCGTGGCCTTCGCTCTCCGCATGCCAGAAATGGTTGAAGCCGGCCGCAAACATGTGTGCCACCGACTGGAACGAACTGATATGCCCGCCCAGATCGCCACCATCGGCCGGGTCGAGCCGATTGGCCTTGACCACCAGTGCCATTGCGTTCCAGCGCATGTAGGCGCGCAAGCGGCCTTCGAGTTCCAGATTGCCCGGGCTGCGGGCCTGCTCACCCACCTCGATGGTGTTCACATAACCGGTGTTCGCCGAGAACGGCATATCCAGGCTGTTCTGGCGCGCGTGTTCGAGCAGGGTTTCCAGCAATTCATGGGCCCGCTGCGGGCCTTCGGCGGAAATGACCGCCGACAGTGCATCCATCCACTCCCGGTTTTCCAGCGCATTCTCATTGTCACCTGGGGCGATGGCGGCGTTACGGGGCTGATCCGACATGTTTGTCTCCTTGGAATGGGTGTTGTCAGGGTACTGTAGGCGAATTCTCGCATATGAACATCAATATTTCGAATAATGCTTGTTTAATTCACATAGTGAAATTTGAGCATTCGGAGCCTGTCAACACCATACGCCAGTTTGTGTCAACTTTGCCACCGTCCCATACACTTCGCGCATGTCTTTTGAACCCACCAGCAGCGAACCGCCCCACGGCGCCACCGCTGAACGTGTCCGCCACTGGTGGTGGCAACTCAATCCCCGGCGCCAGGACCGGTACGCGGTACTGGCGCCGCTGCTGGCCGTGGTGCTGTTCCTCGCAGCCATCGTCGTGGCATTCGCCTATCTGAGGCTCGAAGAGATTGACCGCGAACACGAGGCCGTGCGGCGTGATGTCGAATACACGCAGCAGCGCCTGCGGCTGCGGCTGCTCGAGCGCCAGGAGCAGCTGATGCGGATCGCGCGTGACATTTCGAATCGCGATCTCGATACCGAGGAATTCCGGGTACGCGCAGAGGCCCTGGTGATCCAGTACCCGGACCTCGAACGGCTGAGCTGGATCGACCAGACCCAGCACATTCGGGCCACCTATGCCACCGCCAGCCTGCAACCCGGCGCGAGCTTGCTGGCTGGCGAGCCTGTCGGTCCGGGTGAAACCCGCAACATCTTCCTGCTGGCGCAGGAAACCATGCAGCCGATCTATGCCCAACGCGCCGCCAGCGGAGCCGTGGTGCCACTGCTGCAGCTGCATATCCCGATGAACGACGGAACCCGATTTGTCGGAGTCGTTCTGGCCGAATATTCGGTCGATGGGCTGTATCGATATGGCGTGCCGGCAGAAGTCTCGGCCCGATACGCAATTTCACTGCTCGACGACAAGGGCGCGAAACTGGCGGGCACCAGCGTCCCGGCGCGTAATCCGGCCGGAAGGCTGCTGCCCTGGGTCGTGCCGGTCAACGAATACGAAGTGCCGGTCTCACCGGTCGGCAACGGCCTGGTGCTTCGGGCGCAGGCGTACCGGACATCGCTGGGCGTGATCGGCAGCGGCTTGTTCTGGCTGGTCGGCGTGCTCAGCCTCATGACGGCCTGGATGCTGATTGCCAACTGGCGGCACAACCGGCGTCGGCACCAGGCACAACAGGCCCTGGTAGCCGAAACCAACTTCCGCCGCGCCATGGAAAACTCCATGCTCACCGGCATGCGGGCGATGGACCTGCAGGGCCGCATCACCTATGTCAATGCCGCCTTTTGCCAGATGACCGGCTGGAGCGAATCCGAACTGGTCGGGCGAACCGCCCCATTTCCGTACTGGCCCGATACCGACCACGAGAATCTGAACCAGCTGATGCACCGGGAGTTGTCCGGCCAGGCCGCAACACCCGGTGGCGTGCAGATGCGGATCAAGCGACCGGACAACTCCCTGTTCGATGCGCGCCTGTATGTCTCGCCACTGATCGACACACGCGGCACCCAGACGGGCTGGATCACTGCGATGACCGACATCACCGAACCCAACCGGATCCGTGAGCAGCTGTCGGCGTCGTTCGAGCGTTTCACCACGGTGCTCGAGGCGCTGGATGCCTCGATCTCCGTGGCGCCGCTGGGCAGCGACGAAATGTTGTTCGCCAACAAGCTTTACCGCCTGTGGTTCGGCCACCAGACCGATGGCCATCTTCGCCTGGTGGCCCAGGCGGGCATTCCGTCGCAGCCGATCAGCGACGAAGGGCTGGACCATGTCGATGCGTTTGCCGGCATGCCAACCGATGTGTTGCCCGATGCCGAACCGGAGAACGCCGAGATCTACCTGAGCGAACTCGGTCGCTGGCTCGAGGTGCGCACCCGGTACCTGAGCTGGGTCGATGGCCGCTTGGCCCAGATGGTGATTGCCACCGATATCACGGCCCGGCGGCTGGCCGAGCAACAGGCAGCGGCACAGGCCGACCGTGCGCAGAACGCCAGCCGGCTGATCACGATGGGCGAGATGGCCTCGAGTGTTGCGCACGAGCTCAACCAGCCGCTGACCGCCATCAACAACTACTGCCACGGCATGATCTCGCGAATCCAGTCGCAACAGATCAAGCAGCAGGATTTGCTCGAAGCACTCGAGAAGACAGCGCGACAGGCGCAGCGTGCCGGTCAGATCATTCAACGCATCCGCTCGTTCGTCAAACGCAGCGAGCCCAAGCGCACATGGTCCAGGGTCAACGACATGGTCGACGAGGCGGTCGAACTGGCAGAGATCGAGGTGCGCCGGCGCAATGTCAGACTGACCTGCAACGTGGCCTCACGCCTGCCGATGCTGCTGGTCGACCCGATCCTGATCGAGCAGGTGCTGATCAATCTGTTGAAGAATGCGGCCGAGTCGGTCGACACGGCACAAAGGCCCACGGCACTGCGCAAGGTCGACCTGACGGTGCAGCAGACCGTCGTCGATGATCGACAGATGGTGGAATTCTCGGTGATCGATACCGGAGGCGGGCTGGCGCCCGAGATGCTGGAGCGGCTCTACGAAGCGTTCTACTCGACCAAAAGTTACGGCATGGGTATCGGCCTGAGCCTTTGCCGCTCGATCGTCGAATCGCACCAGGGACGGATGCGCGGCGAGAACCTCTACAATGGCGCCGAAGTTACGGGCTGCCGATTCGCATTCTGGTTGCCCGTGGGTGAACCCGCCAGCCTCATGTCGGAGCCGCGGCGCAAACACATCAAGACCCCAGGATAGCAGCATGAGTTTGATTCCCAAGAAGGGTACTGTCTATGTCGTCGACGACGACGAAGCGGTTCGCGATTCACTTCAATGGCTGCTCGAAGGCAAGGACTACCGGGTACGGTGCTTCGATTCTGCCGAGTCATTCCTGAGTCGCTACGACGCCCGCGAGGTCGCCTGCCTGATCGTCGACATCCGCATGGGCGGCATGACCGGCCTGGAACTGCAGAACCGGCTGATCGACAACCACTCACCGCTTCCAGTCGTCTTCATCACCGGGCATGGCGACGTGCCGATGGCGG
The DNA here is from genome assembly GCA_018063505.1 of Rhodoferax sp. Lineage (GTDB taxonomy): Bacteria > Pseudomonadota > Gammaproteobacteria > Burkholderiales > Burkholderiaceae_C > CAISIP01. The sequence goes on from JAGPBF010000068.1 coordinate 19,437, forward strand.
TGGACACGATGAAGAAGGGGGCGATGGATTTCATCCAGAAGCCGTTCAAGGAAGACCAGCTGCTGCGCCTGGT
>JAGPBF010000069.1:0-6569 GCA_018063505.1 Rhodoferax sp.
GCCGAAATCGCCGTAGAACGGATCGGTCTCCAGGCTCAGGTTGTCCTGCAATGTCTTGATCACGTGGGCCATGGTGTCCAGACCCACAACATCGGCGGTACGGAAGGTACCCGAGCTGGCCCGGCCAAGTTTCTTGCCGGTCAGGTCGTCGACAACGTCGTAGGTAAGTCCGAAATTCTCGACCTGCTTCATCGTCACCAGCATGCCGGCGATGCCGATGCGGTTGGCGATGAAGTTGGGTGTGTCATGGGCGCGCACCACTCCCTTGCCCAGGCCGCTGGTGACGAAGGCCTCGAGTTCGTCGAGCACCTGGGACTCGGTGGTCGGCGTATTGATCAGCTCGACCAGGGCCATGTAACGCGGCGGATTGAAGAAGTGGATGCCACAGAAACGCGGCTTGATTGCGTCCGGCAACGCTTCGCTGAGTTTGGTGATCGACAGGCCCGAGGTGTTGGACGCCACGATCGCGTGCGGCGCCAGGTGCGGCGCGATCTTCTGGTACAGGTCGAGTTTCCAGTCCATGCGTTCTGCGATCGCCTCGATCACCAGATCGCATTCCTGCAGCAGTTCGAGATGTTCCTCGTAGTTGGCCTGCCGGATCAGCGTGGCCTCGTCGGCCAGGCCCAGCGGCGCTGGTTTGAGTTTCTTCAGGCCGTCGACCGCCCGGCTGACGATACCGTTCTTCGGGCCTTCCCTGGCCGGCAGATCGAACAGGATCACCGGGACACGGACGTTGACCAGGTGCGCGGCAATCTGCGCCCCCATCACACCTGCACCGAGAACGGCGACTTGCTTGACTTGGAATCGGGACATGGAAATGCTTTCTGAAGACACGCCGCAGCGTGTGGGGTATCGGAAATCCGCCCGGCCAGGGCGGCGCCAGGCGGCTACTGGGCGCGAACCCAGGTCTGGGTGCGGCCGATACCAAAGACCGAGCCACGCACCTCCAGCTTCTTGCCGCCGTCAATCGGCGTCAATCGCAAGCTGTAGTTCGCGCCTTTTTCCGGATCGAGGATCTTGCCGTCTTCCCAGACCTCCTTGCCGTCGGCCTTTTTGGCGCCACGGATGATCTCCAGGCCCAGTACCGGCTTGTCCTTGCGGTCATCGGTGCATTTGTCGCAGATGGCATCCTGCTTGGCGCCCTTGCGCAGCAGCTTGGTCACCTTGCCGCTGAGCACGCCGGCGTTGTCGACGATCTGGACTTCGGATTTGATCTCCTTGGTCTCGTCATCGATCGTGTTCCAGGTGCCGACCGGCGACATCTGCGCCAGCGCGACTGCCGCAGACGACAACAGCAGAACGCTCGCAACGACTTGCTTGAACATGGGTCTCTCCTCGAATGGGTTGGATGGTTATCAGGAAATCCGGCGAACAAATATCAGGCAAACACGGCCTCGGTGTCCATCAGCGAACGCGCGCCGGCGCGCACGGTGAGCATCAGCGATGCCGTCTCGGGGAACAGTTTGGCGAAGTAGAAACGCGCCGTCTGCAGCTTGGCCTGGTAGAACGGATCGGTGTTGCCCTCGGCAATTTCGCGCAGCGCCACTTGTGCCATGCGGGCCCAGAAGTAGCCAAATACCAGGTGGCCGGCAATACGCAGATAGTCGACCGCCGCAGCGCCGACCTCATCGGCATTCTGGAAACCCTTGAAGCCGATCTCGGCCGTGAGTTTGCTCAGCTTGTCGCCAAGATACGCGATCGGGTTGATGAACTCGGCCATCTTCTCGTTGACGCCCTCTTCTTCGACCAGCGCCGCGATCAGCTTGCCGAATTTCTTCAGCGTGGCGCCGTTGTTGCCCAGGATCTTGCGGCCCAGCAGGTCCAGGCTCTGGATGGTGTTGGTGCCTTCGTAGATCATGTTGATGCGCGCATCGCGCACGAACTGCTCCATGCCCCATTCCTTGATGTAGCCGTGGCCGCCGAAAACCTGCTGGCAGTGCGAAGTGGCCTCCCAGCCGTTGTCGGTCAGGAAGGCCTTGACGATCGGCGTGAGCAGCGAGAGCATCTCGCCGCTGTCCTTGCGCACTTTCTCGTCGGGGTGGAAGTGTTCTTTCTCCAGCAGTACCGAGCAGTGGATCGCCAGCGCGCGGCCGCCTTCGGCATACGCACGTGCCGTCAGCAGCATCTTGCGCACATCCGGGTGCACGATGATCGGGTCGGCGGGTTTGTCCTTGGCCTTGGGGCCGGACAAGGAGCGCATCTGCAGACGGTCCTTGGCGTAAGCCAGTGCGTTCTGGTAGGCCACCTCGGTCAGGCCAAGAGACTGATTGCCAACGCCCAGGCGCGCCGCATTCATCATCACGAACATAGCGTTCATGCCCTTGTTCGGCTCGCCGACCAGCGTGCCCACCGCGTTATCGAGCACGATCTGGCAGGTGGCGTTGCCATGGATGCCCATCTTGTGCTCCAGGCCGCCGCAATAGATGCCATTGCGCTCACCCAGCGAACCATTCTTGTCGACATGGTGCTTGGACACGATGAACAGGCTGACCCCCTTGATGCCGGCCGGTGCGTCGGTGATGCGCGCCAGCACCAGATGCACGATGTTGTCGGCCAGGTCATGTTCGCCGGCGCTGATGAAGATCTTGTTGCCGGTGATGCGGTAGGTACCGTCGGCCTGCGGTTCGGCCTTGGTGCGCATCAGGCCCAGATCGGTGCCGCAATGGGGTTCGGTCAGGCACATGGTGCCGGTCCATTCGCCGCTGGTCATCTTGTGCAGGTAGGTCTGCTTCTGATCGTCGGTTCCGTAGGAATGCAGCGCCGCATAAGCGCCATGCGTCAGGCCCGGGTACATGGTCCAAGCCTGGTTGGCCGAGTTCAGCATCTCGTACAGACACTGATTGACCACCAGTGGCAGGCCCTGGCCGCCGTACTCGGGGTCGCAGCTCAGGGCTGGCCAGCCGTTGGCCACGAACTGTGCGTACGCCTCCTTGAAACCCTTGGGCGCGGTCACCGCGTGGGTTTTCGGGTCGATCGTGCAACCCTGCTGGTCGCCGCTGATATTGAGCGGCAGCGCCACCTCGGAGGCGAACTTGCCGGCCTGCTCCAGCACCGCGTCGATGGTGTCGGCATCGACATCCGCGTGCCGGGGGATCGCCTTGAAGTCATCGCAGACCTTGAGCACTTCATGCATGACGAACTGCATGTCGCGCAGTGGAGGGGTGTAAGTAGGCATGGTTGAAGACTCCTGGAAAAAATGGGATCAGCGGGAAGAACCGGTTGTTGCAGCGCCATCGCCATCGCGCGCACTGCAGTAGCTGGCAAGAACATGGGCGAACCCTGCGTGGGCACGGGCGATCGAGCCCGGTTTGTTCAGAAAACGCGCCTCGTAGTGCAGCGCCAGAATGAGCCCGTGGATCTCAAACGCCATCTGGTCGCTGTCGGCGTCCGGACGAAGTTCGCCCTGTTCGCGCGCCTGCAGCACAGCGCGGCGCACCGCCGCCAGCCAGGTATTGACCGAACTGGCCAGTGCATCGCGTACCGGCCCGGGGCGGTCGTCGAAGGCCACTGCGCCGCTGATGAAAATGCAGCCGGACTGGATCTCGACTGCGACCCGTTTCATCCAGTTGGCAAACAGCGCCTCGATCCGGGCCAGGCCACGCGGGTGCGTCAGCGCAGGGTAGAACACCTCTTGCTCGAAGCGATGGAAATACTCGCGCACCACCGAAATCTGCAATTCCTCGCGGGCCCCGAAATGGGCAAACACGCCCGACTTGCTCATGTGCATGATGGCGGCCACGGCGCCAATGCTCAGTCCTTCCAGCCCCACCTGGCTGGCCAGGCGCAAGGCCACATCGACGATCGCCGCCTTGGTTTGCTGGCCCTTGTGCGAGCCACGGCTCTCGGCCGCACGCGGCGCCTCGTCGATGACGGCGGGCGGCTGCGGAGGGGTGCGGCGGATGGGCGATACGGACATCGATACAGAATAAAACGAACGGTCGTTCTATTCTGCGCGATTTTGTCCGCCATTGCGCTGCCTGGGTCCGCAATAGAGCCAGTCTTCTAGCAAAACTACGGGTAAACCCGATGCGACCTCAAACCCGGCGCCCCACGAAACCGGGCCCCACGCGGGGGCCCGTCGAATCGGTCAGCGCCGGCTGCGCAATTACAGCTTGAACGGCACCACCGTCTGGCGTTGCTCGCCCAGTCCCTCGATGCCCAGCGTCATCACGTCGCCCTTCTTCAGGTAGACCGGTGGCTTCATGCCCAGGCCCACGCCCGGCGGCGTGCCGGTGGTGATGACGTCGCCCGGCTCCAGCGTCATGAACTGGCTGACGTAGCTCACCAGCTTGGCCACGCTGAAGATCATGGTCCTGGTGTTGCCGGTCTGCATGCGTTTGCCATTGACGTCGAGCCACATGTCAAGCTTCTGCGGATTTTCAACTTCGTCTCGGGTCACCAGCCAGGGGCCGATCGGGCCGAAGGTGTCGCAACCCTTGCCCTTGTCCCAGGTGCCGCCGCGCTCGATCTGGTACTCGCGCTCGCTGACGTCGTTGATGGTGCAATAACCGGCCACGTGATCGAGGGCAGCCTTTTGCGACACATAACGTGCCCGGGTGCCGATGACCACGCCGAGTTCGACTTCCCAGTCGGATTTGACTGAGCCTTTGGGCAACATCACCGCGTCGTCCGGGCCCTGGATGCAGCTGGTGGCCTTGGTGAATACGATCGGTTCCTTGGGAATCGGCAGGCCCGACTCGGCCGCATGGTCGGCGTAGTTCAAGCCGATGGCAATGAACTTGGGCACTCCGGCGACCGGGCAACCCATGCGGGGATTGCCGCGCACCAGCGGCAACTTGTCGGTTTTGAGCTTGCGCAACTTGGCCAGCGCCGCGTCGCCGAGTTGCGACGGATCGATGTCCTTGACGATCTTGCTCAGGTCGCGCAGCTTGCCGTCCGCATCGATCAGGCCCGGCTTTTCCTTGCCGGGGTTGCCATAACGTACCAGTTTCATGTCTTGCCTTTCTTCGCTCTTGCAGTGAATCAATAGGTGGAGCGGCCGCCCGAGAGGTCGAACACCGCGCCGGTGGAAAACGAGCAGTCTTCGGTGCACAACCACCCCACCATGGCCGCGATTTCCTGCGGGGTGCCGAAGCGCCCCATCGGAATCTTGGACAGCATGAACTGTATATGCTCGGCCGAGATCTGGTCGAAGATCGCCGTCTTGACAGCCGCAGGCGTGACACAGTTGACCCGGATCCCGGTGTCGGCGAGTTCCTTGCCCAGCGATTTGGTCAGGCCTATGACCGCCGCCTTGCTGGCACTGTAGGCGCTGGCATTGGGGTTGCCGTCCTTGCCGGCCACCGATGCGATGTTGACGATACGCCCGTAGTTGTTCGCACGCATGTGCGGCACGATTTCGCGGCAGCAATAGAACAGGCCGTTGAGGTTGACCTGGATCACCTTGTGCCACTCTTGCAGGTCATAGTCCCAGGTCTTGGCATTGGCGCCAGCGACACCGGCGGAATTCACCAGCGCATCGATGGTCTTGTTGTTCTCGAGTGTCTTCTTGACGGCTGCGACCACGGATGCATGATCTCCGACGTCGACCTGCACCGAACCGGCTTTCGCACCGAGCTCGCCACAGGCACGTGTCAGCGCCTTGTCGTCGCGGTCCCACAGCGTGACACTGCCGCCGGACGCCAGCACGCGCTGTGCGATGGCAAAACCCAGGCCGGTGGCGCCACCGGTGATGACCGCGTGGCGGCCGTTGAGATCGAGCTGGTTCATATCGTCATTCCTCCGTCTACTGCAAAGACCTGCCCGGTTGCAAAGATCGAATCGTCGCTGGCCAGGTACAGGATGATGGGTGCGATTTCTTCGGCCTGGGCCAGCCGGCCCATCGGCTGGCGTGCGACGAAGTCCTTGCGCGCCTGCACCGGATCGGCGTAGCTGTTGATGCGTTCCTGCAACGAAGGTGTATCCACGGTGCCGGGGGCGATCGCGTTGCAGCGGATGCCCTTGGCCACGAAGTCGGCCGCGATGCCCTTGGTCAGACCCACGACAGCAGCCTTGCTGGCGCCGTAGATAAAACGGTTCGGCAGGCCCTTGAGGCTGCCGCAGACGCTGGCCATGTTGATGATGCTGCCGCCGCCGTTCTCCAGCATCTTCGGAATCACCGCCTGGCACATCCAGAACTGCGCGCGGGCATTGAGGTTGAACGCGAACTCCCAGTCGGCGTCGCTGGCCTGCAGGATGCTGCCGTTGTGCACCACACCGGCGCAGTTGAACACCACGTCGATCTTCGACATGCCCTCCACCAGTTTGCCGATGGCCGCCTTGTCGAGCACGTCGAGCACCGCGGTGCGCACATTGGCCACGCCTTCGTACGCCTTGAGCAGGCCGGCGTCGCGGTCGGTCGCCAGCACCTGCGCACCTTCGGCCGCCATGGCCAGCACGCTGGCCTTGCCAATGCCCTGGCCCGCTGCGGTTACCAGAGCCGATTTACCACTTAGTCGCATAGTTTCTCCGTTCAGATGTTCAACATCACGTCGACCGGCCACTGCCTATGGCGCCGGCGGGCAAAGCCCTTGAATTGGCCTTACCGCTTGTCCAATTATGAACCAGCC
>JAGPBF010000069.1:6669-19493 GCA_018063505.1 Rhodoferax sp.
ATTTACCACTTAGTCGCATAGTTTCTCCGTTCAGATGTTCAACATCACGTCGACCGGCCACTGCCTATGGCGCCGGCGGGCAAAGCCCTTGAATTGGCCTTACCGCTTGTCCAATTATGAACCAGCCCCAAATGACCAGAGCCAAGCACATTCGACTTCCGACAAAACATCCGACAAAGTGTTGGTGCCAGAGCAAAAATTGCTGCGCAATTTCTTGGTCTGGCACACAAAGTCTCAGTAGTTCACAAACCGCGGTGGCCCGACATCGACCGTGGCCATCAACGCGTTCATGTGGCCCCGCATCTGCTGCAGCTTGAGTGCTTCGTTACCGGGCAACAGCCACAGGTTGTTGTACTCCTCGGGATCTTCGGCATGGTCGAACAGTTCGGCGATGGAATGCCCATGGTAAAAAACACTCTTGTAGCGACCATCGAACACCATCGAGGCATGCGTATTGTCCTGGTGGCCACCCATGGCTTCGCGGTATTCGCAGACCACGGCTTTCTTGTGCAATGCCGGGTCGACTTCTCCGCGCATCAGCGGCAGCAATGACTTGCCTTGCATGACTTCGGGCACGCCCAGGCCGCAGGCGTCCATCAGCGTCGGCGCAACGTCCACTGTCTCCACCAGGGCATCGCTGCGCAAGCCGGCCTTGAACTGCCCCGGCCAGGACATGATCAGTGGCACCCGCACCAGACCGTCGAAGAAGCGGCAACCTTTGAGAATCAAGCCATGGTCGCCGAGCATCTCGCCGTGGTCGCTCATGTAGATGACGAGGGTGTTCTCGATCTGGCCGCTGTCGCGCAGCGTCTGCATGATGCGCCCGAACTGGTCGTCGATCTGCTCGATCATTGCGTAGTAATTGGCCTTGACGTCGAGGGCGTCATAGTCGTTGTGCGCAGACGCCAATGCGTCATGCCCGCCACTGGCAGATACCGGAACGATGGTCTTGCGCACCCGTGGGTCCTCGGCATGCTTGGTCTGCTGGTCGATCGCCGCAAAAGCCCGCTGGCGCTCGACGTCCGAGTCGCGAAAGCGCGGCAGCGGCAGGCTCGACGGGTTGTAACGCGACAGGTACTCGGGCGGCGCGTCGAACGGCCCGTGCGGGTCGAACGGATTCACACTGATCATCCACGGCCGGTCACGACGTTCACCGATGAAACGGATCGCCATCTCCGAACACCAGGTGGTCTGGTGGTATTCGGTGGCCACACCCGGTCCACAGAAGTAGTTCAGATCGGCGTACAACTCCTGCGGGTCGACCTTTTTCTCGTGCTTGAGCCAGTTCTCGTAGTCGTGGCCGTAGGCCTGGTCCGGCGTCGGATGGTGGCTCCAGTGGAACATCCTGTAGCCATCGTCGGTGCGCACTTCATAGTGCTTGGCAGCGGCCAGGTGCAGCTTGCCGACCAGTGCGCAGTCGTAACCTGCCTCGGCCAGGCGTTTTGTGACCAGCTTCTCGTGCGCAGGGAAATACGCATTGCCGTTGCGATAGACATGGTGCGAGGCCGGATAACGCCCGGTCAGAAAGGTGGCGCGCGCCGGCGTGCAGATAGGGCTTTGCGTGTAGGCGCGGTTGAACGCCACTCCCGATGCCGCAAGGGCATCCAGGGCGTCGGTACGGATATGCTGGTTACCCAGCGCATGGACCGTGTCCCAGCGTTGCTGGTCTGCGCAATACCAGAGGATGTTGGGTCGGGTGTTTGCCATCGTCAGCGTTCAGTTCGGCGTGATGTTGGCAGCCTTGACGGTGCGTTCCCAGCGCAGGTGCTCGGCTTTGAGCAGGTCTGCAAATTCGGCCTGGGTGCCGGCAGGCACATCGCCGGTCTGTGCGATCTTGTCACGTATGTCCGGGCTGTTCAGGGCCTTGACGAATTGCTCGGACATGCGCGCGAGCACGTCCGGCGGCGTACCGGCACGTGCCACGAATCCAAACCAGGCCAGCGATTCGAAATTGGCAACACCGGACTCGGCCAGCGTCGGCAGATCACCCAGGCCGCTGGTACGCTTGAGTCCGGTGGAGGCGACCGCCACCATCTTGCCGGCCTTCACATGGGCCTGGATCTCGATCGGCGACAGGAAAGAACTGTTCACATGACCGGCCAGCAGATCTGCCACGGCCGGGCCACCGCCTTTGTAAGGCACGTGCAGCAGGTCGACCCCGGCCTGCTGCTTGAAAAGTTCGCCTACCAGGTGCGGCAGGCTGCCTGCTCCGGGTGTGGCATAGCTGATCTTGCCCGGGCTGGCCTTGGCTGTGCGCAGAAACTCTGCAGTCGTCTTCAGACCCAGAGACGGGTGCGTGACCAACACCAAGGGCGTGGTCTGCAGCAGACCCAGCGGCACAAAATCTTTCTGCACGTCGTAACTGAGTTTGGGGTAGACGTACTGCGTGATGACGAACGGCGCCGCCGCCAGCAGAATGGAATAACCATCGGCCGGTGTCTTGGCCGCCTCGGCAATTCCGATCGTGCTGGCGGCGCCTGGCTTGTTCTCGATGACGAACGCCTGACCGGTCTGCTCCGCTAGCTTCTGCGCGACCGTACGGGCCAGTGAATCGGAGGCACCGCCGGGGGGAAACGGCACGATGACGCGTACCGTCTTAGTGGGCCAAGCCTGCGCCTGCGCACCCATGACGGCCAAGCCCGCCAGTGCGCCAATACACATGGTGCGCACCAGCATGGTTCGCCGCGCCAATGAAGGCCAATTGGACATGATCAAGTACTCCTGAGGTTCATGCGAAGCGAGGCCCCGCATCTGTTTCTGGCATCGGCCGGCCACGCCCCTGGCGGCGACTCCGGACCTGCTGCCCTGGGCACATCAGGGTTTCGCCCAATGCGCAGCGGCGTGTATCATGGCTAGGATAGATTGGCCTGACCACTTGGCCAATTATCGATAACCCTATGGCCCTGCAAATCGTCGAAACCCAGCGCCTGTACCGCCAGATTGCCGACCAGCTGCGCGCTGCCATCAAGGCCAAGGAGTGGCCTGTCGGTGACCGGCTGCCGGCCGAACGCGACCTGGCCAAGCAGCTGGGCGTGAGCCGGCCGTCGGTGCGCGAGGCCCTGATCGCGCTCGAAGTCGAGGGATATGTCGAGGTACGCACCGGCTCCGGTGTCTATGTGCTCGACGGCTCGCGCCGGGCGGCCGCTGCATCGGCACAAGCCCATCCGTCGGAATGGGGCCCGCTGGAGCTGATCCGGGCGCGGCGTGTGCTCGAGGGCGAAATCGCCGCGATCGCGGCAGCATCGGCCAAACGCAAGGACATCGCCGCCATGGCCCAGGCGCTCGAGTCGATGATCAGCGATTCAGCCAAAGGGATATTGCCGCTGCAGGGTGACCGCGACTTCCATTCGGCGATCGTGCAATCCTGCTGCAACAGCGTGCTGATCGACACCGTGCAGCGCTTCTGGGACGCCCGACGCGGCCCGATGTTCGAGCGCATGATCGACCACTTCGAGACGCCCGCATCCTGGAACGCGGCGATCGATGAACACCGCAAGATCCTCGCTGCCATCCGCCTGCATGACTCTGCCATGGCCCGCGCCGCCATGCATGAACACATGGACCGCTCACACACCCGCTTCAACGTCAGCTGGCGCCAGACGCGCCGCGCCAAGGAAACCCCGAAACCATGACCCCCTTCATCCGACTCCATCCCGCCGACGACGTATTGATCGCCCGCTCCCAACTGGTTGGCGGCGTAGTCGTCGACGGCATCACCGTGCGCGGCATCATTCCGCCCGGCCACAAGATCGCCACCCGCGCCATCGCGGCGGGCGAGCCGGTGCGCCGCTACAACCAGATCATCGGTTTCGCATCGCGCGCGATCGGGCCGGGTGAACACATTCATACGCAGAACCTGGACATGGGCCCGGACAAAGGCGACTTCGCGCGCGACTACGCGTTCGGCGCCGACGTGAAGGCCGAACCCAAGCCGCGCAAGGCCAGCTTCATGGGCTACAAACGCGCCGATGGCAGGGTCGCCACGCGCAACTACATCGGCATCCTGTCCAGCGTGAACTGCTCGGCCACCGCCGCACGCGCGATTGCCGATCACTTCTCGCGCCAGAACCACCCGCAGGCGCTGGCCGATTTTCCCAACGTGGACGGCGTGGTTGCGCTGACCCACGGCACCGGCTGCGGCATGGATACCGAAGGCACCGGCATGCAGATCCTGCAACGCACACTGGCCGGTTATGCCACGCACGCGAACTTCGCAGGCGTGCTGGTGGTGGGCCTGGGATGCGAATCGAACCAGATCAATGCCTGGCTGGCTACCAGCAGCCTGCGCGAAGGCGAAACCTTGCGCGTGTTCAATATCCAGGACAGTGGCGGGACCAGCAAGACTGTCGCCCGGGGCGTGGCGCTGATCCAGGAAATGCTGCCGCATGCCAACCAGGCGCATCGCCAGGAGTGCGACGCCAGCCACATCACGATCGGGCTGCAGTGCGGTGGCTCGGACGGGTATTCCGGCATCAGCGCCAACCCCGCGCTGGGCGCCGCGGTCGATCTGCTGGTGGCGCACGGCGGCAGCGCCATCCTGAGCGAAACCCCGGAAATCTACGGCGCCGAACACCTGCTGACACGGCGTGCGGTGGACCGCGCCGTCGGCGAAAAACTCGTGGCCCGCATCAAGTGGTGGGAGAACTACACCGCGATCAACGGCGGCGAGATGAACAACAACCCCTCGCCCGGTAACAAGGCCGGCGGCCTGACCACGATTCTGGAGAAGTCGCTCGGCGCGGTGGCCAAGGGCGGCACCAGCAACCTGCAGGCGGTGTACGAATATGCAGAGAAGGTCGACAAGCACGGTTTCGTCTACATGGACACCCCGGGTTATGACCCGGTCAGTGCGACCGGCCAGGTGGCCGGCGGCGCCAACATGATCTGCTTCACCACCGGCCGCGGCTCGGCCTATGGCTGCGCGCCGTCGCCGTCGCTCAAGCTCTCCACCAACTCCAATCTGTGGCGCAAGCAGGAGGACGACATGGACATCAACTGCGGCGAAATCATCGACGGCAGCTGCTCGGTGGCGGACATGGGCCAGCGCATCTTCGACCTGGTGCTGGCCACCGCGTCCGGCCATGCCAGCAAGAGCGAGCGCCACGGCTACGGACAAAACGAGTTCGTGCCCTGGCAGGTTGGCGCGGTGATGTAGACAAGCAAATCTTGCGCCCGCCACCCTCTTCAACCTTCTTTCAAGCCCCATGTCCAAAACCATTCAGGCCGCAGCATTGCGCGCCACTGTCGAAAAAATCCTTGTTGCCAATGGCAGCTCCACCACCGAAGCCGCCACCGTCGCCCACAACCTGGTGCTGGCCAATCTCAGCGGGCATGACTCGCATGGCGTGGGCATGTTGCCGCGTTATGTCGACGCCGTGCTCGAAGGTGGCCTGACACCCAACGCCAGCGCCAAGGTCGTGCTGGACACCGGCAGCCTGCTGACCATCGACGGCCAGCACGGCTACGGCCAGGTCATCGGCGAGCAGGCGATGGCGCTGGGCATCGCCCGCGCCAGGCAACACGGCAGTTGCATCATGACCGTCAGGAGTGCACACCACCTGGGGCGCATCGGGCATTTCAGCGAGATGGCGGTGGCGCAAGGGCTGGTGGCCATCCACTTCGTCAACGTACTCTCCCGACCGGTCGTGGCGCCCTGGGGCGGCGGCGACGGGCGCTTCGGCACCAACCCCTGCTGCATCGGTGTTCCGCTCAAGGACCAGCCACCATTCGTGCTCGACTTTGCCACCAGCCGCGTGGCCCAGGGCAAGATGCGCGTGGCCTATAACGAAGGCCGCAAGGTGCCGCCGGGTTACCTGATGGACGAACAGGGAAACCCCACCACCGACCCCGGCGTCGTCGTCGTGCCGCAAGGCAACGGCCTGTTCGGCGCGCTGATGACCTTCGGCGAATACAAGGGTTACGGCATGGCGGTGGCCTGCGAACTGCTGGGCGGCGCATTGTCCGGCGGCAATACCTGGCGCGGCGTCAGCGACAACCGCGCCGCCGTGCTCAACAGCATGCTGACCATCCTGATCGATCCGGACAAGCTGGGCACGCGCGAGAGCTTCGAACACGAAGCGGCGGAGTTCATTGCCTGGCTCAAGCAAAGCCCGTCGCCGCAAGGCTCTGGCGCCACCGGCGTGCTGATCGCAGGCGACCCCGAACGCGCCGCCCGCATGGCACGGGAGAAGGATGGCATCGCGATCGATGACAACACCTGGGCGGCGATTGTGGAGGCGGGGGCCAAGGTAGGTTGTTCCATCGCCTGATCGCACCATCGGTTGGCCTTCCAATGAGGCCACCAACGACGGGGCCCGCGCCAGCGCATTCTTGCGCCGCACTGAAGTGGCGCTGGCGGGCTTGGACCGCGCCAGAATCTACAGGTAGGTGTAAGTGATCGTGTACGGCAGGCTCTGACCCTGCACGCTCAGGTTGGCGCCAATGGTACCCACGTTGCCCGAGAACGCGCAACTGGTGATCGTCAGCGTGCCGCCGCCCGACGCACCGATTCCGGTGAAGGTCGGATCCGCGGTCAACTCGTCACAGAACTCGGACTGCGTTGCCGGAGCATCCACTCCGGCAACGTCAAATGTGGTCGTCTGCCCCGCGACCGAGATGCCAACGCGCAGGGTTCCGGAGCCTGCACCCGAACCATCACCACTGCCGCCGCCATGCGCCACCACGGTCGCGTAGGCGTTCAGAAAGTTGAACCCGATCGGCGCGCTGAAGCTGACGTTGCTCGCCAGGGCCAGCAAGGCCTGGTGGGTCGCACCGGCGGCGGCCAGGGCCTCCAACACGTCGTCAAGCAATTCGCCATTGGTCGGCACAAAGTTGGCCGTCAACGGATTTGCGCCGGCAAGGACTGCGGTCATGCCCAGGGCATCGGAGACAACCTGCAAGGCAGCGGCGACCTGGCCCGGCGTGACAGCCAGCAAGCCATTGGGCGTGACACTGGTGAACCATGTCGCGGGTGCCGAGCCGACCAGGTTGGCCACCACCAGGTCGGTCAGCGGCGTGATGTTGACGGTGCCGAATGTGATGGCGATCGAGTGGTAGGGTGTCGTGTTCGCAACACCACCTGCGGTGCCGCCGGAAATCTGGACGGCGCAGGGCAGCGTCTGGCCCGAGCTTGTGACCTGCCAGGTCCCTCCCGCCGCCGTGGTCGCGGTCATGGCGCTGCCGCCGGCACACGCTACCGTGACCGTGCCCCCGACGATCGGCGCACCGACAGCCGCCACGCCACCGAGCGAAGGGCTGGTGGTGCCGCCACCACCACCACCGCCACCTCCGCAACCTGCCAGCAGCAGCGCAGCAAGACTCGATGAAAGGGTGACTCTATTGAACAGCTTCATGGAAATCCTCAGGGTTAAGCTTGAAATGCAGATCCTCGACGCACGCCCGAGCGGGGCACTCTGCCGACTCGAAAATGGTAGTTCGCCAATAGAAAGTGTCATCGTCCGAACGGACTAAACTGCCACAAAGACCTCTACACCAATCCTTGCCTTTTCATGCACGCTGAGCTGATCGATCGCATCTACGAATCCTCGTTTGTTCCTGAACAATGGCCTGGCGTGCTCGACGAGCTGGCCGTGCTGACCGAAGCCAGCGGCGGACTGCTGTTTGCGGTACGCGACAAGGTGCTGAACTGGACCTCTTCCGCCAGCCTCAGCGCGGTGTTCCAGTCTTATGTGTCCGACGGCTGGTTCAGCCGCTGCTCGCGCCGCATCTGCCTTTTCAGCCAGAACCAGCCGACATTTCTGGTCGAACACGACTTCTGGACGGCCGAGCAACTCGATGCCAATCCGATTTACCGCGATTTTTTCCGGCCCCACGGGCTGGGCTGGTCGGCCGGAACCGGGTTGATGATGCCCACCGGTGACAACATCGTATTCAGCATCGAGCGCCAGTTCGAGCGCGGGCCGGTCGAACGCGAACGCATAGACGCCCTCAACGCGTTGCGCCCTCACCTGGCCAGAGCCGCGCTGATTGCCGCGCGGCTCAGCCTGCGCAGCGCCAGCACGGCCAGTGATGCGCTAGCGGCCATGGGGTTGCCCGCGCTGGTACTCGATGAAAGCGGCACGGTGATCGAGACCAATGCGCTGATGCAGGGTCTTGAGGACCATGTGCAATGGCGTGCACTGGATCGCATCGCCTTGAAGGACGCATCGGCCGATGCATTGCTGCGCGCGGCGCTGGCGGCGCCTGACAACACCGCGTCCGATGCCGGCGTGCACTCGTTCGCGCTGCGTGCGCCGGATGGCCGCGCCGCACTGGTCGGCCATCTGATCCCGATCCGGCGCGCAGCGCACGATATCTTCGGTCGCTCCTATGCGGTGCTGGTCATCACACCTGTCACCGCCCGACGTTCGCCGCCAGTCGAGTTGCTGCGCTCGCTGTTCGACCTGACGCCGTCCGAAGCACGTGTCGCGCGCAGTCTGGCCGGCGGCGATTCGCTCGACGACATTGCCAGTAGCGGTGGCGTGTCGCGCAACACGGTGCGCGCGCAATTGCGCCAGGTAATGGACAAGACCGGTTGCACACGCCAGGCCGAGGTTACCGCGCTGATGTCCAACGTCGCGATCGGTCAGGCAGCCAGCGCGGATTGACGACACTGGCGCCTGGCCGATGGCCCGGCGGGCTTGCGGAGCCGAACCGTCTCGCGCCTTGGTAGCTGCCGGCCCTGCATGACCGGTCCTGCCGATCGACTTGCTCCCAATTGCGTTGCATCAATGTGAACCGGCCAGCGGCCGCGCAGAATCCATCGCAGACGGCCTGCATTCCGACAGGCAATGGCAATCCACCCATCGAAGGAATCCCACATGGCACCCATACCTGCTTCCGTGCTGCGACAAACCGGCCTGCGCCAGGGCGTCAACGTCGGCATCCGCAAACCAGGCCGCATCACGCCACTGGAGAAGTCGACAGTCATCAGTTTCGACGACGTCGCCAGCGACACCATGATCGACACGCACTATGCCGGCCAGGGGGTCACCTTGGCGGCGGTTCTGGCCGGCACCGGCACCCGCGGCCACGTGTACGCGCGCAACAGCTGGAACATCGACACGGCACCCAACGGAGTGACACTGATCGACCCATCCATCGCGACCTCGTTCTTCGACGACGCCACCGGTTGCGTCGAAGTACTTTTCGAGTTCCCGCATAGCTGGGTGTCGATCGATGCGATGCCGCTCGCCTCGCCCGACGATTTGCGGCCGATCACGGCCAAACCCTATCTGGATGCGTACGACGCTGCCGGCGTGCGGCTCGGACGCGTCAGCTACGCGCCGAATCACGGCGACGCCTTGTGGGGAAGCTGGCAACGCCTGCGCCTCGATGCCGCCGGCGCCACCATCCGCAGCGTGCGCATCGGATCCCTGCGCGACAACGGTTGTCCGGTCTATGGCCTGTTCGACCAGTTGATGTTCTCGAACGACCACACGGGCTGAATCGGACGGACGCCTCTGGCGGCCCGCTCCACTGAACCGGGGGATCCACCCGGCGCGGCTCTGCCGCACGTGTTCACAAGCAGGGCAGCCTGCGGTGCGCAGCCCCGTCGGCGCGGAATTGCTCGACGACATCGCCGCCAGCGGCGACGTGCGGCAGCGACACCGGCATAGAATTGTCGGCGTACCATCGCGCCAGGCTGTCGCGTTCCACAGCGTCACCAGCATCACCACCATGAGCCAACTCAAACTCACGTACTTCAACTTCCACGGCGGGCGCGGAGAGCCGACGCGGCTGGCATTGCATATGGGCGGCGTCGCATTTGAAGACCACCGCTTCGGCTTTGCCGACTTTCCCGAGATCCGCAAGTCAGCGCCGCTGGGCCAGGTGCCCGTGCTGGAAGTCGATGGCGTGCGGGTGACCCAAAGCGATGCCATCACCCGCTATGCGGGAAAGCTGGCGGGCCTGTATCCGACCGATGCTCTGCAGGCCTTGTTATGCGACGAGGTGATGCAAGCGGTGGAGGATGCCAACGTCCATGTCGGCGCCAGTTTCGGCCTGACCGGTGACGCCTTGAAAGAGGCGCGCACGAACCTGGTGGAGGGCCCGCTACCCAAGTACCTGGGCTGGCTGCAAACCCAGTTGCAGGCCCATGGCGGCAGGTATTTCGCAGACCAGCGCCTGACCATCGCCGACCTCAAGGTGTTTGTGTTCCTGCGCGGCCTGATGTCCGGTCAGCTGGACCACGTGCCCACCGATCTTGTGGCAAGACATGCGCCTGCGCTAGCGGCGTTCGTGCAGCGTATCGCCGAGACACCGGCGATTGCGCAGTACTACGCGAAGTCCAAGGCTTGACGCACTGCGCTGCAGCGCATCAGGCAGGCCGATGCTGACCCGTTGACACTGGCGGCCTCAGCGCCAGTGCGAAGCCTCAGGCCGGCATGCCGTCAATCGCCGCGTTGAACGTGGCGCTAGGCCGCATGATGGCGGTCACTTTGACGCGATCGGCCAGGTAATAACCCCCGATGTCGGCCGGGGCGCCTTGCACATCCGCGAATTCGCCCAGGATCTTCTGCTCATTGTCCGTGAGCAACTTGGCCAGCGGCGCGAAATGCGCCGCCATGGCGGCATCCTCGGTCTGCGCTGCCAGCGCCTGGGCCCAGTACATCGCCAGATAGAACTGGCTGCCCCGGTTGTCGATCTGACCGGTCTTGGGCGAAGGGCCCTTGTTGTTGTCCAGCAGCTGACCGGTCGCGGCGTCCAGCGCCTTGGCCAGCAGCTGGGCTTTGGCGTTGCCGGTCTTGATGCCCACGTCTTCCAGCGACACCGCCAATGCCAGGAACTCGCCCAGCGAATCCCAGCGCAGATGGTTTTCCTCGACCAGTTGCTGTACGTGCTTGGGTGCCGAGCCACCGGCGCCGGTTTCGTACATGCCACCACCGGCCATCAGCGGCACGATGGACAGCATCTTGGCGCTGGTACCCAGCTCCATGATCGGGAACAGATCGGTCAGGTAGTCGCGCAGGATGTTGCCGGTGACCGAGATCGTGTCCAGGCAGCGCACCACGCGCTCGAGCGTGAAGCGCATCGCGCGCACCTGCGACATGATCTGGATATCCAGGCCCGACGTGTCGTGGTCTTTCAGGTACAGCCTGACCTTCTTGATCAGCTCATTCTCATGCGGGCGGTACGGGTCGAGCCAGAACACCGCCGGCATGCCGGAGTTGCGTGCGCGCGTGACGGCCAGTTTGACCCAGTCGCGGATCGGCGCGTCCTTGACCTGGCACATGCGCCAGATGTCGCCCTGCTCGACGTTCTGCGACAGCATCACCTCGCCGGTGGCGATGTCGACAATGTTGGCCACGCCGTCCTCGGTAATCTCGAAGGTCTTGTCGTGTGAGCCGTACTCCTCGGCCTGCTGCGCCATCAGCCCGACATTGGGCACGGTGCCCATGGTCTTGGGGTCGAAGTTGCCGTGCCATTTGCAGAAGTTGATCATCTCCTGGTAGATGCGTGCGAAGGTGCTCTCGGGCATCACTGCCTTGACGTCCTTCAGGCGGCCATCGGCGCCCCACATCTTGCCGCCGTTGCGGATCATGACCGGCATCGAGGCATCGACGATGATGTCGTTGGGCGAGTGGAAGTTGGTGATTCCGCGGGCCGAGTCGACCATGGCCAGCTCGGGCCGGTTTTCATGGCAGGCGTGCAGGTCGCGCTTGATCTCGTCCTGCTTGGACTGCGGCAGCGTGGTGATCTTGTCGTACAGGTTGGCCATGCCGTTGTTGACGTTGACACCGATCTCGTCGAACAACTTGCCGTGTTTCTCGAAAGCGTCCTTGTAGAAGATCTTGACACAGTGGCCGAAAACGATGGGGTGCGAAACCTTCATCATCGTGGCCTTGACGTGCAGCGAGAACATCACGCCGGTCTTGTGCGCATCCTCGATCTCGCGCTCGTAGAACGCGCACAACGCCTTCTTGCTCATGAACATGCTGTCGATGATTTCACCCGCCTGCAGCCTGGTCATCTGCTTGAGCACCTGCGTCCTGCCCGATGCGGTGACGAGTTCCATGCGCACGTCACAGGCCTTGCCCAGCGTCATTGACTTCTCGCCATGGTAGAAGTCGCCGTGGTGCATGTGCGAGACGTGCGAGCGTGAAGCCTGGCTCCAGTCGGCCATGCTGTGCGGGTTCTTGCGCGCGTACTCCTTCACTGCGCGGGGTGCGCGCCGGTCGGAATTGCCCTCGCGCAACACCGGGTTCACCGCACTGCCCAGGCACTTGTTGTAACGCGCGCGGATGGCCTTGTCGGCGTCGTTCTGCGGGTTCTCGGGAAAGTCAGGCAGCTTGAAACCCTTGGACTGCAACTCGCGAATCGCCGCAACCAGCTGGTTCTGCGAGGCGCTGATGTTGGGCAACTTGATGATGTTCGTCTCGGGCAGCAGGGTCAGCCGGCCGAGTTCGGCCAGGTTGTCGGGCACCTTCTGCGCGTCCGTCAGGCATTCGGGAAATTCACCCAGTATGCGGGCGGCAACCGAGATATCACTTTCGGCCACTTCAATGCCCGCCGAGGCGGCAAAACTGCGAACAATCGGCAACAAGGCACAGGTCGCCAGGAACGGTGCCTCGTCGGTCAGGGTGTAGATGATCTTGGATTTTTTTGCGGTCATGGGCTGCAGCTTCATAGGATGGACGGATGCCGGGTGGACTGCATGACTTTATTCGATTTCGGCAGGCGTTTGTGTCGCGCGCCTACCGCGGCGGCGCGGACTCTACAAATGCCTTCGACCGACATGACGCCCTGGCCCGCAGCGTTACAGGATCAGCGCCAGGCTGGCGTCCAGACTCTCTGACGGCAGGCGCTTGAAGCCCGAGCGCGCA
>JAGPBF010000070.1 GCA_018063505.1 Rhodoferax sp.
CACTGGTCGAGCAGGTCGTCGAGCGGGCGGTCCACCAGTTGTGCCGTCAGTGCGGCGATCTGGTCCCGGAACAGGGCTTGTGTCATCGGTGCGTCTCCATCGTCTTGCTGCAGCCTGCTTGCCTTGTCGCAATATATGCAGTATTGTGCGTATCAGCACTCTAAAGCGCGCCAGCAACCATGTCAAGCACTATATTTCATGAATTCTCGTCAACGGCCGTTCGGCCTGCGATTTCCGGACCGCTCACACCGGTTCCGGATGTGCCTGCAACGGAGAAGAAGGACCCATTCCTGGAGGCCCTTGGCGGGCGCATTCGCAATTTGAGGTCACGGCGCGGCATCACGCGCAAGGCCTTGTCGCAACTGGCCGATGTGTCGGAGCGGCATCTGGCGAACCTGGAATACGGTGTCGGCAACGCGTCGATCCTGGTGCTGCTGCAAGTGACCCGCGCCTTGCAATGCACGCTGGCGGAAATCATCGGCGACGTGACGACCGCATCGCCGGAATGGCTGATGCTGCGGGAGTTGCTGGAGAGCCGGGACGAGCAGACCTTGCGTCGGGTACGCGTGGCAGTGGGCGAGATGCTCGGCACCGGCGGCGCGCATGGTGGCGCGGGTGGGGCACGCAGCGGGCGCATCGCCTTGCTGGGCTTGCGCGGCGCCGGCAAATCCACGCTGGGCAACATGCTCGGCGAAGACCTGGGGTTCCCGTTCATCGAGCTGAGCCGGGAGATCGAGCAGTTTGCCGGTTGCAGTTCAGCCGAGATCCAGGCCTTGTACGGACAGAATGCCTATCGCCGTTATGAGCGCCGTGCGCTGGAGGAAACCATACAGCTGCACCAGGAGGCGGTGATCGCGATTCCAGGCGGTCTGGTGTCCGACCCGGCCACCTTCAACGAGGTGTTGTCGCACTGCACGACGGTCTGGTTGTCGGCCGATCCGCACGACCACATGAGCCGTGTCGTGGCCCAGGGTGATACCCGGCCGATGGCGGCCAGCCGCGAGGCCATGGCCGACCTCAAGAGCATTCTGGCGGGGCGCGCCGCGTTTTATTCCAAGGCCGAGTTCCGGATCGACACCAGCGCCCAGGGTTTGGCCGAAACGTTTGCGTTGCTGCGCTCCACGGTTCGTTCCGCGCTGGCGTTGCCAATCCATGCAAATGCGGCAGCCTGAAAATGCATAAAAGTGCTTGACGTTCAAGCGATACATGCATTATTATGCGTGTCATCGCAGCATTGAACCTGCAATCCAAGTCATCCCAGAGGAGCACGCCGTGACCGATACCAAACCTGTCGACTACCAGACACATCCGTCCCGGTACAAGCACTGGAAACTGTCGTTCCAGGGGCCCGTGGCGACGCTGGCGGCCGACTTCGACGAGAACGCGGGTCTGCGTCCGGGTTACAAGCTCAAGCTCAACAGTTATGACCTCGGTGTCGACATCGAACTGAACGACGCGGTCAGCCGCATCCGGTTCGAACATCCCGAAGTGCGAACCGTGGTGCTGACCAGTGCCAAGGAAAAGGTGTTCTGCTCGGGTGCCAACATCTTCATGCTCGGTGTGTCCAGCCACGCCTGGAAGGTCAACTTCTGCAAGTTCACGAACGAGACCCGCAACGGACTGGAGGATTCGTCCAGATACAGTGGTCTGAAATTCCTGGCAGCCGTCAATGGCGCCTGCGCCGGTGGTGGTTATGAGGTGGCGCTGGCTTGCGACGAGATCATTCTGGTGGATGACCGTGCTTCGGCCGTCAGCCTGCCCGAAGTGCCGCTGCTGGGCGTATTGCCCGGCACCGGAGGCCTGACCCGGGTGACCGACAAGCGCCATGTGCGCCATGACCTGGCCGACATTTTCTGCACCAGCGTCGAAGGTGTGCGCGGCCAGAAAGCCAAGGACTGGCGCTTGGTTGATGACATTGCCAAACCGACTGTGTTTGCCGAGAAGGTGCACAAGCGCGCTCTTGAACTGGCCGCAGCAAGCGACCGGCCGGCCGACGCCAGCGGTGTCGAATTGGCTCCACTGGAGCGGAACATGCAGGCCGATGCGCTGCACTATCGCCACGTGAGCGTCAGCATCGATCGCGTCGCGCGTACCGCCAGCTTCACGATCAAGGCGCCTGCAGGCATCCAGCCGACCGACATCGCCGGTATCGAGGCGGCTGGCGCCGCCTGGTATCCGCTGGCGCTGGGCCGCGAACTGGAGGATGCGATCCTGTCGATGCGTACCAACGAACTGGAGATCGGCCTGTGGCTGATCCGCACCGAAGGCGAGAGCGCCGCGGTACTGGCCATGGACGCGGTGCTGCTCGAACACAAGGACCACTGGCTGGTGCGCGAGACGATCGGTCTGTTGCGACGCACCTTCAGCCGGCTTGATCTGTCTTCGCGCAGCCTGTTTGCGCTGATCGAGCCGGGTTCGTGTTTTGCCGGAACCCTGCTGGAACTGGCGCTGGCCTGTGACCGCAGCTACCAGCTGGCCTTGCCGGACGACGAAACCAAGGCGCCCAAGCTGACGGTTGGCGAGATCAACTTCGGGCAGTTCCCGATGGCCACCGGCCAAAGCCGCCTGCAACGCCGCTTCTACGACGAGCAACCGGCGCTGGAGGCGGTGCGGGCCGTGGTCGGCCAGCCGCTGCACGCCGATGCCGCATTTGCATTGGGGCTGGTGACCAGCAATCCCGACGACATCGACTGGGCCGACGAGACACGTATCGCCATCGAGGAACGCGTGGCGATGAACCCCGATGCACTGACCGGCATGGAAGCCAATCTGCGTTTCAATGGCCCGGAGAACATGTTCACGCGGGTCTTCGGTCGACTGACGGCATGGCAGAACTGGATCTTCCAGCGCCCCAACGCCGTCGGCGGGAAAGGCGCACTCAAGGTCTACGGAACCGGCGAGAAAGCCGCCTTCGACTGGACCCGCGTCTGAGCAACTGAAAGCACTTGCGTTGTGTGGCGCGAAATCCGGTGGCGCGCCGCAACCGAAACCTCTCCACCCCCGTCCCCTACGGAGAACAGCATGTCATCCATCAATTACAGCGAAAAGATCCCGAACAACGTGAACCTGCAGGACGACCGCACCTTGCAGCGCGCGCTCGAGCAGTGGCAACCCAATTTCCTGAGCTGGTGGGGCGACATGGGTCCGGACGGGTCGAACAATTTCGACGTCTACCTGCGCACTGCAGTGAGTGTCGACCCGCAGGGCTGGGCCCAGTTCGGCCATGTGAAGATGCCCGACTACCGCTGGGGCATTTTCCTGAACCCGGGCGATGCCGAGCGCACCATCCATTTCGGCGACCACAAGGGCGAGAAGGCCTGGCAGGACGTGCCCGGCGAGCACCGTGCCAATCTGCGCCGCATCATCGTGACCCAGGGCGATACCGAGCCGGCATCGGTCGAGCAGCAGCGCCATCTGGGCCTGACCTGCCCGAGCCAGTACGACCTGCGCAACCTGTTCCAGGTCAACGTCGAGGAAGGGCGTCACCTGTGGGCCATGGTCTACCTGCTGCACAAGCATTTCGGCCGTGACGGACGCGAGGAAGCCGAGGCCTTGCTCGAGCGACGCTCGGGTGACGCCAACAATCCGCGCATCCTGGGTGCGTTCAACGAGCAGACGCCGGACTGGCTGGCCTTCTTCATGTTCACGTATTTCACCGACCGTGACGGCAAGTTCCAGCTGTGTGCGCTGGCGGAGAGTTCGTTCGATCCGCTGGCACGTACCACCAAGTTCATGCTGACCGAAGAGGCGCACCACATGTTCGTCGGCGAGTCGGGTATCTCGCGCGTGATCCAGCGCACCGCCGCGGCGATGAACGAACACAAGACCGATGACGTAGGCAAGCTGCGGGCTGCCGGCGTGATCGACCTGCCGACGATTCAGCGTTATATCAACTTCCACTTCAGCGTGACAGTCGACCTGTTCGGTGCGGATGAGTCCAGCAATGCCGCGATCTTCTACAGCTCGGGCCTCAAGGGGCGTTACGAGGAAGGCAAACGCGTCGATGACCATGTGCTCAAGGGCCAGACCTACAAGGTGCTCGAGGCCAAGGGCGGCCAACTGGTCGAAAAGGAAGTACCGATGCTCAACGCGCTCAACGAGGTGCTGCGCGACGACTACATCAAGGACTCGGTGGCCGGTGTCAACCGCTGGAACAAGGTGCTGGAGAAGGCGGGTATCCCGAACCGCCTTAGCGTGCCGCACAAGGCGTTCCACCGCAACATCGGCGCCTTGTCGGGCGTCAGGATATCGCCGGACGGCCGCGTCGTGTCTGACGCCGAGTGGAACGCCAATGTCGACAAGTGGCTGCCCAGCGGCGAAGATCGGGCCTACGTGGCCAGCCTGATGGGCCGCGTGGTCGAGCCGGGCAAGTTCGCCAACTGGATTGCGCCGCCGGTCATGGGCATCAACCGCCAGCCGGTGGACTTCGACTACGTTCGCTTCAACTAGGCGTATTGCGGACGGCTTTGCCGCCGCAATACGTCGGCTCGATGGAACCGGCGCCTGGGGGCGCGGTTCATCTTGCCGGTGCGCTGATGCGCGCACTTTCTAAAGGGGTTTTACATGGGGGCGACTGACGTGGGGGTGATCAAGCAGCATCTGATCGATCCGGAGATCTGCATCCGGTGCAATACCTGCGAGGCGACCTGCCCGGTGGGTGCGATCACGCACGACGACCGCAACTACGTGGTCAATGCGGACAAGTGCAATCTGTGCATGGACTGCATCTCGCCGTGTCCGACCGGTTCGATCGACAACTGGCGCATGGTGCCGCGTGCCCGGGCGCACACCATCGAAGCCCAGCTGGGATGGGACGAGTTGCCACCCGAACTCAGTGCCGAGGCGCTGGCGGTCGATGGCGTCGACGCAGCTGCGCTGGCTGCGGCGACTGAACCGGTTGCCATCATGGCGGGCGCCAACGATACCGTCAGTGCCAATAGTGCGCAATACGGTGCCGTGCTGCCGCCATGGTCAGCGGCCCATCCGTTCACCAATCTGTACGGGCCCAAGGCTGCGCGCAAGACCATCACCGCCACGGTGACCGGCAACGTGCGGGTCACCGAAGTGGGGCGTGAATACGACACCCACCATATCGTGCTCGATTTCGGCTCCATGCCGTTTCCGGTACTCGAAGGCCAGTCGATCGGCATCGTGCCGCCGGGTCTGGATGCCAACGGGCGCGCGCACCATGCGCGCCAGTACTCGATTGCCAGCCCGCGCAACGGCGAGCGTGCGGGTTACAACAACCTGTCGTTGACGATCAAGCGGGTATTGCAGGACTACGATGGCAAGCCGGTGCGCGGAGTCGCATCCAACTACATGTGTGATCTCAAGGTTGGCGACACCGTGGAGGTGATAGGGCCTTTCGGCGCCAGCTTCCTGATGCCCAACCATCCGCGCAGCAATATCGTGATGATCTGCACCGGCACTGGCAGTGCGCCGATGCGGGCGATGACCGAATGGCGTCGCAGGCTGCGTGCCTCCGGCAAGTTCGAAGCGGGCAAGCTGCTGCTGTTCTTTGGCGCACGCACCCAGGAAGAACTTCCGTATTTCGGTCCGTTGCAAAACCTGCCCAGGGATTTCATCGACACGCACTTCGCGTTCTCGCGCACTCCAGGCCAGCCGAAGCGGTATGTGCAGGACGCCATGCGCGAACGTGCTGCCGACCTGCTACCCTTGCTGCAGGACCCGAACAGCTTCTTTTATGTATGCGGTCTCAAGAGCATGGAAGAGGGCGTGGTGCTGGCCCTGCGCGACATCGCACAAGCAGCACACTTGCCATGGGAGTCCGTGGCTGCAGCCCTCAAGGCAGAAGGCCGCCTGCATCTCGAAACCTATTGATCGTCATGCCTGCATTGCGCCTGCACATTGGCGACACAGTCAAGGTGCCGGCGCGCGACCTGTGCAGACACAGCGGCCGGTAGAACCAGACCTGCACAAGCGTATCAGGCCGACACTTTCTTCCTCCCTCCGCTCTATGGCATGACCAGATCAATGCCTGAGCGCTTGCGTCGTATCTGGGTTTTTGCTTGTGCAGGTCCGGAATCAGCTTCCCACGCGCAGCTGGTTATTGACCGAGACCACGCCTGACACTGCACGCGCCAGCGTCACAGCGCGATCCTTGGCCGCCTCGGTGGGCGCCGTTCCCTTGAGCACGACGGTGCCGGCGTTGGTGTCGACATCGATCTTCAGCGCGCTCAGTTCCGGATCGCGCGCCAGTTCAGCGGTGACCTTGGTCGTGATCGCGGCATCCTGGGTCTCTGCCTTGACAGTCTCGACTGCCTCCGCGGTGCCAGCTTTGGCCGCCTCCATGCCTTGTTTCATGTCCTGGCCCACTGCCTCACTCTTTTTCTCGACCGTCGAGATGGCAGCATCGACTTTTTCTCCGGCAGTTGTGGGCTCGTTGGACTTGCTGCATGCGCCCAGCAGCAGAACGGACGAGATGGCCAGGACCGAGAGGCCGAGGCGGGGTGTGACAATATGTTTGTTCATGAATTCTTTCCTTGGAATGCCGATGGATCGACGTTGGAGGGAAGTTTGCCGCGGCAGGCGCGGGGTGACCATCGGCGCAAGTCTGCTTTGAATGTCGGATGTTTCCCACACGCCCGAGGGTCCCGGACAGCGCGTAAGGGGGCTCAGGCGCGGAGCTTCTTGTGCCGGTACATCGCCGCGTCGCTGCGATGGGTCAGTGTCTCGATCGTATCGCCCGGCTCGGCCGCGGCCACGCCGATGCTGATGCTCGAGGCCAGACCGGCATTGATGCTGGACCAATCGAAATTGCGGACCGCATCGCTGATGCGCTGGCACACCTGCTGCGCCACCGCAAGTTCCGCATTCTTGAACACAATGACGAACTCGTCGCCGGCCAGCCGCGCGGCCATATCGTCCTCGCGGATGTGCGAGCGCAGGATCTGGGCAATATTCCTGAGCACCTCGTCGCCAACCTGGTGCGAATAGTTGTCGTTGATCTGCTTGAACTTGTCCACGTCGATCAGTGCCACGCACGGCGGCAGACCGTGCGCCAGGTCACCGCGCAGCAGTTCGCCGGCATAACGTTCGAAGCTGCGCCGGTTCGGTATGCCGGTGAGGGAGTCTTCCAGCGACAGCCGTTCGAGATGGCGCGAGGTGATCTCGAGCCGGTTCACGTGTTGCTGGCGCAAACGCAGATCGACCTGCCACTCGATGACCTTCTCGCGCGTCTCCAGACCGTCGGCGCGGATCAGTTGCTCCCGCAGGCGCAAGCGGCGCAATTCATCCACGGCTTGGCCGTTGCGTCCCTGTGCCACATACATCTGTGAGGACAGCAGATGACCCAGACAGGCCAGTTGCTCGTGTTCCACCTGTACCGCGACGTCGATCATCCTTGCGGCTTCCTTCATGGCGCCGGCCCAGTCGGCTTGCGCCCACGCGATCTCGGCACGCACCCAGCTCTCGAGCGCACCGAGCCAGGTGACGGTACCGTAGCGCTGCGCCCATTGCGCCAGCACCTCGACGTCGAGCCGGGCCTGCCCGATGCGGCCATGCCAGCACTGCTCCAGGCACAGGCCGAATTGCAGCACGGCTTCGGTGGTGATATGGGTCCCTGCCGCGGCGCCGCCGGCGTCGCCGCTGGCAATCAAGGTAATGATGGCTTCGCGCAATTTGCGCAGCTTGTCCAGCCCTGTGAACGCGCCGACGTAATAACGCTCATGGAAAACCCGCAACAGTTCGTTCCACCACTGGTTGACCCTGGGCTGAAAGGTGCTCAGTTGGGGTTCGGCATGTTCGGCGATCTCGACGGCGGTCTGCAGTGCCTGTTCGGCCTTTTCGAATCCATGGCTCCAGAAATAGGCCACGCCAAGCGCGTTGTACGACAGCACACTGTGCTCGGGGTGTTCCAGGAACTGGCTCAGGCGCACGCTCAGCAAGGCCGCTTCCACCGCTTCCTCGCTGCGCCCCAGCGTCACCGACACGATGGCGTGGGTCGACAGGGCCATCACTTCACCGGAGATGTCGCCCAGCAGATGGAAATTCTGTGCCGCCCGCTGGCTGGCGCGGTGCGCACGCCGGTAGCGCGACAACATGCGGTCGCAATGGGCCAGGCAAAGCAGGGCCTTGGCCTCGTAACGCGGGTTCGCCAGGCCCTCGGCGGCCTTCAGAACCTTCTGCGAGGTTGCCCTGCCAGACTGCACGTCGCCGCGGTCCAGTGCGGTATGGGCATCGCGCAACAACGCTTCCAGTCCTTCGTTTCGGCGGGGCTGAGCGGTAGGGGGCATGGCCTGATTTTGCGTCAGAACGTGCGCGTTGCAGGCAAACAACGAAGTGGCCTCTGCGCCGCGCTGTTTTGGCTGACACCGACACTGCGGCCCATGTCCGCAGAACTGCTGTTTTATATTGACCAGGGCCTTGTCGATGGTGCCGCGGTCAGCTTGCCCACCTTGGCCTTTCGAAAAAATGATCAGCAGCACATAACGGCGCACCATGGTGTCGTAGAGCTGGCTGTTGACGGGGCTGATCCATTGCGTGCAACGTGCCCGGCCACTGATGCTGGCGGGCCGCAGCGAGACACCGGTATCGAAGCATTCGTCGAGATATTGCACGATGGCAGCGGTCTCCCACAACGTGATGTCACCGTCGCGCAGGCCGGGAACGAGTCCGAACGGATGCACCGCCTCGATCTCGGTGGTGTGCGGCGCGCAATTGTGCATTGTGCAGGCCACGGCCTTCTCGGCCAGCGCCATGCGTGCGGTGCGGGTGTAGTTGCTGCGCGCATCGCCGAGCAAGATGATGGCACCCGCCGTGCCTTGCGGGTCGCGTGCGTCGTTCAGCCGGTTGGGCGTCGAAACGGATCAACGGATCAGTGGGCGGTCGGAAGCGCCCGAAGGCTTCACCGGGCGCCAGACGTTTCATTGTGTAAAGCCGGCGCAGGCTTGACCCCGTTTGCGTGGCTGTGTCGTTCAAGAAATTTCCATCCACTGACGGGAGTCATCATGAAGCGGGCAAGACAAGGGGTCATCTGGGGCGTGCTGGTTTGCGGTGCCATGCAGGCCCATGCGATCGGGCGGCTGGCCGACGTGCGCATCGTCGATCGCGATACCGGTGCAACGTTGCGCCACTACCACCACGGCGGCGAGATCTGGGTGGCGGGTTCACCGGGCGCGCGTTACGCCATCGCCTTGTCCAGCCGCTTCGGCGAGCGGGTGCTGGCGGTGGCATCGGTCGACGGCGTCAATGTGCTCAGTGGCGAGACCGCCGGCTGGGATCAGGGCGGTTATGTGTTGTCGCCGCGCCAGCAGTATCAGGTCACCGGCTGGCGCAAAAGCCCCGGCGAGGTCGCGGCTTTCACCTTTGCGGACGCGGCTGCGTCGTATGCCGGTTTGACCGGTCGACCGGGCAACATCGGTGTTGTGGGGGTGGCCCTGTTTCGAGAGAAGCCCCGGCCTGCTGCCGCGCAGGCGCCCGAGGTTCTGCGCCAGCGCGACGCTGACCGCTTTTCGCCGCGCCGTGAGCGGGCAGCGGACGGCCCCTCGCCCGCGCCGGCTGCGCCCGCGCAGCCCAAGGCCGAACGGTCCGCGAGCGCGAATTCCGAGTCGGCCGATCATGCGGGTGGCCTGGGTGCCGCGCAAGGCAAGGCACTGGCCGAGCCGATGGCGCGGCTGGGTACCGGTCACGGAGAGAGGGAGTCATCCTGGGTCACCACGACCCGCTTCGAACGGGCAGGGCAGCAGCCCGACGAGGTGATCCGGATTCGTTACGACAGCCGCGAGAACCTGGTCGCGCTGGGTGTCATCCCGGCGCCATACCGGCCGCCGCTGCTGCCCAAGGCCGATCCGTTCCCGCAGTCGGAGCACTCTGCCTACGTACCGGATCCTCCGCCGCAGCGTTGATGACCATGGTCCGGGCGCAGCGCAGGGCGCCGATAATCGCGCCCATGCCTGGTGCTGGAGCCCCTGACGACGAAACCGACGCGGCCGCCATGCTGCGTTTCGCCGGCGGTGACGCCGAAGCATTCGATCTGTTGTATGCGCGTCATGGCCTGGCGGTCTGGCGTTATCTGCTGCGCCATGTGCGCGATGCGGCACTGGCCGATGACCTGCTGCAGGATGTCTGGTTCGCGGTGGCGCGCCAGGGCACGCGTTACCAGGCCACGGCGCGGTTCCGGACCTGGCTGTTCACGATGGCACACAACCGCATGATCGACCACTGGCGCACGCACCGGTCACACCAGTCGCTCGATGCGGACGCGCAAGAGGGGTCGCTGGCCGACACACTGACGGCCGACTCGGGATGGGGGCCGCTGCGCCGGCTGCAGTCACGCGAGCAGGGTGCCGCGCTGATCGAGGCCATCGAACAGTTGCCCGCCGAGCAGCGCGAGGTTTTCCTGCTGCAGGCCGAGGCCGGCATGTCGTTGGCAGAGATCGCGCAGGCCACCGGTGTCGGGTTCGAGACTGCCAAGAGCCGTCTGCGTTACGCGCGCCACAGCTTGCGCCAGTCGCTCAAGGAGTTTGCATGACCGAGTCGCAAAAGCCGACGCAAGACACGCTGCTGCGCTTGTACGAGCAGGCCAGCGCCGAAGACCCGCGCCGTCCCGCACCGCAGGTGGCGGACGCGATCCGCAAGCATGCGCGTGTCATGCTGGCCGCTGGTGATGCGTCCGACGCGCCGGCGCAATCCGCGGGGCATGTGGCGCAGGCGTCTGCCAATCAACCGCGCTGGAAGACCTCGCTGCTGGCCAGCGTGGCTGTGATCGGCCTGGCAGCGATGTTGTTCCTGCAGTTCGACCGCGGCACACCGCAGGAGCAGGATCTGGTGCGCGGCCAAGCGGCGCCGAACGTGCGCGCGCCAATCCCCTCGCAGGATCAGGGCACGCAAGCCGCGATGCCATCCGGGACGTTGGCCCAGGCGCCGGGTTCCGGGCCGGCGTCGGTCGCAAGCGCAACGATCGGCAGGTCGACACCGGCGCCACCGTTGGGCAGGGCCAAGAGTGCCGAACCGCAAAAGTCGCAGCCGGCTGTGCCGGCAGCCGGCGATGCCACTCGGTCGGATGCGCAAGGCGACACACAGCGGCTTGCCAAAGCGCCAGTGCCGGGCGCTCCTGCGGCCGAGCTGCGCGAAATTCTGCCGTCACCGCCACCGGCACCGGCACCGGCCCGCGCCCAAGCGAGACCGGCACCGGCGTTGACCCTGACCGAGATCGCGCGCGCCGGTCGGGTCGATGCACTCGCCGCCATTCTGGCCAGCGGTGCCGCGATCAACGGGCGCGACGCCGACGGCCGCACACCGTTGATGCTGGCGGCGATCCATGGCCATCGCGAGATGGTGCGTCAACTGCTGGCCGCCGGCGCCGATCCGCGTTTGCGGGACCCGTCCGATCAGACCGCCGCGCAGCTGGCCCTAGCAGCGGGCCACATGCAGATCGCCGATCTGATCGGGTCCGGTTCCTGAAAGCGGCGCCAGGCGCTAACATGGACCGCCCCGGCCGATGAGGCCGCAGTGGCAGCGGGACTGCATCGGCCCGAGCCCACGATCAGGAGACACCATGGCCTTGTCGGACATCGAGATCGCGCAGGCGGCAACGCTGCGGCCCATCCTCCTGTTGGCACAAGACAGGCTGGGCATTCCGCCCGAAGCCCTGGAGCCGTATGGCCACTACAAGGCCAAGATCGACCTGGCATGGCTCGACCGACAGAACGGCCCGGACGGCAAACTGGTGCTGGTCACGGCCATCAGCCCGACGCCGGCCGGTGAAGGCAAGACCACCACCACCGTCGGCCTGGGCGATGCCCTCAACCGCATCGGCAAACGCGCGGTGATCGCCTTGCGCGAACCCTCGCTGGGGCCGGTGTTCGGCATGAAGGGGGGCGCTGCCGGTGGCGGCCATGCGCAGGTCGTTCCGATGGAAGACATCAACCTGCACTTCACCGGCGACTTCAACGCGATTGCGCTGGCGCACAATCTGCTGGCGGCGCTGCTGGACAACCACATCCATCACGGCAATGCGCTGGGCTTCGATGTGCGACGCATCGTCTGGCGGCGTGTCATGGACATGAACGACCGTGCGCTGCGCTCCACCGTGGTGGCGCTGGGCGGACCCGGCAATGGTTTCCCGCGCGAGGATGGATTTGACATCGTCGTTGCGTCCGAAGTGATGGCGATCTTCTGCCTGGCCACCTCGCGCAAGGACCTCAAGACGCGCCTGGGCAACATCATCGTCGGCTACACCCGTGAGCAGACGCCGATCCGGGCCAGCGACCTGCAGGCGCAGGGGGCGATGGCCGCACTGCTCAAGGACGCGATCAAGCCCAACCTGGTACAGACGCTGGAGAACAATCCGGCCATCATCCATGGCGGCCCGTTCGCCAACATCGCCCACGGCTGCAACACCGTGACCGCGACACGCGCTGCGCTCAAACTGGGGGATTACGTGGTCACCGAGGCCGGCTTCGGGGCCGATCTCGGCGCCGAGAAGTTCGTCGACATCAAATGCCGCAAGTCGGGGCTGCGGCCGGACGTGGCCGTGGTGGTGGCCACCTTGCGTGCCCTCAAGCACCATGGTGGAGTCGATGCCAAGGAGCTGAACCAGCCCAATCCGCTCGCACTGGAGAAGGGCATGGCCAACCTGGAACGCCATGTCGACAACATTCGCCATCGTTACGGATTGCCGTGTGTCGTGGCGATCAACCATTTCACGCTGGACACACGGGAAGAACTCGACCTGTTGCGCCGGGTCATGGACCGCCAGGGCGTGCCGGTGGTGCTGGCACGGCATTGGGCCGACGGATCTGCCGGTGCCGAGGAACTGGCGCGTGTGGTTGTCCAGCTCGCCGAATCCGGCAGTGCCAGCATGAAGCTGGTCTACCGCGACGAGGACAGCCTGTGGGACAAGATGAAGGCCATCGCCACCAAAATCTATGGCGCCTCGGGCATCTCGGCCGATTCGGCGGTGCGCGCAAAAATTGCGAAACTGCAGGCCGATGGTTTTGGCCAATACCCGGTGTGTGTGGCCAAGACCCAGTATTCCTTCTCCACCGACCCCAAGTTGCGGGGTGCACCGTCCGACCATATGGTCAACATCCGGGAAGTGCGGCTGGCCGCCGGCGCCGAATTCGTCGTGATGATCTGCGGCGACATCATGACCATGCCGGGTCTGCCCAAGGAGCCGGCGTCGGCCCGTATCGACATCGACGACGACGGGCGGATTTCAGGCCTGTTCTGATTGCCCGGCTTTGCAGAACGGCGGCGTCAGCCTTTTTCCACCGGCAGGGCCGGGTCCCGGCACCATTCGCTCCAGCTGCCGGCGAAAAGCGCTGCGCGGCCCAGACCGGCGATTTCCATGGCGATGATGTTGGGCACGGCGCTCACACCGCTGCCACAGTGGTGCACCACGGTGCCAGGGTCGCGGCCATCGAGCAGTTCGAGAAATTCGGCCTTGAGCACCACGGCGGGCTTGAACAGGCCGTCATCGTTTATGTTGCTGCCAAACGGGCGGTTCAGGGCGCCTGGAATATGGCCTGCCACCGGATCGATGGGTTCTACCTCGCCCCTGAAACGGGCCTCGGCGCGCGCGTCGATCAGGTTTTGCGTGGGCTGGCCCAGGCGTTCCTGTACCTGGCTTGCTGTCACCAGCGTCGCGCGCGGCGTGCTGGCCTGAAATTGCGTGGGCGGGTGCTTTGTGGCTGCGCCGCTGGTGACCACCCCGCCCGCTGCATACCAGGCCGGCAGGCCGCCGTCGAGTGCCGCGACGTTCTCGTGCCCGACCCATTTGAGCATCCACCAAAGGCGGCCACAGTAGTTGGCGCGCTGGCGGTCATACACCACGGCCTGCATGTCGCTGGAAAAACCGACACTGCCCAGCCACGCGGCAAATGTTTCCCGCGAGGGCAGCGGGTGGCGGCCACCACTGGCGGCATCGGGATCGCCATGCGGGGCACTGAGGTGCCGGTCGAGATCGGCCCGAACCGCGCCGGGGATGTGGGCTTCGGCGAACTGCTGATCGCCTGCCTGCGGCTTCATCAGGTCGAAGCTGCAGTCGAACACCATCAGGGGTTGATCGTTGGCGACCAGGGTCAGCAGCTGGTCGGCCGATACCAGCGTGGTGTAGTTCTGTTGCATGCAAGTTCCTTCGCAATACAGGCGGCCTGGTCGCCAGTGCCCGATTTCAGCGCCGTGTCGCCATAACCACCGGCTTGCGCTCCGCCATCGGAGCAGGCTCAAACCGGGTCTGTGGCGCCATTATCCAGAACGCCGGGGCCGATCACACCGCGGTACCACTCGTGGAAGTGCTGCATGCCGTCTTCCATCGGGCTCTGGTAGGGGCCGCGTTCGTTGACGCCGCGCTGCATCAGGGCGCGTCGTCCGGCGTCCATGCGAAGCGCGATCTCGTCGTCCTCGACGCAGGTCTCCATGTAGGCGGCCTGCTGCGCCTGGACGAAGTCGCGCTCGAACGCCGCGATCTCTTCGGGGTAATAGAACTCGACGACATTGAGCGTCTTGTCCGGTCCCCGGGGATACAGCGTCGAGACGGTCAGCACATGGGGATACCACTCGACCATGGTGTGCGGGTAATACGCCAGCCAGATTGCGCCGTATTTCGGTGGCTTGCCGTCACGGTAGTTCAACAGCGACTCCTGCCAGCGCTCATAGACCGGGCTGCCGGCCTTGCCCAGCCGGTTGGCCACGCCCACCGTCTGCACGCAGTAGTGCTCGCCGAACTCCCAGCGCAGGTCTTCGCAGGTCACGAAGCTGCCCAACCCGGGGTGGAACGGGCCTACGTGGTAGTCCTCCAGGTAGACCTCGATGAAAGTTTTCCAGTTGTAGTTGCATTCGTGCAGCTGCACATGGTCGAGCACATGGCTGGAGAAGTCGAGGTCGGCGATCGGGCCCAGGCGTGCCAGGTCGGCTGCAACCCGCGAGCGTGGCATGTCTGTTGCGGCGGCAGCGACGGATAACTTTGGTGGCTCGAACAACAGGCCGTTCCATTCCTGAAGCGGGTAGTTCTCCAGATTCAGGCAGGGGTCTTGCGCAAAATGGGGAGCCCCGAGCAGGGTGCCGGCCTTGGTGTCGGCACTTCCGCCGCTATAGGTCCAGCGGTGCAGCGGGCACACCAGATTGCCGGCAGCGCTGCCCGGCTGCTGGGTCAGAAGACTGCCGCGTCCCTGCAGTATCAGCGCCTGGCGGTGCCGGCACACATTGGAGATCAGCTGCACACCGGTGGGCGCGCGCACCAGCGCGCGGCCGGCCGATTCCTGCGGCAGGGTGTAGTAGTCGCCAATTTCGGGCACCGACCTTACATGGCCGACGTAACGCGATTGCGCCTGGAAGATCCGCTGCTGTTCGACACGGTAGATGGCGTCGTCGAAGTAGCTGTGGACGGGTAGCTGGCTGGCGGACTGCTGCAGTCGAAGACTTAAATCAGACATGGGGGCCCTGACCTAAATGCTCCCCACAGGGAGAAGACAACCGTGCTTGCGGCGGCAAACCTCGGTCACAAGAAAAGAAGATCCGCGCGGGCCGGCGGGGAAAGCCTGCGATTGTACCTGCGCCGCACTGCCCAAGGGCCGGGCCGACGAGCGCAGGCTGGGGCCATTCCCGGTCGGGCCGGACCCTGGATCGGCCGCAGGTTGCCATGCGCCTAAAATAGTGCGTTTCCCGAACGATTTCAAACCATGGCCAAGGCCCCTGCAAACTCCGCTGCCGATGCGACGCCGGCCAGTTACGAAGCCGCCCTGAAGGAGCTCGAACAACTCGTGGGCCGGCTCGAATCGGGCGACATGCCGCTGGAGGAACTGCTCAGCGGTTACCAGCGTGGCGCGCAGCTGCTGCAGTTTTGCCGCGACAAGCTGCAGGCGGTTGAAAACCAGATCAGTGTCCTGGACGCCGGAACCCTCAAGACATGGATGCCAGAGTGAGCTTGTCGCCCTCGCAATCCGCTGCCATCGACCTGAACGACTGGATGGCACGGCGCCTGGAACGGGTCGAAGCGGCGCTGGGCCAGTGGGTCACCTCGGATGCGCCGCAAGGGCTGGACCATGGCGCACCTGCGGCACTGGTGCATGCCATGCGGTATGCGGTGCTCGATGGCGGCAAGCGCCTGCGCCCGCTGCTGGTGCTGGCGGCATCCGAAGGACTCGATGGCCACGGCAGTGCCGCCTTGCGCGCTGCTTGTGCGGTCGAGCTGATTCACGCGTATTCACTGGTGCATGACGACATGCCCTGCATGGACAACGACGTGTTGCGCCGTGGCAAGCCGACGGTGCACGTGGCTTTCGGCGAGGCCACCGCCTTGCTGGCCGGCGATGCGTTGCAGGCGCTGGCATTCGAACTGCTGACACCCGACTCCGAGACCCAGGTTCCGTTTGCGATGCAGGCCCGCTTTTGCCACCTGCTGGCCCGCGCCGCAGGCAGCGCA
Source organism: Rhodoferax sp. (assembly GCA_018063505.1). Taxonomy (GTDB): domain Bacteria; phylum Pseudomonadota; class Gammaproteobacteria; order Burkholderiales; family Burkholderiaceae_C; genus CAISIP01. Next base: position 16,388 of record JAGPBF010000070.1, read on the forward strand.
GGCATGGCCGGCGGACAGGCGATCGATCTGGCCAGCGTCGGATTCGCACTGAGCGAAAAGCAGTTGCGTGACATGCATGAGCTCAAGACCGGCGCCCTGCTCAAGGGCAGCGTGTTGATGGGGGCTGCCTGCGGTCGGCCGACGGCGGCACAATGGCTGGCCCTGGAAGACTACGGCGCTGCCATTGGTCTGGCGTTCCAGGTGGTCGACGATATCCTGGACGTTACTGCAGACTCCGCCACACTGGGCAAGACTGCCGGCAAGGATGCGGCGGCCGAGAAACCCACGTATGTATCCGTGCTCGGGCTCGCGCGTTCACGTGCTTATGCGGGCGAACTGCTGGCGCAGGCGCTGGCGGCACTCGGGCGCGCCGCACTGCCTCATGATGCGGCCTTGCGCGCACTGGCCGACATGGTGGTCAACCGATCGAACTGAAGGATGCCGATGTCCGACACCGACTATCCCCTGCTCAAGAACATCGCAGATCCTTCCGACCTGCGCCGCATGCCGCGCGGCCAGCTCGCAGCGCTGGCCAGTCAGCTGCGCGCGTTCCTGCTGCACAGCGTGTCCAGGACTGGCGGACACCTGAGTTCCAACCTCGGTACGGTCGAGTTGTCGGTGGCCTTGCATTACGTGTTCAACACGCCCGAGGACCGGCTGGTATGGGACGTGGGCCACCAGACCTATCCGCACAAGATCCTGACCGGGCGTCGCCATCGGATGGATACCCTGCGCCAGCTCGGTGGCCTGAGCGGTTTTCCGCAACGCGGCGAGAGCGCATACGACGCCTTCGGCACGGCCCATTCCAGCACCTCTATCTCGGCTGCATTGGGCATGGCGCTGGCCGCCCGGATCAAGGGTGAGGACCGGCACAGTGTGGCCATCATCGGAGACGGTGCGCTGACCGCCGGCATGGCATTCGAGGCACTCAACAATGCCGGTATCGCCGACTGCAAGCTGCTGGTCATCCTCAACGACAACGACATGAGCATCAGCCCGCCAGTGGGCGCACTGAACCGCTACCTGGCGCAGCTGATGACCGGGCAGTTCTATGCGGCGGCCAAGAATGTCGGCAAGACAGTGCTCAAGGGCGCGCCACCGCTTTTCGAATTGGCCAAGCGCTTCGAGGAACAGGCCAAGGGCATGGTATTGCCGGCCACCTTGTTCGAGAAATTCGGCTTCAACTACACCGGGCCGATCGACGGCCACGACCTGGAGTCGCTGATCCCGACGCTGGAAAACATCCGCCATCTCGATGGCCCGCAATTCCTGCACGTGGTGACCAAGAAGGGCCAGGGTTACAAGCTGGCGGAGGCCGATCCGGTGGCCTACCACGGGCCGGGCAAGTTCAATCCCGCAGTGGGGCTGCAGAAATCTGCCGTGCCGGCCAAGCCGACCTTTACCCAGGTGTTCGGGCAGTGGTTGTGCGACATGGCGGAGCAAGACGTGCGGCTGGTCGGCATCACACCGGCAATGCGCGAAGGATCTGGTCTGGTCGAATTCGAGAAGCGGTTCCCGAAGCGCTATTTCGATGTCGGTATTGCCGAGCAACACGCCGTCACCTTTGCCGCCGGCCTGGCCTGCGAGGGACTCAAGCCGGTGGTGGCGATCTACTCGACCTTCCTGCAGCGGGCCTACGACCAGCTGATCCACGACGTGGCGATCCAGAATCTGCCGGTGGTGTTTGCGCTGGACCGGGCAGGTCTGGTGGGTGCCGATGGCGCCACGCACGCCGGCGCGTACGACATCGCCTATCTGCGCTGCATTCCCAACATGGGTATTGCCTGTCCGGCCGACGAAGGCGAATGCCGACAGCTGCTCAGCAGCGCCTACACGCGTGACCATCCGGTTGCGGTGCGGTACCCGCGCGGCGCAGGTGCCGGCGTTGCCACCCGCGACGATCTGCTGGCCTTGCCATATGGCCGCGGCGAACTGCGGCGCCAGGGCCGCGGCATCGCGATTCTGGTCTTCGGCACCTTGCTGTATCCGGCGCTGGAAGCGGCGGCACAGTTCGATGCGACGGTCGTCAACATGCGCTGGGCCAAGCCGCTGGACCTGGAGTTGCTGTTGCAGGTGGCCCGCACCCACGACGCCCTGGTCACGATAGAAGATGGTGCGGTAATGGGTGGTGCCGGCAGTGCGGTGGGCGAAGCCCTGCAGGCAGGCGAACTGCTCAAGCCGCTGTTGCAGCTGGGCCTGCCCGATGTTTTCATCGAGCATGGTGACCCGGCCCGGCTGATGGCCATGCACGGACTCGACGCAGCCGGAATCGCGCTGTCCGTCAAGGCGCGCTTTGCGGATCTGGTCGAGGCGGGGCGCCCGCCACTCAAGATTGTTGCCTGACCGACAGTTGCCAAACGGTTGACATGAAAAGCCAGTGTTTTCCCTAGTCAGTTAGCGCATTTCAATCGCTGATTTCGGTCCGTCAGCGGTTAACCTTTGGAGCTGACCTGATCGCTGCGGCTTCGCTGCGGGCACCGCCGCGCTCTTGTGCGCAACGAAGATGCGCCTGGCTGTCTTTTGACGTGAATTTCCGGAGAACCTATGTCTGCCCTGTTATCCCTTTCCAGGTTGATCGACGCGATCAGTCTTGGCATTGGCAAGCTGATCGGCTGGCTGATCCTTGCCGCCACCGTGATCAGCGCCGTCAATGCGGTGCTGCGCAAGGCCTTCAACATCGGCTCCAACTCGGCGCTGGAAATCCAGTGGTACCTGTTTGCCGCCGTTTTCATGCTCGGTGTCGGTTACGTGATGCTCAAGAACGACCATGTGCGCATCGACTTCATATCGTCGCGATTCTCCAAACGCACCAACGCGATCATCGACGTCATCGGCATGGTGGTGTTCACGATTCCATTGGCCTGGATCATGATCGATCTGGCCTGGCCCTATTTCATGCGTGCCTATGACAGCGGCGAGATGAGCCAGAATGCCGGCGGCCTGATCCGCTGGCCGGTCATTGGGTTGATCCCGCTCGGTTTTGCTGTCTTGTTGATGCAGACCTTGTCCGAACTGATCAAGCGCATCGGTTTCCTGACCGGGCATCGCGACCAGCCGTTCTCGGTCGAGCGCGACAAGTCCGCCGAGGAGATCCTGGCCGAGGA